>NZ_JAXCHR010000015.1:0-94242 GCF_035984465.1 Polaromonas sp. CG_9.5
CCGGGTTAAGTGCACACCATCGTGGTGGGCAACTCCCCGGATACTGCCCGGCTCATCAACCCGGCGCAAGAATGGTGTTCGTCGGACGGTTACGCGAAAGAGTCCGTAGCCGTGCAAGTAAGTGCTCAGGACGCCTGGGGCATTGACCATGTTGGCATACATATTGGGAATGAAGCCGACCTGTTTTTTGGCGGTATCGAGCAACTCCTTTTGCAAGCCTTGAGCACTGGCGTGGTCTACGGCGGTGAGGGTTTTGAGGTAAGACATGAGATTCCTTGGATGGTTAAGTTATTGGGTTGCTGTTGGCTCGGTCGAGCCGCCAATCAACGCAAGTTCATCGTAGGAAAATCAGCGCCAGCAAAGTTGGCCAAACGTCTCAGAGCGATGGCCTGGCGTCCTGCCAAGCCGTTTCTTCTGCGCTCACTCGATGTCAGCTTGCCGCCGCAGCCACTCCGAGGGCGACACGCCCAGCTTGCGCACGAACGCCCGGTGCAAGGCGCTCGACCCCCCATAGCCCACATCCACGGCCACCGACTTTGCGGGATGGCCACGGGCCAGCAGGCGTTGGGCAAGCATCACTCGCCACGAAGCCAAATAGTCCGCAGGAGGCTTGCCGACGACTTCGCGGAAGCGGTCGGCAAAACGCGCACGCGACATCCCGGCCTTTGCGGCCATGGACGGCAGGTCCCAATCGCGCGCGGGCTCGCGGTGGATGGCCTCCAGGGCTTTGGAGAGCTTGGGGTCGGCCAAGCCAGACAGCACGCCTCCATGAGTCGTTCCCTGTTCCAGGCAATGGCGCAGCATGCGAATCATCAAGACCTCGCACAGACGATCGAGGACGGCCTGCCGGCCGCTGCGGTCGTCAAAGGCCTCCGCGAACATCACGCCAAGGATTTCTTCAATGCCATCCATCTGCCCAAGCTCAATCATGACCGTGTCGGGCAAAGAGTCGGCGATGGGATTGCTGCCGCCGCCTCCGAGCATCACAGTGGCGCAGACGACATCAGCGCCTGCCCGCTCATCCGCCAAGAGCCGATGGGCTTGAGGACGGGGCAAGAAAACCAGGGTGGGGCGCTCAATCACGATGGCGGCTTTACCAGGCTCGATCAATTGGACGGGGCCGCTTTTGACCAAATGGAGATGGCCGCGCAACTCGTCGCGCTCGAAATCATGCAGACCGCAGAGGTTGCCCGTGTAGAAGACGCCTGCACGCAGGGAGAACTGAGTCAACAGGTGGTCGAGCGGCTCCGTCATCCCATGCGGTCCTTGTCCCGCGAGATTTGATTATTGGCCGCGCTGTAGCTGGCAACGCAATAGGGAACGGCATCGTTCAGAACAAGGTGAACCCATGACACGCCCGAGCGGGAAAGGATGGTGCCGCCTTGGTTGATCAGGTTCAGCGCGGTGCCGACAAACAGCGCAATCCGCAGCGCGTTGGCGGCAATAGGCCGGGTCCGCATCGCCCGCCAAATCTGCATCATGCGCGAGCCTGCTGCATGGGCGGGCACTTCACCGAACCATAGCTGCAAAAGACGCAGCAGTCGCCCGGCTGGGGGCGTAGCATCGCATGGCACGCGCGGCACTCGTGAAAGAACAGGCAGGCATCGGTCGGCATTTCGAGCTCTTCCGCATGACCACATTCGGGGCAAGTCAAAGTCGAACGAGTCAGGAAGGCTCGGGAGTTTTCGGGTGGAATCGCGCAGGTCATGTATCGTTCCTCAATGAAGTTTGAGTCAATGGCAATAGACGAAGTGCTGCACCGCCCCCCAAGGCGTCACGTGCTCTTCGCTGGCATGCGCCAGTAGTTCGAGGCTTGGCCCGAATTGACCATGGAGTTCTCCGGGGGCATACCTTGCCACCGGCAGCCCGCTGCATTGCTCGGGGCCGTCGGGCGCGAAGGTCGCGACGATCACATGGCCGCCGGGCTTCACGGCCTTCATTACCTGCGAGACATAAGCCGCTCGATCCTTCGGATCGGTCAGGAAGTGAAAGACGGCTCGGTCGTGCCATATGTCGAAACTTTGAGCGGGCAGGGACACTTCGCGGATGTCGCCAACAATCCAATGAACGGGATCACCCTTGGCGCCGAGCCGGGTTCGGGCGACTTCGAGCGCGCTGACGGAAAAATCGAGGACAGAGAGATTCCGAAAGCCATCGGCCAACAGGTCATCAACCAAAGTGGAGGCGCCGCCGCCCACGTCGATGATGCTTGAATCGGGCGTGGCTCCGACGGAGCGGATGATTTCAAGCGAGCGCGTGGCGTGTTTTTGGAACCAACTCACGTTGTCCGGTTGCTTGGTTTGGTAAACCTTTTCCCAATGCTGCTTGTCGTCCATGAAGGCTCCTTGCGCTTTGCGTATTTATACCGCCTATGTCGCTTTCAATTATTTGGGAGAGGCTTGCGGGCCGATCATGTATTCGCGCACAAGCTCGCGGGCGCGGTGGAGTCGGCTTTTGATGGCGCCGACCTGCTCGCCAAGACGCTCGGCGATCTCGGCGATGGTGAGCTCTTCGAAGTCGCGCAGCAGCACCACTTCGAGGTAATGGGCGGGGAGCGATTCAAGGGCTGCGGCAAGGTCGATCCGCAAGTCGTTGTCGGTCTTGCATAGCAACTGATGCTCGGCCAAGTCCTCGTCGAGGGAATCGGTCTTGAACATCATGCGCTCAAGCTTGCGGCACTCGCGCTTGATGACGGTGAAGAGCCAACCGGAGAAGGCTGCGGCGGCTTTGAGTCCCTTGACCTTTCGGGAAATGATCAAGAGCGATTCCTGAACGGCATCGTCCACGTCGCTAACGTGGCAATGCTTGTGGGCATAGCGGCGGGCATCGGCTTGGCACACGGCCAGTAGGCGGCCGATCGCAGCCGGGTCGCCCGTCTGGGCAGCCAAGATGAGGTTGTTGCGATCGGCTGCGCTGACTGCCATGTTTTACGCTCCTTTGTCGAGCTTGCGGCCCACCATGGCGCACATCGGGCAAAAGCCGAAGAGCCCGGTCATGGCGAGCATCGCGCCCATGGCGCCGATGCCGACGGCCATGCCAGAAACTCCCCAGTTCATTGCGGCGAAGGCAAGGCCTGCCATGCCCATCAAGACTCGAAGTATGCGCTCCCAGGTTGGGACATTTTTGACGTAGAACATATTGATCTCCTTTGAACTGTTTGTGTCGAGGACCATCCTCACCAACTATTGATCCGGCCCTGTGAAGTTTTAAGCCGCATAGTGAACCCGACGATCCTGGAAGTAGCTCATCACCCGCTCGGGGTTTTGCTCGAGCATCGTCATGTGATCGTTGGCAGCCTCACGTAATTTAGCCTTAGTCCTGACGGGCACGCGCTTGCCCATTTCCTGCTTCAGATCGGCGTTGAGTCGCTCCTCAGGGTTGAGTTGCGGGCTGTAGCTGGGCAAGTAAAAAAGCTCAATCTGATCACGCCGCTCAGCTACCCAGGCCTTGACGAGCTTGCTGTGATGCACCCGCAGGTTGTCCAGTATCAGGAACACCTTTTTGCCTGCATCCTTGATCAAGGCTTGCAAAAATTCAATGAGCTTGTCGGCATCAAACGCCTCATCAATGATCATCCAGCGTGCCTTGCCCTGATTGGTGACTGTGGCGATCATCGAGAGCTTGTGGCGGGTGCCGCCCACAGCCATGGCTACCGGGGTTTTGCCCGCTGGCGCAAAGCTCCTGCCGCGCACGTCGGTGTTGACCAAAGCTGTTTCATCGCCCCAGTGAATTTCAGCGCCCTCGCTTCTTGCGCGTTGCTCAATGGCCGGATACTCGCCTTGCAGCCAAGCCTGCACTGCCGCCGGGCTTTGCTCGTAGGCGCGCTTGACGGGCTTTTGCGCCGTAAAACCCCAGCGCGTGAGGTATTTGCCGATGCTGCACACTTGCAGTGTGATGCCAAACTCTTGGCTTATGAGTTGGCCTACTGCGGCCCGGCTCCAGAGATAAAAGTCCATCTTGAGTTGTTCGGGCCGAGTGTCAATGATCAAGCGCTGGATGGTGTCCTCTTGCACTTGACTGAGCACCCGGCCATCGCCTCTGGCGCGCCCGCGCAGGCTAGGCTTGACCGCACTCCAGCCGCCCGATTCAAACAGATCAATAGCCGAGCGTACCGTCGGGTAGCTCAGTCCCGTCATCGGCACGATTTGCATGATCTTGATGCCTTGTTTGTGCAGCCTCACGACTTGCTTGCGCCGCTCGTGCAGGCGCTCCAGTGTCTGGCTTCTTGCGTCTTCTTTTTCCATAAAGGTTTGATCAAAAAAATCATACAAAATTCAAACTTTATTGGGCCTTATCTATAAGAGGGGCCAGCGAGGCGAAACGGTTCGCGGCTGCAAAAAATATTTCTACTGCGAAACGAGCTCGCCCTCAAGCTTGAAGATTCGGTCGGTGGGGTTTGCCGCCTTGATGTGCAGCGTGCCCGCGCCCCTCAATCCCTTGAAACTGCCGGTGCCGGAGACCACTTCCCAAAAGCCGTTGTCGTTGAGTTCGGGCTTCCCATCTTTGCCTGGCAGGAAGATAGCGCGCACGGTCCACTTGATGTAGGCGACATTGCTTTCGCCCTTGGTGGCAACCAAATAGCCGCTGGGGTCTCCCGAGACGCCGGGGAGGATGTCATGGCGGCCGAATTCAACGATTTGAGCGCCGTCGAGCAATCCCGTTCCCGCAGCTTGGCCTTCGCGCTTGACCATCAGCACAAAGTGTCCCGTTCCGTCCTTGAAGTCGAGCTTGATTTGCTCCTTGGGGACCATGGTGGCCTGGATACTCAGCGGATCGGCCATGGCCGACCCTGTGGACAGAGATGCAGCGCAGAGGGCGAGGGAGGCAAAATTGCGCAGTGCGGAGAGTAGTAGCATGGGATTCCTTTCGATTTGCAGAAAACTAAATTTGAAGCGGGATTTCAATTTCTTTGAGATGGCGGCACTGGGGCTGCAATCGACCGAACGGCCCTGGCCAGCTCCTCGAATCCATCGAAGACAAAGTCGCAATCGGGGTGGGGCGTCGGCTCCGGTGGCGGCTCATGGCCCCACTCTCTGGGGCGTCTGACAAATGCGGTCTTGAAGCCGCATGCCCGCGCGGCATTGAGGTCAAAGTTATGGCAGGCCACCATCAGAATGTCTTCGGGGGCGACCGCCAGCCATTTCGAGGCCTGCAGGTATGCGCGGGGATCAGGTTTGTAGTAGCCAATGGCTTCGCAGGAGATCACAGCGTCCCAGGAAATGCCGTTGAACCGGGACACATCCACAACCAGCGACAACGGCAGCATGGTGAAGGAAACCACCGGGACCAGCTCTCGGATATCACGCAGAGGGCGGGCGAAGTCGCTCCACGTCGCGAGCTGGTGCCACGCGTGGGCAATCGACTTGCGGTCGTTCTCTGAAAAAACCGAAAGATCGTGGGACTCGAGCACCTCATCCAAAACGCTATAGTGAACGTCGTCCATGTTGAAGTCGGGCCGCGATTGCCCAACGATGCCCTTCATCGCCAGACGCCGATATTGATTCGCAATCGACGCCCAATCCCTTGCCACGCCATGCTTTTCCCCGATGGCCGCAAATGCGTCTCTTATGCCCGAGTGCCAGTCGATAACCGTTCCTCCGGTGTCGAATGCGATGGCTTTGATGTTCATGGCAATTCCTTGCTGCGTTTCAATGTGGGGCACCGCCTATTAAAACCGGGTTGTCAGTTGGGTGAGCCAAGCGGGCGAGTGCTCTACCAACCATGCTTCCATAGGCCTGTCGGCTCCGGTCAAGATCAACACCGACAGCGCGATCATGATTGCGCCCAAGATCGTCTTGCCGGTCTTGCCAGCCTGCATGAGCTTTCCACGCATCTTGAGCATGGCGCCGCGTGAGACGTAGGCCAGCGCGACAACGGGTAGAGCCGCACCGAGGCCAAAAATTCCCATGAGCAAGGCGACCTGGGGGAGTTGTGAGCCTTGGCTGGCCAGAACTACGGCAGCGCCCAAAGTCGGCCCTACGCAAGGGCTCCACACCACGCCAAGCACCAGGCCAATCGCGAATTGTCCCCACAGGCCGTCCAGTCGCATCCGTGAAATCAAGCTGTTGCCCGCGTCTCCAATGCCGGAGGTAGCCGCTGCAAACCGCTGCTGGAGACTTCCCGACATCAAGACCAAGCCCAGCAAACCCAAAATGGCGGCTCCGATTCCGCGAAAGATGGAGATGTCCAGTCCCAGCGCGGAGCCCGCCCATGCCAGAGCGGTTCCGATGACGGCGTAGGAAAGAGCCAGCCCGCCCGCGAGCGCCAGCGGCGCCCTCGGATGGGCATTGGTGGCCGAGCCCAGCAGAATCGGAATGATGGGCAAAACGCAAGGCGATAGCGTCGAAAGCAGCCCTGCCAGGAAACCAAATCCGTAGGAGCCAAGCCCGAACTCCATCAGTTCACCGTCTTTTTGATGAGGCCCTCAAGGCCTGCGGGCGTGGTGTCACCGACCGAGCGGCCCACTTCCTTCTCGCCTTTGAAGGCCACCAGCGTGCTTTGCATGGCGACCTTGAATTGCTTGAGTGTGGGCTTGGCGCTGTCGAAGTCGATGGTCAGCAGTGTCACATCCTTGTAGGCGGGCTGCTTCATCAAGCCGTCAATAATGGGCTTTTGCTCCTTGCAGGTGGGGCACCATGGCGCGCTGATGTCGAGCACGACGGGCTTGCCCGCCTTCGTGAGCTGGTCGAATTCCTGTTGGCTGAAGGGCTTGATGTCTCCGGCCATGGCCATGAATGCCAAGGAGGTGAGAGCGATGGTGAGAATGGTTTTTGCGAATTTCATGGGAAGTCTCCTGGTGGGTTAACGGGAAGGTTTGAAAGTCTTTTGCAGCGTCTGCACATAAACGGTGAGGCCTGCCAGCTCCTTGGAATCCCAAGGAAGCGGCTTGGCGGCCATGGGCATGACCATGCAGGCTTGGATCATTTCGTCCAGGTGGATTGTCTTGCGGCCCAACTGGTCCTTAGCCATGGCGACGGTGTGGGGATAGGGTTTGGCAAACGAGGCCGAGAACGCGCCGTGGTTGGCATGGCAGGACGCGCAGGACATGCCATTGGTCGAGAGCTTGGTGTCATTGAAGAGCTTCTCTCCCAGCTTGGCGTCACCTGTGATGGGCTTGTAGCCCGCGGGCCTGACCGTTTCGTCCGCAGCCGAGGCAGATGCGGCAAAGCCAAACGAGGCGATCAAAACGGCTAATAGCGTTGAAACGTGGTGGGTCATGGCAGTCCTTTGAGGTTGATTGCCCACTAAGAGGGGTTTCGGAGCCCAAACGGTTCGCGGGTTTGAAAAAATATTTGCAATGGGTCGGTTTCAGTGGCGTTTTCTTACGCTTGCTGCGTTTTTCGAACTTTTTTTCATTCGGCGCGAACCGATCCGTCTGGTTGATGCCTCTTAGTTGCCGAGGAAGCCAATCGCGGCCTCGATCCATCCACTACTGAGGAACATCCATGAAAACATCATTGAAACTGGCATCTCTGGCCGCTCTGACTGCCGCCACGTTGGCTCTACCAGCCGCCGCCCAAGACATGAAGGACGCCGCCAAGTGCAAGCCGAAGGCTGGCATGTCCAAATGTTGCGGCAAATGCGCGCCCAGGTGCTGCGCCAAACCCGCAAAGTGCGGGGCCAAGAAGTGCGCGGCTAAATGCGGTGCAAAGTGCGCTCCCAAGTGCATGGCCAAATGCGCCCCGAAATGCACGCCCAAGTGCGCTCCCAAGAACTGATGCGTAAAGAGAGCCGATCATCCAGAGCGGCAAGCCGCGCCGCGCAAGTCGCGACGGGTTCCCGTTTGCTTGAAACGTATGCCAGCCTTGCCCAGCGCAGGGAACATCTGTTTGGAAGCCTTTTGGATGGTGATCTGCCCAGGCAATGGGGGCACTATCCGGAGGACGATGCGATCGATTTGTCCAGCGGATTTCAGTGGTTCTATCACTCGCATTCGCCCGAGGACCGGCCTGGGGCGTCCGAGCATGGCCACATCCATTTGTTCGCCAGACGTAAGCTATGGTCGCGCCGACTGCGCTCCGCCCGAGAGCTTGAATTTGGAAGACTTGATGGCGGCGCCGAGAATCCCAACACGCGCCACTTGCTGACCATAGGCTTCGATGTGAAAGGCGTCCCAGTCTCGCTGTTCACGGTCAATAGCTGGGTGACAGGGGACTTGATGCTTAGTGCCCAGACCACGGCTGAATTGCTTGAGCAAATTGAGCTGGACACGGGCCATCCGGACGTGGATACCGTGGTGGAGTCGGTTGTCCGGATCTGCATGAAAGAAATCCGAAGCTTGCTTGAGCGCCGGGACGCCGCGCTCTGGAGCTTCGCAGGGGGCAAAGTGTTGGCCAACGAGTCGCTCGAGTTGCTTTCTGAGCAGGTGATCGACATGGATGCGAAGCTGTCGTCCTTGATGACATGAATGGGAAAGCTGCCGACGATTTTCTCAGAACCTATTTTCCAAACCAGACGCTTGCCCTCACGGCTGCCCTTCCCAGTTCGCGAAAACTGTTAGTGGAGAAAAATCTGGTTGTCACAGGCGCAAGCAAACCACTAACAGTTAGAACCATTCAGAACTCCTGCGAGCGCGCCTTCAATCCGCGCCTGGACAACGTGCCGGTAGTGGTGCTTTCCAATAATGACGATTGCGCAGTGGCACGCAGCAACGAGGTCAAAGCACTCGGTGTCATGATGGGTGCACCGTGGTTCAAACTCAAAGCGCTGGCCCACCAGCTCGGCATCGTGGCACTGTCATCCAATTACACGCTGTACGGGATATGAGCAACCGGGTCGTCTCCGTGCTGCGCGAGTTCTCGCCAGACATTGAGGTTTACAGCATCGACGAAAGCTTTCTGCGGGTGGAAACACTGGTGCATTTGCATGGCGGTGCAACCATCATGGGTCAAGCGATGCGCTGCAAAATCCGGCGCTGGACGCGGTTGCCTGTTTGTGCGGGGTTCGGCTCCACGAAGACACTGGCGACATCCAAACCTGGCCCCGCTACTGGGGGAACGCATCGACCACATCGGCCGGGGTTTTCCGTTTGAAATAAAAGATGGAACTGCGCCGGTGCAGATATTTCGGCAAAGCCAAACTGGACAGAGCGGGGTCGCGCAAGGATGCACGGCGCAGTGAAGCGACGGCATTTGACATAAGGGTGCCCCATGAACAAGTTCAAGAAACCCCATCGGGGCAACACCAACGTGCTACCCGACTGCTACACCAAAAGGGCTTCGGGGTAGCACCGACAAAACGAAAATGGGGCAGCAGAAAATGAAAAAGCCGTCGTAAATCAATGACTTACAACGGCTTTTCATATGACTGGCGGAGCGGACGGGACTCGAACCCGCGACCCCCGGCGTGACAGGCCGGTATTCTAACCAACTGAACTACCACTCCTGGTAGAAAAGCGTTTGCTCCTGCGAGCCAAGTGCTTGACATACTTGTGCTTGGCTTTTTCGCCTTGCAGCGAAAAAATTTGGCGACCCTACGGGGATTCGAACCCCGGTACCTACCGTGAAAGGGTAGTGTCCTAGGCCTCTAGACGATGGGGTCTTAACCTGGTGACTTCCGGCGCATGCTTTTAAAAAAAGCATGCAAAAACTCTAGCAACCTCTTTAGATCAAAAAATGATCCTAAAAGAAAAACCCCTGTAATTCATGAGATTGCAAGGGCTTCAATCTGGCGGAGCGGACGGGACTCGAACCCGCGACCCCCGGCGTGACAGGCCGGTATTCTAACCAACTGAACTACCACTCCTGGTAGAAAAGCGTTTGCTCCTGCGAGCCAAGTGCTTGACATACTTGTGCTTGGCTTTTTCGCCTTGCAGCGAAAAAATTTGGCGACCCTACGGGGATTCGAACCCCGGTACCTACCGTGAAAGGGTAGTGTCCTAGGCCTCTAGACGATGGGGTCTTAACCTGGTGACTTCCGGCGCAGACTTTTGAGGGCCTGCAACAAAACTTCAAAAACTTTCCGACAGTTGGTGGAGGTAAACGGGATCGAACCGATGACCTCTTGCATGCCATGCAAGCGCTCTCCCAGCTGAGCTATACCCCCAATGTCGCTAATTTCTTAGTAACCTGTCGAGCCTCAAATTATAGCGAAAAAAATTGGCCTTTTTGAAATTTTCAAACTAAATTCAATTTGGAGATCACTTTTTCTCGCGCCATGAGTTCCACTGCAGCATCAAGTGACGGCGTTTGTGGCGTTCCCAAAAGCAACACGCGCACCGGCATGGCCAGCTGCGGCATTTTCAGGCCGGTGTCCAGCAGCACCTGCTTGATGGCGGCAGCAATCGCGGCTTTGTTCCACTCGCAAACCGCCAGCGCATCGGACAGCCTGGCCAGCGCAGGCCGCACCGCCTCGGTCACATGCTTGCTGACATCCTCAGCACTGGGCTGCCCGCCGGTGACAAGCAGTTTCAGCCAGCCCGCCAGCTCGACCAGCGTGCTGCAACGATCCTTGAACAGCGCGCAGCCACGCGCCAGCCAGGCGGGATCCGCATCAGTCACGCCCTCATGCGCCAGGAAAGGCTGGACCAGCCCCGCCAGTACCTCATCCGCCATAGCCTTCAGGTGCTGTGCGTTCACCCATCGCAGCTTGGCTTCGTCGAACTGCGCGGCGCTTTTGCCCAGATGGTCAAGGTTGAACCACTGCAAAAACTGCTCGCGGCTGAAGATTTCGTCGTCGCCGTGGCTCCAGCCCAGGCGCGCCAGGTAGTTGACCATCGCATCAGGCAGATAGCCTTCGGCGGCGTATTGCGTCACTGGCTTGGCGCCGTTGCGCTTGCTCATTTTTTCGCCCTGCTCGTTCAGCACGGTGGGCAGATGGGCATAGACCGGAATCTCCCGGCCCAGCGCGCGGAAGATGTTGATCTGGCGCGGCGTGTTGTTGACATGGTCATCGCCGCGAATCACATGCGTGATGGCCATGTCCATGTCGTCGACCACGACACAGAAGTTGTAGGTCGGTGTGCCATCGGGCCGGGCGATTACCAGGTCGTCGAGTTCGTCGTTGCTGATTTCGATCCGGCCCTTGACCTTGTCGTCCCAGACCACCGCGCCGCCTTGTGGATTCTTGAAGCGCAATACGGGCTGCACACCTTCGGGAATCGCCGGCAGCGTCTTGCCGGCCTCGGGTCGCCAGGTGCCGTCGTAGCGGGGTTTTTCCTTCGCGGCCATCTGCGTTTCACGCAGGGCGTCGAGTTCGGCCATGCTCATGTAACACGGGTAGACATGACCTCCGGCCACCATCTCGGCCAGCACGGCCTTGTAGCGTTCCATGCGCTCCATCTGGTAGAACGGGCCTTCGTCGTAGTCCAAGCCCAGCCAGCGCATGCCTTCGATGATCACATCGACGGCGGCCTGGCTGGAACGCTCCACATCCGTGTCTTCGATGCGCAGGATGAAATCGCCGCCGGTGGCGCGCGCAAAGGCCCACGGATACAGCGCCGAGCGGATATTGCCCAGGTGAATAAAGCCGGTGGGCGACGGTGCGAAACGGGTGCGGGTTTTTTGGGTCATGTGAACTTCAAGCCAATGTGTGCAGGCCGCGCAACAAGTCGGCCTTGATGTCGTCGATATGGTCCAGCCCGACCGCGACGCGGATCAGCCCCTGGCCAATGCCGGCGGCCTGCCGCTGGTCTTCGCTCAGGCGTCCGTGGGAGCTGGTGGCGGGGTGGGAAATGGTGGTTTTGGTGTCGCCCAGATTAGCCGTGAAGCTGCACACCAGCGTGCTGTCAACGACATGAAAAGCGTTGCTGCGCGCGGACTCGGGCGACGTGGTCCGTACATCAAACGACACCACGCCACCGCCCTGCCCCGACTGCTGGCGCATGGCAAGTTCATGCTGCGGATGCGATGCCAAGCCGGGATAGTAAACACGCGCCACGCCGGGCTGCGTCTCTAACCACTGCGCCAGCGCCAGCGCACCGCTGCTGTGCGCGCGCATGCGCAAACTCAGCGTCTCCATGCCCTTGAGCACGACCCACGCATTGAAGGGCGACAGCGCCATGCCGGCGGTGCGCACCACCGGGGCAAACACGCCACCGATCAAGGCTTGCGAGCCGCAAATCGCGCCCGCCAGCACCCGGCCCTGACCGTCAAGGTACTTGGTGCCCGAGTGGATCACCAGATCGGCGCCCATCTCGGTCGGTCGCTGCAAGGCTGGCGAGCAAAAACAGTTGTCGACCACCAGCAGCGCCCCGGCGTTGTGCGCCAGATCGGCCAGCGCCTGGATGTCGCACACATCGGTCAGCGGGTTGGTCGGTGTTTCGGCAAACAAAAGCTTGGTAGAAGGCCGCAAGGCGGTGCGCCATTCAGCGATATCGGTTTGCGAGACAAAGGTGGTTTCAACGCCGAACTTGCCAAACAGGTTGCCAATCAGCCCCAGCGTCGAGCCGAACACGGAACGCGAGCACACCACATGGTCACCCGACTTGAGCAGGCCCATGCACATCATGAGAATCGCGCCCATGCCGCTGGACGCGCCAATCGCGGCTTCGGTGCCTTCAAGTGCCGCCAAACGCTGCTCGAAGCTGGCCACTGTGGGGTTCGAGGTGCGCGAATAGGTGAAGCCTTCTTCGGTGCCGGCAAAGCGCCGCGCCGACGTTTCGGCGTCAGGCTGCACGAAACTGCTGGTCAGGTACAGCGCTTCGGAGTTTTCGCCGTACTGGCTTTTGTCCACGGCAACGCGCACGGCCAGCGTGTCGCGGTGCAAGTTGTCAGGCAATTTTCGGGTCGTCATCTTCACGCTTCCTGCGGGTTGGGCAGCGCCAGGCGCGACACATCGACATCACTGTCTTCGCCAATTTTTTCAGCCGTGTCGGCGCGCGCCGAATTCATCGCGGCGATGGTTTCGGCGGTCACGTCGCCGGTCACATAAATACCGTCAAAGCAGGACGCATCAAAGCCATTGAGCGCCGGATTCAGCGCCCGGATAGCGCGTTTCATACCCTCGACATCCTGATAAATCAGCGCGTCACAGCCGATTTCCTGTCGGATTTCTTCCACGCTGCGGTTGTGCGCGACCAGCTCATTGGGCGTCGGCATGTCGATGCCATAGACATTCGGAAAACGCACAGGCGGCGCGGCGCTGGCCAGATAGACCTTGCGCGCACCGGCGTCACGCGCCATCTGCACGATTTCTCTGGAAGTGGTGCCGCGCACGATGGAGTCGTCGACCAGCAGCACGTTGCGGCCCTTGAACTCGCTGGCAATCACGTTGAGCTTTTGGCGCACGGATTTCTTGCGAACGCCCTGCCCCGGCATGATGAAAGTGCGGCCCACGTAGCGGTTTTTGACAAAGCCTTCGCGGTACGGAATCCCCAGCAGGTGCGCCAATTGGCTGGCGCTGGGGCGGCTGGATTCGGGAATCGGAATGATGACGTCGATCTCGTTCGGCGGCACGGTGGAAACGACCCGCTTGGCCAGCGTTTCGCCCAGGTTCAGGCGCGCCTGGTAGACCGAAATGCCGTCAAGCACCGAGTCGGGGCGCGCCAGATACACAAACTCGAAAATGCAGGGCTTGAGCTGGGGGTTGGCCGCACATTGCTCGGCATACACCGCGCCGTCCAGGTCGACAAACACCGCTTCGCCCGGCGCAATGTCGCGCTCGAACTGGTGCGCGGTGCCTTCGAGCGCCACCGATTCGCTGGCCACCATGACGGTGTCGCTGTCTCCGTTGCGGCCACGGCCCATGCACAGCGGGCGAATACCGAACGGGTCGCGAAAGGCCAGCAAGCCGTGGCCCGCAATCAACGCCACCACGGCATAAGAACCCTTGATGCGCTTGTGAACGCCGCGCACGGCGGAAAACACGTCGGCGGGCGTCAGCGGCAGGCCGCGCGTGGTTTTTTCCAGCTCGTGCGCCAGCACATTGAGCAGCACTTCAGAGTCGCTGTCGGTGTTGATGTGGCGGTGGTCGGTGTTGAACAGCTCGGCTTTCAGCTCGACCGCATTGGTCAGATTGCCGTTGTGGGACAGCACCAGACCAAACGGCGCATTGACGTAAAACGGCTGCGCTTCATCTTCGCTGAAAGCATTGCCCGCCGTCGGGTAGCGCACCTGACCCAGGCCGACATTGCCCGGCAGCGCGCGCATGTTGCGGGTGCGAAACACGTCCCGCACCATGCCCTTGGCCTTGTGCATGTAGAACTTGCGTCCTTGTTGGGTGACGATGCCGGCGGCATCCTGACCCCGGTGCTGCAGCAACAGCAGACCGTCGTAAATCAACTGGTTAACCGGCGCTTTGCTGACGATTCCAACTATGCCGCACATGGTGATCCGTTCATGATGTATTGACTCTCAAGATAAATTCAAATTCAGACAACGCATACAGCTGACTTGTTCAGCTAATTCAGATAATTTGCAAACTGTTCCGGCAGCAGCGGCTTCAGATTGTCGAGCGTGGCGGTCAACACTGGCGCGCCTTTGGACGCCAGCCACCAGTCGCTGGACTTCAACGCCGTCATGTTGATGACCACCGTCGCGGCCAGCAGCATGATCACGCCGCGCAGCACGCCAAAAGCCGCACCCAGCGTGCGGTCTACGGGACGCAGACCGATGGCGTCCACCAGCTTTTTCACCAACGCCGCCAGCAACCCCGCCACAAACAACGCCCCAATAAAGACCAGCACAAACGCCGCTGCATAGCGCAGCGTATTTGAAGTCGACTGCAGCGGCAGCCAGGTGGCCACTTGCGGCGCAAACCATTGCGCGGCATAAAAAGAAGCGGCCCATCCCAGCACCGACAGCACCTCATACACCAGCCCGCGCCAGGCGCCCAGCAACAGGGAAAAGACCAGCACCCCCGTCAAAATCAAGTCAAACCCCGTCACAAAGCGGCCAGGCGACTAGAAGCTCAAAATCGCAACCGGCAGATCGAGCGAGCGGATCTTGTTGACCGCTTTTTCGGCTTCTGACTTGGTGGCAAACGGCCCGACACGCACCCGGATGCGCTTGCCGTCTTTGGTATCGACCGCCTGGGTGTAGGTTTTCAGACCCGCCCCTTCGAGCCTGCGGCGGGTTTCGTCCGCCTTGGCGGCATCGGCAAAAGCGCCCACCTGCACCACCATGCGGCCTTTGGTTTCTGCTGCGGAGGCTTTGGTTTCCTCTGTGGCTGCGGGCTTGGCTACTGCAGCGGGTTTGGAAGCCTGCTGCGCAGCCGTGCCGTTAAGCAGGGCTCTGGCCCGGGCACCGTCGTCGCTGGCCGTATTGTTTTTGGGCGGCGTACTGGTTTCGGCCTTGACGGCCGGCTTGACTTCGGCTTTCGGCTCGGGTTTTACCGCAGGCTTGTGCTCAGGTTTTGCTTCTTTTTTAATAGCTGCAGGCGCTGAATCAGTGGGCGCAGGGACTGGTCTTGATGAAAAAATCTCTTCGCGCGGCGACAGACTGGCGGCGGCGGCCACTTTTTCAGACGCGGTTGTCCGTGCGGCGCGCGGTGAAGCGGCGGGCGCAGGAGAAGCCGGAATCACCAGCGGCTTGAGCGCTTTTTTTCCGGGTATTTCAATCGGAATATCGTCCTCAATAGGCCGGGGCTGGGTGTCAAACACCAGCGGAAACCCCACCACCCCCATCAGCACCAGCACCGACGCGCCAATCAGGCGCTGCTTGGCACGTTTGCGCAGGACTTCCACGCTTTGCACCTGGGTGGCTGGACCGGCAGAAGGGGCTGATGCGGCATCGCCCCGACGGAACTTGAAAAACGGCATGGTGTGAGGGGGATTGCGTTAAAGGCCAGAGAGGTTGCAGGGTGCTTCCCAAGGATGGCGCAGGCGGTGGGTTCGACGTCAGGAGGAAAGATGCGGCGCTGAAAGACGCGGTACGCCGTTCTTCAGGATGCCGCCCACGGTGTAGAACGAGCCAAAGACCACAATTCTATCAGCGGGGTTGGCCGCTTTGACCGCTGCAGCCAGCGCTGACTCGGGCGTTTTGTAAGCAGTGGCAGTCACGTCTGCGCGGGTGTTGCCGGCCTGCCATTTGGCCTGCAGCGCTTCGCCGGTGGCCGCCCTGGGCGTGGGCAAATCGGTGAAATACCATTTATCGACCAGCGGCCCGACCCGCGCCAGCATGGGGGCCACGTCTTTGTCGGCCATCGCGCCAAACACCGCATGCGTACACGGGTAAAACCCCATCGCATCAAGATTTTCGGTCAGCGCCGCGACCGAATGCGGGTTGTGGGCCACGTCCAGCACCAGCGCCGGCTGGCCCGGAATGATCTGAAAGCGCCCCGGCAGCTCAACCATCGACAGGCCATTGCGCACCGACTGTGCGGTAACGGGCAGGCGGTCGCGCAGCGCCGTCAGCGCCGCCAGCACGCCCGAGGCGTTGACCAGCTGGTTCGCGCCGCGCAGCGCCGGATACGCCAGCCCCGCATAGCGCCTGCCCCGGCCCGCCCAGCTCCACTGCAGCTTGTCGCCTGAAAAATTGAAGTCCTCGCCAAAGCGCCACAAGTCAGCGCCCAGGCTGGCCGCGTGATCCAGCACGCTTTGCGGCGGCACCGGGTCGCTCACCACCACCGGCTTGCCGGCGCGCATGATGCCGGCTTTCTCAAAACCGATGCTTTCCCGGTTGTTGCCCAAAAACTCCATGTGGTCCAGGTCAACGCTGGTGATGACGGCGCAGTCGGCGTCCAGAATATTGACGGCATCGAGCCGGCCGCCGAGCCCGACTTCCAGAATCACGACTTCAAGTTTGGCATCGGCCAGCAACTGCAAAATCGCCAGCGTGGTGAATTCAAAGTAGGTCAGCGATATTTCATCGTCATTTTGGCATCTTGCGCTTTCCACACGGGCGAAGTTAGCTATCAAATCAGCAGCACTGACGATATCGCCCCGAACCCGGCAGCGCTCTTCAAAATGCACCAGATGCGGCGAGGTGTAAACGCCGGTGCGGTAGCCGGCCTCCATCAAAATCGCTTCCAGCATGGCGCAGGTCGAGCCTTTGCCGTTGGTGCCGGCCACCGTGATGACGGGGCAGTCGAACTTCAGGCCCATGCGTTCGGCCACGGCCTTGACGCGGGCCAGCCCCATGTCGATGGAGGTGGGGTGCAGGCGCTCGATGTAGGCCAGCCAGTCGTCTAGTGTGATGAGATTTTCCATAGAGAGCGCATTGTCGCGCAGACTGGGGGAATACCCGCATTTAAGGGCACTGCATGGTGCGCTCTTTCCTTGCAGCTGCGCGCACTTGCGTCCGCCAAAGCCGAATGGCAGACCGTGCTGAAAAGCGCCGATGCCCGTTTGACGTTGCGCGCCGTTGTCAAGCAGCGAAGCGGTCGGTCGCCGCCAGCAGTTGCGCCAGGATGCCGGGCTCGTTGAAGGCATGGCCGGCGTCGGCGATCAGGTGGAAATCGGCCTCGGGCCAGGCGCGGTGCAAGTCCCAGGCGGTTTTTGTCGGGCAGGCCATGTCGTATCGGCCCTGCACGATGACGCCCGGAATGCCGGCCAGCTTGCCCGCATCGCGGATCAGCTGGCCCTCTTCGAGCCAGCCGCCATGCACGAAATAATGGTTTTCGATGCGCGCAAAGGCCAGCGCAAACTCGTCTTCAGCGTGCTTGGCGATGCCGGTCGGGTCGGGCAGCAGCGTGATGGTTTGGCCTTCCCACACACTCCAGCTGCGGGCACAGGCCAGTTGCGCAGCCCGGTCGTTGCCGATCAGCCGCTGGCGGTACGCGGCCATCAGGTTGCCTCGCTCGGCGGGCGGAATCGGTGCCAAAAATTCTTCCCACAGGTCGGGAAACAGCCAGGACGCGCCTTCCTGGTAATACCAGTCCAGCTCGGCGCGGCGCAGCGTAAAGATGCCGCGCACGATCAGTTCGGACACCTGCGCCGGGTGCGTCTGCGCATACGCCAGCGCCAGCGCGCTGCCCCAGGAACCGCCAAACACCAGCCAGCGCTCGACGCCCAGCAAGTTGCGCAGCCGTTCGATGTCGGCGACCAGATGCCAGGTTGTGTTGTTGTCCAGCGACGCATGCGGCGTGGAACGGCCACAGCCGCGCTGGTCAAACAGCAGCACGCAATAGCGCGCTGGGTCAAACAGCCGCCGGTGGTCTGGCGAGCAGCCCGAGCCCGGCCCGCCATGCAAAAACACTGCTGGTTTGCCTTGCGGGTTGCCGCACAGTTCCCAGTAAATCTGATGCCCGTCGCCGGTATCCAACGTGCCGGTGCGAAACGGCTCAATAGGCGGGTAAAGCGCAGGCAAAGAATTCATCGAATCTCCATCGGGTAAATAAACTGGCACAAACAGGCGCAGCGCCAAAGCGCCAGCGGGGTCATTCATTATTCCAGCACCTGCCAACATACTCAATTGCTACTAAATTAATAGCTGGTTGCACCCGTGTGCATTGCGCAATAGCCATTTATGACATAAAAACATGCAAAAATAGCCGCCATGATCATCCTCTACGGCATTCCCCACTGCGACACCGTCAAGAAAGCCCGCGCCTGGTTGACTGAACACCATCTAGCCTACTGCTTTCATGACTTCAAAAAGCAAGGCGTTCCGCCCGCTGAACTGGCGCGGTGGAGCACATCTGCTGGCTGGGAAACGCTGCTGAACCGAAAAGGCACGACCTGGCGCAAGTTTGATGCAGCCACCCAGGCCGCCGTGGTCGATGCCACCAGCGCCCAAGCTCTTATGCTGGCGAACCCGAGCGTCATCAAGCGACCCGTGGTGGACTGGGGCGAAGACATCACGGTGGGGTTTGATGCCGCCGCCTGGGCAGAGCAGGCTTGAGCCAACTTCAAAACTTTACAGTCGCGCCCGCGAACTTTTGCGGCTGGCAGCGACTCTGATTTACTAAAATCAGGAACAGCGGGCTTGGGCCATGCCAGCTTGGTTTGTCTTGGTGCCAACAGTTCGTCACAACGGTTCAGCTGGCTTTATCGGCTGAAAAAAGGGGTTCAGACATGAAAAACATACGCATTAAAACAGTTGTCGGCGCTGCCATCGCCGCAGCCGCCATGGCGTCCGTGCCGGCATCGGCCATGGACATTTTGGCGCGGGTGATTTCCAGCACGCCGGTGGTGCAACAGGTGGCTGTGCCGCGTCAGGTGTGCAACAACCAAACCGTGATGACGCAGGCACCCAAGTCGGGTGCGGGCGCGTTGATGGGCGCACT
Source organism: Polaromonas sp. CG_9.5 (assembly GCF_035984465.1). NCBI lineage: Bacteria > Pseudomonadati > Pseudomonadota > Betaproteobacteria > Burkholderiales > Comamonadaceae > Polaromonas > Polaromonas sp. CG_9.5. Next base: position 19,105 of record NZ_JAXCHR010000015.1, read on the forward strand.
GGCCGGAGGCGCTGCGGGCAATGCGATTGGCAACGGCGGCGGTCGGGCCGCTGCCACCCTGATTGGTCTGGTGGGCGGCGCGATGATTGGCGACAACATTGAAGGCCCCAACAACCAGTTGCAAAACGTCCAGCAATGCAGCACCCAGACGTATTACGAAAACCGCGCCAGTTATTACAACGTGGTGTATGAATACCAGGGCACGCAGTACACGACGCAAATGGCCAACGACCCGGGTTTGTATGTGCGCTTGAATATGACGCCGGTGGGCGCCATGCCTGCGTCGCAGTCGGTGCAGCCTTTCCAGTCAGCGCCCATCGAGCCGCAGCAACCCTACTACCAGCCCGCGCCGGTCGCTGCGCAGCCCACCTACTACCCGCCCACCTACCAGCCTGCTTACCAGCCTGCTTACCAGCCCGCGCCGGTGCAGCAGCCGGTTTATGTGCAGCCCATGCCAGCGCCGGTGTACTACCCGGCTTATTACCCCCGGCCTTACTACGCGCCTTATTACTCACGTCCCTACTACGCGCCCTATTCCTCGCCCGTCGGTTTGTCGCTGAACTTTGGCTACAGCCGGGGCTTTGGTGGCGGCCACCATCGCCGTTAACGCGGGTTGGCGTCAAGCATAAAAAAGGGCGTTTTCAAAACGCCCTTTTTTTGTGGAATAGCCGGGTTTTGGCCGCCGCCCGGCTACATCTCCGTCTTGATCAACGCACCCTTGAACAGGATAGGCCCCGTCGCCGCCGTGCCGGGCGGAACACCGCCCTTGGGCTCCAGCGTGATGGCCAGCGCAGGCGAGCGCTGAATATCGGTGCTTGCTGCCGTCAGCTGCACCACGGCGTCACCACTCAACACGCCCAGCGACTTGGCCGGCGCACCGGGCGGCAAGGCCCAGAGTTCGAGCGACTTGTCAGGCTGCTCGCGGAAGTCTCCGACCCGCTTGAGCATGAGTTTTTTGGTGTTGGGATCAAACGTCACCAGCATCGAGGCCGACGCCTTGTCGTCTGCCAGCACGGCGACATATTCAATCGCCGGCGTGGACGCCAGTTTGGCACTCAACTCCTGAACCTGGCCGTTCAGCTGGGTATTGAAATTCAGGCCGGTCACGACCGCAATCACCGCCGCAAAAGCGCCTGCCGCCGTCGCGCCGCGCCACAAGCCCAGACTGGCCCACCAGCCGACCGCAGGCGCTGGCGCCACCGGCACGTTGCGCGCGGCCTGCATGGCATGCGCCTGCTTTTCGGCATTGACGAGGTTTTCAATCCGCTTCCAGACCGCCGGGCTGGGCGCGACTTCAGGCTGCAACTCGGCCACCGACGCCAGCCGGCCTTGCCAGATCAGCGCCGCAGCGCGCAGCGTGGCGTTGTCACGCGCCAGGGTTTCAAAGCGCCGACGCGCACCGCCGCGCAAAGTGCCCAGCGCATAACTTGCGCCCAGCTGGTCAATCAGCGCGGGATTTTTATGAATATTCATGAAACTGTCCAGAAAAACGCACGGGACGTAGCGGCAAATGTGGGGTCAAAAAACGAAGCGGGCAGCGCGGGGCTGCGAATCCGCCACCAGCAGGAGCCGCGCAACTGGCTTTGCCAGGCCGCAGGCGCAGCGGCCCCCTCGGGGCGCAGCGAACCCCGCGAAGTGGGCAGCGTGGGGGCAACATTCATGCGAACCTCCCCATGCAGCCGCGCAATTGCTCCAGACCCCGGCGAATCCAGGTTTTCACCGTTCCCAGCGGCAGCTTGAGCTGCTCGGCCAGTTCGCTGTGGCTCAGGTCGCGCAAATAGGCCAGGCTGACCACTTCGCGCTGTTTGTTTTCCAGCTGGCTCAGGCACTGGTGCAGCGCCCAGGCCTGTTCGCTGGCTTGCGTGGTGTCCATCGGATTGGGCGAGTCGCCGGCCACCGTGTCTGAAATCACGTCGTCCAGCTCCTGCACCCGATCGGCCCGGTCAGACGCCCGGCGGCGCAAGAAATCCAGCCCCCGGCTGCGCACCAGCAAACCCATCCAGGCCATCGGCGGCGACAGCGACGCCTTGTACGACCCGGCAATCTTCCAGATGTTCAGATACGCCTCCTGCAACACGTCCTCCGCCCATTCGCGGTTGGTGACCACGCGCACCGCCACGCCGTAGAGCTTGGACGACGTCAACGCGTACAGCTCTTTGAGGGCCGATTCATCGGCCAGCGCGATGCGGTCAAGGAGTGCGATCAATTGGCTATCCGGGCTTTCTGGTTTCATGGACGTCATTGTCCAGCAATATGGATACGCGCCCCATACCGCATTGGATTCATTCGGCAGCGGTGCCGCCTGCAGGCTGCCCTAAAATCAAACGCTGATTGCCCCGCCTGCCCCGTGCAGCGTTTATCCCCTAACAAACCCCCTCATGACTACCGAAAAAATCGACAACGTCAGCATCACCACCCAGGCCAACGTCTACTTTGACGGCAAATGCATCAGCCACGGCTTCACGCTGGCAGACGGCCGCAAACAGTCGGTCGGCGTGATTCTGCCGGCCACCTTGACCTTCAACACCGGCGTGGCCGAAATCATGGAATGCGTGGGCGGCGCCTGCGAATACAAGCTGGCCGGCACTGATGCATGGGTGCTGTCATCCGCTGGCGAATCCTTCAGCGTGCCTGCCCATTCAAAGTTCGACATCCGCGTGGCACCGGGCTTTGATGCCTACCACTACCTTTGCCAGTACGCCTGATCCACACCCGCCCGATAACCCTGCAGAAACACCTCTATTCATGGCCACCATTCTTCAAAACCTTCCCGCCGGCCAAAAAGTCGGCATTGCTTTTTCCGGCGGACTTGACACCAGCGCCGCACTGCACTGGATGAAGCTCAAGGGCGCGATTCCCTATGCCTACACCGCCAACCTCGGCCAGCCCGACGAGCCCGATTACGAAGAAATCCCGCGCAAGGCGATGCAGTACGGCGCTGAAAAAGCCCGGCTGATCGATTGCCGCCAGCAACTCGCCGCCGAAGGCCTGGCCGCGCTGCAAGCCGGTGCCTTTCACATCACCACCGCCGGCGTCACCTACTTCAACACCACGCCACTGGGCCGCGCCGTGACCGGCACGATGCTGGTGGCCGCCATGAAAGAAGACGACGTCAACATCTGGGGCGACGGCTCGACCTACAAGGGCAACGACATTGAGCGCTTTTACCGCTACGGCCTGCTGACCAACCCGTCACTGAAAATCTACAAGCCGTGGCTGGACCAGTTGTTCATCGACGAGCTGGGCGGCCGTGCTGAAATGTCCGAATTCATGACGCAAGCCGGTTTTGGCTACAAGATGTCCTCCGAAAAAGCCTATTCGACCGACTCCAACATGCTGGGCGCGACGCACGAAGCCAAAGACCTCGAATTCCTCTCCAGCGGCATGAAGATCGTCAACCCCATCATGGGCGTGGCGTTCTGGAAAGACGAAGTCGAAGTCAAGCGCGAAGAAGTCACCGTACGCTTTGAAGAAGGCCGCCCCGTCGCACTGAACGGCGTCGAATACACCGACTTGGTCGAGCTGATCCTGGAAGCCAACCGCATCGGCGGCCGTCACGGCCTGGGCATGAGCGACCAGATCGAAAACCGCATCATCGAAGCGAAAAGCCGTGGCATCTACGAAGCCCCCGGCCTGGCGCTGCTGTTCATCGCCTACGAACGGCTGGTCACCGGCATCCACAACGAGGACACCATCGAGCAATACCGCGACAGCGGCCGCCGCCTGGGCCGACTGCTGTACCAGGGCCGCTGGTTTGACTCGCAAGCCATCATGCTGCGCGAAACCGCCCAGCGCTGGGTGGCCAGCGTCATCACCGGCGAAGTGACCATCGAGCTGCGCCGTGGCAACGACTATTCCATCCTGAACACCGAGTCAAGCAACCTGACCTACCAGCCCGAGCGGCTGAGCATGGAAAAAGTCGAAGGCGCGTTCACACCACTAGACCGCATCGGCCAGCTGACGATGCGCAACCTGGACATCACCGACACCCGCGCCAAGCTGGGCATTTATGCCAAGAGCGGTGTGCTGTCACTGGGCACGGGCGGGGATTTGCTGAATTTGACAGGTAGCAAGAGCGAATAAGGGGGGGGTTTGGCATGGGCGCTTGTGGGACGGGCGCAGTGTGCTATTGAATTTGCAGTAAATATTCATACGTCCGGGAGCCACATCTCCCACGCTTTTTCGGAAGATGTGGCATCAGGGATCACAGACGAGGAAAAAGCAGTGTCATATTTCACTGGAACCAACACAGAGTTCAAGCGCTACATTGGCCCTCGCCTGCGCAACCTTGTGCAGATGATCACCAAGAAACACAAAGCTACTGTCGCTGCTTGTGAACACTGCGGGGTCGCGGATGATCTGGAGGCAGCTCACATTCGAGGTAGAGATCGCAACCAGATCATCGACATCTTGATGGCGGCAAATTCGTCGGCGCATGTCGTCATAGTTGACCTTGAGAAATTCGAGACGGACTTCCGAAGGGAACATGATCCGGTCGAGAAAGCCATCCTAATTTTGTGTCGCCGGTGCCACTCGAAGTACGACTCTGGACACCAGCCTGCTGTGTCCAACAAACCTATGGTCACAAGTGCGAAACCCCTGACCGCACTGGAAAGCACGTTAAGCATGCTGCCAATCGTTTTAGATCCATCGTCGTCGGTCGAATTCAAACGGAGGTTGCTGACTTCCCGAAAAGCGGAAATTGTCATTCATTACGGCAATGGTCGGATTGATCACCGTCCTTGGAATGCGTCGAGATTCTCGGAGAACTCCAACGTTATGGGCAACCTCCGATCACGTCCAGAGTTTAGGTCGGGTGCGTGGCAGGCTGCGGGCATCGTTAAGGTGCATGTATGCGTCACGAACAGTGATACCTAACCCGCTCAGCCAGGCTGGGCGCTACTGCGATGGAGTTGGAACTCTCCGACATGCTGGTTGTGTTGATAGCACTCACGCCAGCAGACTTTTACAAGAGCATGACCACCCATGCCGATCACACGGTATGGCAGGACGTTTACCGCCCAAGCACACCAGCGGGCGACGTGTACCTAAAGCTGACGGTCATTGATGACGTGCTGATTGTTTCCTTCAAGGAGTTATGACCATGAAATGTCCTGTTTGCGGCGCGGCCGAACTGATTCACGACACCCGCGACCTGCCCTACACCTACAAGGGCGAAACGACCACGATTCCTGCGGTGACTGCCGATTTTTGCCCTGCGTGCGATGAGTCCATCACCGATATGCCTGAAACCGAGCGCGTCATGCGCGAGATGCAGGCCTTCAACAAGCAGGTGAATGCGGCCATCGTCGACCCGGCTTTCATCGTCAGCGTGCGCAAAAAGCTTCATCTCGGCCAGCGCGAGGCCGCTGAAATCTTCGGCGGCGGCATCAATGCGTTTTCGCGCTACGAAAACGGCAAGACCAAACCTCCGCTTGCATTGGTCAAGCTGTTCAAGCTTTTGGATCGTCACCCTGATTTACTGAGCGAGGTCAGAAGCGTCTGAGGGCACCGTCGGTCAAAGCCGACGAATTGAACCAACCCTTAGGGTACTGAATCCGGCTTCCCAAAAGCGCCAATTCTCCCGAGGGCTTATCAGGGTATATCCGGTCCCATTTATGTCTCCTGAGCGACATGAATGGCTTTGGGCGCAGGCATAAGCTGCTGTCGGACTTCAACAGCTGCGACTGCAGCCCTACAAACCGGAGACATTAATGAACCCACGTCATTTCAGGATTTTTCGCCCTGCCCTGGCTACTCTTGCCTTGGCCTCACTGGCTGCCTGCGGCGGTGGCGACGATGGCCCCCAGCCCGTCGTGCCGGAACCCAGCCGCGTGCAGGACGCACGTGTGTACACGCCACTCGCCGAGGCCACGTTTGCCGCCTTGCCCAACAGCGCGGTGGCCACCGACCGCTGGACTGGCACGCTGGGCGGCGCGGCCTACCGCATTGAAGTCCCCAAGACCGGCTGGAACGGCAAACTGGTGATGTGGGCGCATGGCTACCGGGGCACCGGCGCCAGCCTGACAGTCGATACCCCCATCATGCGGCGCTATCTGCTGGACAACGGCTATGCGTGGGCAGCGTCGAGTTATTCCAAAAACTACTACGACGTGCGCGCCGGCGTTGAAGACACCAATGCGCTGGCGCTCAATTTCAGCGCCATTGCGGCCGCCAAGGGACGCACGCTGCCAGCGCCGTCCAAGATCTTCATTACCGGCGTCTCGATGGGCGGCCAGATCACCGCTGCAGCCATCGAGGCAGAAGCGCAGATGACTGCCGTCAACAAAGTGAAATACGCAGGTGCTGTTCCGATGTGCGGCGTGGTCGGCGACACCGAACTGTTCAATTACTTTGCTGGCTACCAGGTGGCGGCGCAGCAGCTTGCCGGTGTGCCAATCACCAAGTTCCCGGTCACTGATTTTGCGGCACTGGTGCCTACCATCCAGTCGGCACTGTGGAGCAGCTACCCAACCCAGTCCAACGCGCAGGGCGACAAGCTCAAGAATGTCGTGATGAACCTGAGCGGCGGCGCACGCCCCTTCTACGCCGAAGGTTGGGCCAATCCATCGAACCAGAACAATATCTGGTCTTCGCTGGGCGGCGACGGCACCATCAACGGCATCCTGACGCAAAACGTTCTGGACACGACCCAGCTGTTCTACAAGGTCGATGCGTCCAGCACCAGCATCACGGCGGCTGACACCGCCTTCAACGCCAGCGCTTTCAAGATCCAGCCGACGCTAGACGCCAACCGCCTGCGTCGCGATGGCCTGCGCTGGATTCCGCTGACCAGTGGCGACTTCAACGTGCCGGTCGTGACGCTGCACACGCTGGGCGACCTGTTCGTGCCGTTCAAGATGGAGCAGGTGTATTTCGACCGCGCCAAGGCCAAAGGCACCGACAAATGGCTGGTGCAGCGGGCGGTGCGGGATGTCGGGCACTGCGCTTTCACTGCCGCCGAGGCCACCACGGCTTTTGACGACATGGTCAAGTGGGAGGCCGGCGGTCCGAAACCCGCAGGCGATGACGTAACAACCGCCGCCACCGTCGGCGCAGCCAGCTATGGCTGCAAGTTCACTAAAAACACCCCCAGCACAGAGGACTACACCGCGCCCGCAGTACGCGCTGGTTACCAGGCGAACTATCCCGCTTGCCCTTGAGCCTGCCCGCCAGGCTTTAGGGTGTGTCACGGGCCATGCGAAGCCTCGGCCTCGCATGGCTTGGCAAGCCACACCGCTCACTATGGGGTGAAAGTGGCATGAAAATCAGGAATTTTCAGTAAAACAGGGCTGTAGCGCATGCTGTACGTGCGCAAGCAGCTCTGTTTTTCATAGCGATGATGAAAAACACCGCTTAATCGCCCCCGCCGCTGCAGCCACCACCCCCGCAGCTTCCGCCGTCACTGCCGGAGCTGCTGTCATCTCCGCCGCTGGAGTCAGAACCTTCCGAGCCGCCAAAACCGTCCGCGTCGCCGCTGTAGCTGCCGTCTGAAAAGCTCTCTCCGCAGTACACCCCGCCCGGGTTGCTGCCAAGCGCCAGACCCCGGCAATCGGGCTGGTAGGCAAAGCCGTTTTCTATGGCCAGCTTGGCGTCCAGCGCAAACAACAGTGGCAGCCGGCTCGGTTGGCGCGGCAGGATGGCTTCTTCGCGGCAAGCCCAGTACCAGGCGCGGCGCAAGCCGTCATTGGCCTTCGCATTTTTGCCGAGCACTTCAGCCGGCACATGGTCAATAAAGCGGCCCACCACCAATTCGCACCATTCGCGGTAAGCGCTGGTGTGCAGGATAAATTCATGCCACATGCTGTCCACCACCTTTGAGGGCATGGCCACAAACTGTTTGCGGCTGCGCTGGCAGGCCAGAAAAAACTGGCGCAAGCCGCGCTCGACCAGTTCGGCGTCCTTGGCGCTCAAGTGCGGATACGTGGTGAGCAGCTTGCGCTTTAAAAAATGCGGCAGCGGCACCGTGCGCACCATGCGTTCGCGCTCGCGCGAAGCCCAGATTCCCAGCACCAGCATGGCGGCAAAAAGCGTGAACACGGCGCTCATCACGCCAACCGGCGGACGCCAGCCGACGACGATGCCGACTACCCAAAGCGCCACCCAGGCAAAGGCCACGCGGGCAGCAAACGAGGCCGAATGCCGCAGCACCAGCCGCCGCCAAAGCGGCATCTCAGGCCCGGTGTACACCTTGCCAAAGCGCGGCATGGCTAGACCACGACGGGCTCGGGCTCCAGCCGCAAGCCAAAGCGCTCGTACACGCTGGTCTGGATGGCTTTGGCCAGCGTCATGACTTCGCCGCCGGTGACCGGGTTGGCGCTGCCGCCCCGGTTGACCAGCACCAGCGCCTGCTTGTCATAAACGCCGGCGTTGCCAATCGACTTGCCTTTCCAGCCGCAAGCGTCAATCAGCCAGCCGGCGGCGAGCTTGACCGAGCCGTCGGCCAGCTGGTAGTGCACGATTTTCGGGTCGCGCTGGATGATGTCTTCGCATTGCTCGGGCGAGACGGTCGGGTTCTTGAAGAAGCTGCCGGCGTTGCCGATGACTTTCCAGTCGGGCAACTTGGCGCGGCGAACCTCGCACACCCACTCATAAATTTGTAGCGCGGTGGGCACGTCCACATTGCACTGGCGCTGCTTTTTATCAATATCTGCGTAACCCAGCACGGGTTTCCAGGCTTTGGGCAGCGCAAAACGCACGCGGGTGATGATTGCCCGGTCTTTCAGGCCCAGCGCTTGCGCGCCCGACGCTTCGCCGGGCTGGCTGGCGTGCTTGAAGACCGAATCGCGGTAGCCGAACGCGCATTGCGCGGCGTTCAGGGTGAAGGCTTGGCCGGTCGTCAAATCCACCGCGTCGAGCGAGTCGAAGCGGTCTTGCAGCTCGACGCCATAAGCGCCGATGTTCTGCACCGGCGAAGCCCCGACGGTGCCCGGAATCAGCGCCAGGTTTTCCAGGCCGGGGTAGCCGTTTTGCAGCGTCCAAGTGACCAGGTCGTGCCAGTTTTCGCCGGCACCGGCTTCAATAATCCAGGCCTTGGGCGTTTCACCGGCCAGGCGCTTGCCCATGATCTCGACCTTGAGCACCAGCGGTTTGACATCGCCAGTCAGCACGATGTTGCTGCCGCCGCCGAGCACGAATTTGGGCGCAGCTTGCCAGGCCGGGTCTTGCAGGACGGCGTAAATATCGGCTTCGCTCTTGAGGCGCACAAGATGGAGCGCCTTGGCAACGATGCCAAAGGTGTTGCAAGACTGGAGGGGAGCGTTTTTCTCGACTAACATTCCGGGATTGTCTCACCCATGCGGCACCCCTTTTTTTTCAGGAAACCCACACCATGCCTTCATTCGACACTGTTCTTGAAACCGACCTGGTCAAGGTCAAAAACGCGGTAGAAAACACCGCCAAGGAAATCGGCACGCGCTTTGACTTCAAGGGCACGGCCGCTTCGGTCGAGCTGAAGGAAAAAGACAAGGAAATCATCCTGATTGGCGATGGCGATTTCCAGATCGAGCAGATTCACGACATCTTGCGCAACAAGCTGACCAAGTCCGGCGTTGACGTGCGTTTTCTGGATATCGGCAAGGTCGAAAAAATCGGCGGCGACAAGGTCAAGCAAGTCACCAAGGTGCGCGACGGCATCGAAACCGAAGAGGCCAAGAAAATCCAGCAGCTCATCAAGGGCAACAAGATGAAAGTGCAGGCGGCGATTCAGGAGGGCAAGGTGCGCGTGACGGGTGCCAAGCGCGACGACCTGCAAGCCGCCATGGCCTTGATTCGCGCCGAGATCAAGGATTTGCCGCTGAGTTTTGACAACTTCAGAGATTGAATGCGCCCCGACGCTTGTCGCTTCGCGTACTGCACTGCCCCCGAGGGGGCCACTGCGCCTGCGATCCGGCGAAGCCGGTTCCGTGGCCCCTGCTTGCATTGAACTCCGTGCGCTTTTTCGCCGCCTTGATGCTGACGATGCTGACGTGTCTTCCGGCTGTCGCACAGACTGAAAATGTTGCACTGGCCGGCATGCTGGGTAGCAAGGTGCTGCTCATCGTCAATGGCACAGCGCCCAAAACCGTCGCTGCAGGCGAATCGCACCAGGGCGTCAAGGTGATTTCCACTTCAGGCGACCAGGCGGTCATTGAGCAGTCCGGCAAGCGCCTGACGCTGCGGGTCGGGCAAGCCCCGGTCAGCATCGGCGGCAATGCGGCGGCCAGCGGACGCGGCACGCGCATCGTTTTGACCGAGAGCAGCGGCGGCCATTTCATGACCGCCGGACAAATCAATGGGCGCGCCGTGCAATTCATGGTCGATACCGGCGCGACGGTCGTTGCCATGAGCGTGGCGGACGCCGAACGCGCAGGCGTTGCCTACAAAACCGGCCAGCCGGTGCTGATGTCCACGGCCAATGGCGCGATTCAGGCTTACCGTATCCGGCTCAATTCGGTGCGCGTTGGCGATGTCGAGGTGTTTGACGTTGAGGCCGTGGTCACCCCCCAGCCCATGCCCCACATACTGCTGGGCAACAGTTTTTTGACGCGCTTTCAGATGAAACGCGACAACCAGCAGATGACGCTGGACAAGCGTTACTGACCTGTTTTTTTGCCGGGGTGTTGCCGGGCTTTCTTGACCGGGGGTTTTGAAGCGCCGAGTCTGGATTCGGTTCCCTTGAGCAGCTTGCTGATGTTCTCGCGGTGGCGATACACCAACAGTGCGCCAATCGCCACCAACGCCAGCACGATAGTGGTGTCGACATTCCAGACGGCGCGGTCGCCCAGCAAATAGAAAAAGGGCGCAAACACGGCGGCGGCGATGGAGGCCAGCGACACATAGCGCGAGAAAAACACCACGATGGCAAACGTTGCCAGCGTCGCCACGCCCAGCACCCAGTGGATGCCCAGCACCACGCCAGCCGCCGTGGCCACGCCCTTGCCGCCCTTGAACTGGAAAAACACCGGGTACAAATGGCCAATAAATGCAGCCAGCGCCACCGCCGCCACCGCGCCGTCACCCAGGCCATAGTCAGCCCCGAACCACTTGACCAGCACCACCGGCAACCAGCCTTTCAGGCCGTCCAGCAGCAGCGTCGCAATGGCCGCACCCTTGTTGCCCGAACGCAGCACGTTGGTGGCACCGGGGTTTTTGCTGCCGTAGCTGCGCGGGTCATTCAAGCCGGACAGGCGGCTGACGATGACGGCAAATGACAGCGAGCCCAGCAGATAAGCCAGCAGCGTCGCACCCAAAAAGTAGGCGTAGTTCAAAGTCAGGTTTCCTTGTAGTGGTTATTCAGCCAGCGCGCACTGCACCGGTTTTGCCCCCAGCAGCGCAACACACGCCTGCGGGTCGAGGCGCACCAGGTAGCCGCGCCGCCCGCCGTTGATGGCAATCTCGGGCAGCCCCAGGATGCTTTCTTCGATGTACACCGGCATGGCTTTGCGCGTGCCAAAAGGCGAAGTACCCCCAACCAGGTAACCACTGTGCCGGTTGGCGACTTCGGGCTTGCAGGGTTCAACCGACTTGGCACCCATCTGGCGCGCCAGGCTTTTGGTCGAGACCTTGCGGTTGCCGTGCATCAGCACCAGCAGCGGTTTAGCGTCCTGGTCTTGCATCACCAGCGTCTTGACGACGGTGAACGGGTCAAACCCCAGCACCTGCGCGCTGTGCTGGGCACCGCCATGCTCAACGTAATCGTAGAGGTGCTCGGTAAAGGCGACCTGGTGCGCCTTGAGTAATTGCGTGGCCGGCGTCTCGGACGCATGGTCTTTTTTAGCCATGGTTATTACCAGAAAAAGTCCGAAAAGATGCGGCTTTTACAGCGCCGTGTCGCGCGCTTCCCAGCGAATCTGGTCAATGTCTGCCAGCATTTCAGCGCTCAGCGTCGTGCCCCAGGCGTCCAGGTCTTCGTCCAGCTGCGCCACCGAAGTCACGCCGATGATGGTGCTGGCGACTTGCCACTTGGTGTAGCAAAACGCCAGCGCCAGCTGCGTAGGCGTCAAGCCGTTGCCCTGCGCCAGCTGGTTGTAGCGCCGTGCGGCAGCCAGCGCATCGGGACGGCCCCAGCGCTGCTTGCGGACTGACTCGTAACGGGCGATGCGCCCTTCTTTCGGCGCATCCGGGCCTTCAAGGCCGCTGGCGTCGTACTTGCCGGTCAGCAGGCCAAAACCCAGCGGCGAATAGGCCAGCAGTGACACGCCCAGGCGGTGCATGGTTTCGTCCAGGCCGTTTTCTACGGTGCGGTTGACCAGGCAGTACGGGTTTTGCACCGTCGCCACGCGCGGCAGGCCGTGCTGCTCGGCAAGACGAACAAACTCATGCACGCCGTACGGTGTTTCGTTGGACAGGCCGATGTAGCGCACTTTTCCCTGCTTGACCAGCCGGCCCAGTGCGTCAAGCTGCTCATGAATGGACGTGGTAGTGCGCTCTTTGGCGGGTTCGTAGTACATCGCGCCAAACACCGGCGTGTTGCGCTCGGGCCAGTGAATCTGGTAGAGGTCAATCACATCGGTCTGCAGGCGTGTCAGGCTGGCATCGCAGGACGCCTGGATGTCTTGCGCCGTCAGGCCCGTGCCTTCCCGAATCCAGGGCATGCCGCGCGACGGGCCAGCGACCTTGGTGGCAAGCACCAGCTTTTGCCGCATGCCGGGATGGTTGGCAAACCAGTGGCCGATGATCTGCTCGGTCGCGCCAAAGGTTTCGGCGCGCGCCGGCACGGCATACATTTCAGCCGTATCCAGAAAATTGACACCACGCTCCACCGAGCGGTTCAGGATGGCGTGGGAAGTGGCTTCATCGACCTGTTCGCCAAAGGTCATGGTGCCCAGGCAAACCGGTGTTACGTGCAGGTCACTGGCGCCGAGTTGAACTTTATTCATGAAATTTCCAGTGGATCAATAAGAAATGACAGCCGGGCAAAGCGCTTGCCGACACGCGATAAAAACGACGAGTTTAAAGGTTGCAAACGAAGCCTGCCCACCTGAGGAGTCGCGCCTTTGTCTTACAACTTCGCACGTATGAATTGTTTAGTATTCCGTCACAGGCGCTGTGATGCGCCTTCAATTTCAGATCAAACACCTTGAGGAGTTCCCCATGAAAAAAGTATTCATCGCCACCATTACTGCTGCTTCACTGGCGATTGCCGGCCTGTCAGGCTGCGCCAACATGAATGAAACCCAGCGCGGTTCAGCCCAAGGTGCCGGTATCGGCGCGGGCCTGGGTGCCCTGCTCGGTGCGGCGACAGGCGGCTCTAAAGGAGCGGCACAGGGCGCGGTGTTGGGCGGTGCGCTGGGTGCGGGCGGTGGCTATATCTGGTCTAAAAAGATGCAGGACCAGAAGGTCGCCATGGAACGCGCCACTGCCGGCACCGGCGTGGCAGTCAGCCAGACCCAGGACAACCGCCTGAAGCTCGACATTCCGAGCGACGTTTCGTTTGACGTGGGCCAGTCGGCCATCAAGTCCAACTTTGCGCACGTGCTGACGAATTTCGCGACCAGCCTGAACCAGAACCCGATCACCACCGTGGCCATCATCGGCCATACCGACAACACAGGCTCTGACGCCATCAACAACCCGCTGTCCGTTGACCGTGCCAATGCAGCGCGCGACTATCTGGTAGGCCGGGGTGTCGCTGCCCAGCGCATTGCCACCGATGGCCGGGGTTCACGCGAGCCGGTGGCCGACAACAGCAGCGCGCAAGGCCGCTCGAAGAACCGCCGTGTTGAAATCTACGTGGCTGAGCCTTCAGCCCGTTAATCAAGCCTTGGCGACTTGAATTAAAAAGCACCTTCGGGTGCTTTTTTTGTGCTTGTTCGCACCGCGCCTGGCCGATGGCGGGGCATTCAGCCGTTTTTGAAGCGCGCTTCTTCCTGCAGTCGCAGCACGCGGCGCTGCACCTTGCCGGTGGTCGTCATCGGCAGCGCGTCGATGAATTCGATTTCCTTGGGGTATTCATACGGCGCGAGCAGCTTTTTGACGTGGGCCTGCAGTTCTGCCACCAGTTTTTTATCAAATCCGGCTCCAGCGCTTGCTGCATCTGCGCGGGCAGCTATCAATTCAGGACTGAGCACCACATACGCCTTGACCACCGCGCCGCGCTCTTTGTCGGGCTTGGGCACGACGGCGGCATTGGCAACCGCCGGGTGCTTGACCAGGCAGTTCTCGATTTCGCCGGGGCCGATGCGGTAGCCGGCGGCCTTGAACACATCGTCGGCCCGGCCTTCGTACCAAAGGTAGCCGTCGGCATCGACCCGCGCCAGGTCGCCGGTGCGGCACCAGTCGCCCGTGAACTTGGCGCGGGTGGCGGCGTCGTTGTTCCAGTAGCCCAGAAAAAAGATCGGGTCCGGGTCGCCGTGAATGTCAAAGCGGTTGACCGACACATCGCCAGGCACGCCCACGGCGCATTCATGGCCTTCGTCGTCCAGCACCGCAACCCGGTGGCCGGGGTAGGCCTTGCCCATGCTGCCGGGTTTGGCGGGCCAGCCGCAGGGCTCGCCCAGGCTGGCGATCGGGTAGACGGCGACGCCCTGCGCGCCAGATTTGCCTGGCAAGGCCGGCGGGGCTGGCACTGCCGGATTGACAGCGCCCAGGTTCATCGCACAGTTGCCCACCACATAGTTGATTTCAGTCTGGCCAAACATTTCGTTGACAACCACGCCGAGCTGCGTGCGGCAGTAGTCAAACACCGCGTCGCCCACGGCCTCGCCGGCGCTCATCAAACCTTGCAGTTGCAGGCTGAACTGCTCGCGCGGACGCGGGTAGGCCTTCATCATGGCCTTGAGTGCCGTCGGGAACAAAAAGCTGTGCGTCACGCCATGCGCCTGCATCAGGCTGAAAGCAAGTTCAGGGCTGAAGCGGCCATTGAAGGCCACAATTGGCCGGCCAAAATACAACGTCGGCAGCAGCGCATCCATCAGCCCGCCAGTCCAGGCCCAATCGGCCGGACTCCAGAAAACGGCTCCGGACGTTGGGTTGTTGGCGCCGTCAACGCCGTCAAAGCCAAACCAGTTCTGGCTGCAGACAAAGCCCGGCAGGTTGCCGATCAGCGCGCGGTGCGGAATCAGCGCGCCTTTGGGCTGGCCCGTGGTGCCGCTGGTGTAGATCAGCACGGCGGCTTCTTCAGAGCGGGTTTTGACGGCGGTAAAGGCGCGCTGATGTGCGGCCACGGCGGCGGCGTAATCCACATCGCCCTGCCCTGCGGCTTGCCCGGCCGCCACCACGCTGCGCAAGGCCGGACACGCGGCCCGGACGGAATTGACGCTGGCGATGGAACTCTCGTCGCAAATCGCCACCACCGTTTCGCTGTCCTGCAGCCGGAACGCCAGCGCCTCCGGGCCGAACAGCATCGACAGCGGCATGGCGACCGCGCCCATCTGGAACACGGCCATGAACGCCACGGCAGTTTCAAACCGCTGCGGCATGACGATGGCCACCCGGTCGCCGCGCTGCACGCCCAGACCGGCCAGCACATGGCTGAGGGCGTCAGCGGCCTGCTGCAGCTCAGAATAAGTATGAAACAGGGCTTCTGTGCATGCCTGGTGGACACGGACAGCTATTCTTTCAGGAGCATTGTCTGTTTCAGACTGCCTTGCCCAACGGCGGCAGCAAACCTCTGCGATGTTGAAAAATTCATCGACTTGCCAACGAAATTTGCGCTGTATTTGCGCATGCGGATCCGGCTGGTGGCTTGGCGGCTGGCTGTCGGGCTTGTCGCTGTCTTGACTGTGTTTCAACGCGTGTCTCCTTATGATGTGCATCCAATGTACAAAGAAAACCGACCCTTTCGCAGCGAGTTTGTCCCAATACGCGGACTCGACTACCACGTTCAAATCTGGAACGGCCAGACCGGCTCCACCTTGCCGCCCTTGGTGCTGGTGCATGGCTGGATGGATGTGGCCGCGTCTTACCAGTTCATGGTGGACGCTTTTTCTGAAGCGTTTGTTGCCGGCCGCGCCATCCTGGCGCCCGACTGGCGCGGCTTCGGGCAAACCGGCCTGACGCCATCGGGCTACCAGGCCGACAGCTATTGGCATGCCGATTACCTGGCCGACCTCGACCTTTTGCTCGACCATTTCGCACCTAATCAAGCGGTGGACCTGGTGGGCCACAGCATGGGCGGCAATGTCGCCATGATGTATGCCGGCGTGCGGCCGGCGCGCATCCGCAAACTGGTCAATCTGGAAGGCTTTGGCCTGCCCGCCACCCGGCCCAGCCAGGCACCTGGCCGTATGGCGCAATGGATGGACGGGATTAAAAGCTTAGCGCGCGGCGAACTGGCGCTCAAGGGCTATGCCAGCGTGGACGGCGTGGCCCAGCGCCTGATGAAAACCAACCCCCGGCTCACACCGGACAAGGCGCAGTGGCTGGCCGGCCACTGGGCGCGGCCCGATGCATCCGGCGAGTGGAAAATCCTGGGCAATCCGGCGCACAAAATTATCAATTCGCAGCTCTACCGGGTCGACGAAGTGCAGGAAATCTACCGCTGCATCAGCGCACCCGTACTGGCCGTCGAAGCGTCTGGCGACTCGATGGGGCTGTGGTGGAAAGGCAAGTATTCGCTGGATGAATACCACGAGCGGCTCCAGCAGGTGCCCGATGTACGAGTGGCCGTGGTGCAAGATGCGGGCCACATGCTGCACCATGATCAGCCCGAACAACTGGCCCGGCTGATCGAAGAATTCCTGGGCTGAATCTACAAGTGCTGGAGCGGGGTGCTAACGAACACGGCTTACCTCGCCAGCCACGCTTTCTTAAACGTCGTTTTTAAAAACCAGTCACGGCTTCACTTAAGCGCAGCGTTCAACCGGTGGTTTGCCTTCGGACTGGTATGGGTTGACGGGAGCCAGTACCCTTACCTTCCACTTTCTGGATCAAAATTGAGCCGGCTGCGCGTGACATACCTATTCGTTCCCGGATGGGCACACAGTCGAAATCATCCGGAAATTTCTTTCGACAAATGAAACCCGCATTAATAAACTGAGGCGCACGCCACGTTATTTAATTGAAAGGTATTAATCATGACAAACAAAGTTATTTTTTCACGCAGAAAAATAATTGCAGCCAGCGCTGTTACGGCATTGACGATGGCGACTTTTTCTGCACAAGCGGCACAATGGCCCGATAAAGTGGTGCGTATGGTGGTGGCTTTTCCTGCGGGCGGCCCTACTGACACGATCGCGCGCCTGATTGCGCAAAAATTATCTTCTCGACTTGGCCAGCAAGTCATTGTCGAAAATAAACCAGGCGCTTCGGGTTCGATTGGCACTGACGCCTTGATCAAGTCGCCTGCTGATGGATATACCATTTCCATGTTCGGCATGCCGGCGCTCATTGCACCGATTATTTACAAAAATAATTTGTACGATTCGCGCAAAGATTTTACGTGCGTGTCTACGGTCTACGACCTGCCCTACGTCATCGTCATCAATCCCGAAAAGCTGCCTGGCGTTGAGAATCTGCAGCAGCTCATTGCGGTAGCCAAAACCAAAGACATTAATTACTCCAGCCCGGGCACCGGAAGTATTGGCCATCTTTCCATGGAGCAGCTCAAGGATCTGGGCGGTTTCAAAATGGAGCACATCCCTTACAAAGGAAGCGCGCCGGCGATCACAGACCTGCTGGGTGGGCAGATCTCTGTGATGTATGCAGACTTGATCGCTGCCATGCCGCACATACAGTCGGGGCGGTTGAAGGCAATAGCACTCGGCTCTCCTGACGCAAAAACGTTTTTGCCTGCAGTGAAATCAATATCCGAACAGGGTTTTAAGGGCTTTAAATCCAGCTCCTGGAGTGGCCTGATTGTTCCAAACGGCACGCCAGCGGCGGTGATCACACGGCTGGACACCGAGCTCAAGCGTATTTTGAGTGAAAAAGATACGAAAGACCGTATCGAGAAAGTCGGCGCTTTGGCCGTGTACCAGTCTCCGGAAAAAATGAAGGCGCGTCTGGTTGCTGAATACACGCGCTGGAACAAAGTGGCGACCGAAAAAAGTATTTTTGCGCAGTAAGGTGACTGCCGGGCGTGGGCCATGAAAAACTTCCATGCCCGAACTGAGGAGTAGCGTGTACCCGGGCTTTTTTGAGGCAAACTTGGCACTTTTTTGTCATTCCCCTACCTCTTGAGCCAGACGCCCATATGCCCATGACCGCGCAAACTGCCATCGACCAGCAAGGATTTCGCACCATCCTGACACGCAACATCGTGCTGCCTTTGGCCATGGGCGCACTGAGTGTGGTGCTGTTTATCTCGTTGGTGGTGTACCTGCTTTCGGTGTTGAATTGGGTGGAGCATTCGGAGCATGTCATCGGCAACGTCAATGAAGTGTCCAAGCTCAATTCGGACATGGAAAGCAGCATGCGCGGCTTTTTGATTTCGGGCGACGAAACCTTTTTGCAGCCCTATGACATTGCGCGCGCGCGTTTTGGCCGTGAAATTGACACCCTGTCCGAACTGGTCACGGACAATCCCGCCCAAGTCAACCGCCTGAGCCGGGTCAAAGGCCTGAACCAGCAATGGAACGAATTTGCGCAGGAAGTCATTGGCCTGAAACGGCGCAACCAGGATTACGTGCAGCCCGTGGTGGCCGGTCGCGGCAAAGGCCTGAACGACGAAATCCGGCGGGAGCTGGGTGTGTTCATCCTGACCGAGCAGCGCCTGCGCCAGGAGCGCAACCTCGAAGCGCGCAGCACCACGCTGTGGAGCATGGCGGCTTATTTGCTTTTCACGCTGGTCGTGAGCGGGATTCTGGCTTTCATGGGCCGGCGTCAGTTGATGAGCCTGTCAGACAGCCATGCCCAGGCGTTGCAGCGCCAGGCCGAGCATGCCGAAGAACTCTTGCAGCAAGCCTGGTTGCGCAACGGCCAGACCCGGCTTGCCGAACAATTGCTGGGCCAGCCGGGGCTGGAACGGCTGGGGCACAGTGCGCTGGTTTTTTTGACCAGTTACCTGGACGCGCCCGTGGCCGCTTTTTATGTGCGCGAAGACAGCGGCAGCCTCAAGCGCGTAGCGGCGCATGGTTTTACCCCCATCAGCGCGCAAGTGGAGCGAACGTTTTATGACGCCCAAGGCCTGGTCGGCCATGCGGCTGCACAAAATCGGGTGATCCAGCTGGACGATGTGCCGCCGGACTACCTCAAGATCACTTCAGGACTGGGACAGGCTTCGCCGCGCCACGTTCTGGTGGTGCCGCTGCACCACGACGGACAGGTCACGGGCGTGGTCGAGATGGCCTTTTTGCGGCCGCTGGTCAAGCGCGACCTGGAACTGGCGGCCATCATGGCCAACAACATTGGCACCGCCCTGCATGGCGCAGTCAACCGCCAGCGCCTGCAGGGCGCACTGGCCGAAACCCAGCAACTCAACGAAGAGCTGCAGGTGCAGCAAGAAGAACTGCGCACCACCAACGAAGAGTTGCAAGAGCAGTCGCGCGTGCTTTCGCAGTCGCAGGCTACGCTGGAAAACCATCAAGCCGAGCTGGAGCAAACCAATGTGCAATTGGCCGAGCAAGCGCTGTCGCTGGACAACAAAAACATGGCGCTGCGCGATGCGCAAACTGAAATCGAAAAGCGCGCCGAGGAACTGACACGGGCCAGCCGCTACAAGTCTGAGTTTCTGGCCAACATGTCGCACGAGCTGCGCACGCCGCTGAACAGCTCACTGATCCTGGCCCGCCTGCTTTCCGAAAACCCGCAAGGCAACCTGAGCGAAGAGCAGGTGCGCTTTGCCGAGTCGATTTACTCGGCGGGCAACGACCTGCTCGACCTGATCAATGACATTCTGGACATCTCCAAGGTCGAAGCCGGCAAGCTGGAGTTGCTGCCTGAAACGCTGCCGCTGGCCAGTTTGGTGGAATCCATCAAAAACACGTTCGAGCCGATTGCACGTCAAAAAGCCCTGGTGTTCGAGATGGCCATTGACCCGGATGCGCCTGCAGCCATCGTCACCGACCGCCAGCGGGTCGAGCAAATCCTGAAAAACCTGTTGTCCAACGCCATCAAGTTCACCGAACACGGCGCCATCAGGCTGCGCGTGTCAGCCCAGCCCAACGGCGGCGTGGCGCTGGCCGTGCAGGACTCGGGCATCGGCATTGCACCTGAGCAACAGGCGATTATTTTCGAGGCGTTTCGCCAGGCGGACGGCACCACCAGCCGGCGTTATGGCGGCACCGGCCTGGGGCTGTCGATCTCGCGCGATCTGGGCGCGCTGCTGGGCGGCTCGATATCCGTGCACAGCACACCCCATCAGGGCAGCATATTTACCCTGTACCTGCCGGCCACCCTGGCCGAGCCGGCCAGCGACACCGAAGCCAACGCGCCAGCACCGACGCCGACACTGACGCCAGCCGTCCAGCCCGTGACCGCCGCCCTGCCCGCCGCCGTCCCGCAGGCCAAGTCCGTCCGCCTGCCGGCTTTTGCCGATGACCGCCATGCACCTCGCCCGGGCCGCACGGTGCTGGTGATCGAGGACGAAACTGCCTTTGCGCGCATCCTGTACGACCTGGCGCACGAGCTCAACTACAGCTGCCTGGTGGCGCACAGTGCCGAGGACGGCGTGGCGCTGGCCATGCAGTTCATTCCCGACGCGGTGCTGCTGGACATGGGACTGCCTGACTCCTCAGGCCTGTCGGTGCTGCAGCAGCTCAAGGAAAGCCCGCTCACCCGCCATATACCGGCGCATGTCGTGTCGGGTCATGACCGCCGGGAAGCGGCGCTGCAGATGGGCGCGGTGGGCTATGCCATCAAGCCCGCCACACGCGATCAGTTGCGCGATGTCTTCAAAAAGCTCGAAGACAAGCTGACCCAGAAACTCAAGCGCGTGCTGCTGGTCGAAGACGATGCCCGCCAGCGCCAAAGCGTGGTCGAGCTGATTGGCGACAGCGATGTGGAAATCACGGCAGTGGAAAGCGGCGCGCAAGCACTGGCACTGCTGACGGACACGGTGTTCGACTGCATGATCGTCGACCTCAAGCTGCCCGACATGCAAGGCAGCGAGTTGCTCAAGCGCATGTCCACAGGCGACATCTGCTCGTTCCCGCCGGTCATCGTCTACACCGGGCGCAGCCTGAGCCGCGCCGAAGAAGCCGAGCTGCTGAAGTATTCGCGCTCCATCATCATCAAGGGCGCGCGTTCGCCCGAGCGACTGCTCGACGAGGTGACATTGTTCCTGCACAAGGTCGAAGCGCAGTTGTCTGCCGAGCGCCAGACCATGCTGAAAACCGCCCGCAGCCGCGACCGCGTGTTCGAAGGCCGCAAGGTCTTGCTGGTCGATGACGACGTGCGCAATATCTTTGCCCTCACCAGCGCACTGGAGCACAAAGGTCTGCGGGTAGAAATTGGCCGCAATGGCTTCGAGGCCCTGGACAAGCTCGATGCGGTGGCCGACATTGACCTGGTGCTGATGGACATCATGATGCCGGGCATGGACGGCCTGGAAGCCACGCGGCGCATCCGCCAAAACCCGCGTTTTCAAAAGCTGCCTATCATCGCGGTCACGGCCAAAGCCATGAAGGACGACCAGGAGCAATGCCTGGCCGCCGGCGCCAACGACTACCTGCCCAAACCCATCGACCTGGACCGACTGATGTCGCTGCTGCGTGTCTGGATGCCGGCGCTTGAGCGCCTTTGAGTCATGCCACACCGCAACCCATCCGCACCAGCGGCCGTCGATTCGGCTGCGGCCAGCAGCGTGGACATAGAACTGCGCCTGCTGATGGAGGCGATCTACCTCAAGTACAGCTACGACTTTCGCGACTATTCGCGCGCCTCGCAAAAACGCCGTGTACTTTATGCGCTCGGTCAGCTGAACTGCCCGACCATTTCGGCGCTTCAGTCGCGCGTGCTGCACGATGCGGCGGTGTTCCTGCAGTTGCTGCAATACCTGACGATTCCTGTCAGCGAAATGTTTCGCGATCCGGGGTTTTTTCTGGCGCTGCGCCAGCAGGTGGTGCCGCACCTGCAAACCTACGCCTCCCTGAAAATATGGATTGCGGGCTGCAGTACGGGCGAAGAGGTTTATTCGCTGGCCATCTTGCTGCGCGAAGAAGGTCTGCTTGAGCGCACATTGATTTACGCCACCGACATCAACCCCGCCTCGCTGGAAAAAGCCCGCCAGGGCATCTTTGCCCTGGGCAGCATCAAGGGCCATACCGCCAATTACCAGCAAGCGGGCGGCCAGCGCGCATTTTCTGATTACTACACAGCCGCCTACGAATCGGCGATTTTCGACAAAACCCTGCGCGAGAACATCACGTTTGCCGACCACAGCCTGGCCACTGACAGCGTGTTTTCCGAAACCCAGCTGGTGCTGTGCCGTAACGTGTTGATCTATTTCAACAAGCGGCTGCAAGACCGTGCGCTGGGCTTGTTCCACGATTCACTCGGCTACCGTGGCTTTTTGGGGCTGGGCAGCAAGGAAAGCCTGGATTTTTCGGCTTATTCGGACCATTTTGAGACGCTGGTACGCGCAGAACGCATCTTTCGCAAACGCTCGGTATTGCCGCAATGAACAGCAGCTTCCGAGCACCAAGGCGTCCCATCGAAGCCGTCGTCATCGGTGCCTCGGCTGGCGGCGTGGACGCTTTGATGACCATCTTGCCAGGCCTTTCGCCCACCTTTGGCCTGCCGATTGTGGTGGTGCTGCACCTGCCTGAAGGCCGGCCAAGCCTGTTGGCGCACATCTTTGGGCTGCGCCTGTCCATACCGGTTCGCGAGGCGGCCGACAAGGAAAGCATTGCGCCGTCTACCGTTTATTTTGCGCCGCCCGGCTATCACCTGTCGGTGGAGGCTGACCGCTCTTTTTCATTGAGCTGCGAAGCCCCGGTGCATTTTTCGCGCCCTTCCATCGACTTGTTGCTGGAATCAGCCGCAGACGCTTACGGGGCCGCCCTGGCAGGAATTTTGCTGACAGGGGCCAACTTTGACGGCGCTGCCGGGCTGGCTAAAATCAAGGAGTGCGGCGGCTTTACCGTAGTGCAAAATCCGGCGCAAGCCCAAGTAGCCACCATGCCAGAAGCAGCTTTGCGCCAACACACACCGGATTTGATTCTTGACCTGGAAGACATCCGCAGCCTGCTCCCCCAGTTAGAAAAACTTCACCATGTCCAACGCTAACCCAACCGTTAACCTCCTGATTGTGGACGATCTGCCTGGCAACCTGCTGGCGCTAGAAGCCGTCATTCGCGGTCCCGGACGAAATGTTTTTCAGGCCACCAGTGGCGAGCAGGCGCTGGCCTTGCTGCTCGAAAACGAGTTCGCGCTGGCTATTCTTGATGTCCAGATGCCGGGCATGAACGGCTTTGAGCTCGCTGAGCTGATGCGTGGCACCGAAAAGACGCGCCATGTTCCCATCGTCTTCGTCACCGCTGCGGGCAAGGAGTCCAATTACGCCTTCAAGGGCTATGAATCCGGCGCAGTAGACTTTTTGTACAAACCACTCGACATTGACGCCGTCAAGGGAAAAGTCAATGTGTTTGTCGACCTCCACCAACAGCGCAATGAAGTCCGCCGGCAGGTCAAGGCCCTGGAAAAAAGCCGGCAGAAGCAAGATGTTCTGGTGCAGCAACTTCAGCTTGCCCAGCACGAACTGCACAAGGCCGTGCGCATGCGCGACGACTTCATGTCAGTAGTGGCGCATGAACTGCTGCCGCCCCTCAACACCCTTTTTCTGCAAACCCAGTTGCGCAAACTGGAACTCGACCGAAACAACCCGGACATGTTCCAAAAATCGGGACTGGCAGAGATTTTTGTCAGTGACCAGCACCAGATCCAAAGCATGGTGACGCTGATTGACGACATGCTGGACGTCTCGCGTATTCGCCACAACCGGCTGACGGTTCGTCCGCGTCCGGCAGAACTCTCCAGCGTGGTGAAGCACGCCATAGCCCAGGTGGGCAGTCAGGCGGCTGCCACAGGCACCGTGATCACTCTCAAGGCTGATGAAGAAATTGCCGGCTGCTGGGATGAATTCCGCATCCAGCAAGTCATCGTCAACCTGCTGAACAACGCCATCCGCTACGGAGAAGGCAAGCCGGTGACGATCACTCTCAGCTCGGCCAACGAAAGAGCGTGCATTGAAGTGCGCGACCAGGGCACGGGCATTGCCGGCGCCGACCAAAAGCGTATTTTTCAGCAGTTCGAGCGCGGCCAGGACAGCGCCGATGCGTCCGGGTTTGGGTTGGGTCTTTACATCAGCCAGCAGCTCGTGGAAGCGCATGGCGGCACCATCGAGTTGGTCAGCGAAGCGGGAAAAGGCGCGGTCTTTACCGTGCGTTTGCCGCTGGCCGTGCCGGCTGAAATAGCTGCTGAATCAGCGCCATCTTCAATTCTGGCCAAGGCCTGAGCCAAAGCCACGGGCCCTGTGAATAAGCGGCCCGTCAATGCCTTTAACAAGCTGCCGGGCTTCAAGAAAAAAGGTTGAGCCGCTTGGGCGGCATGCGCGCAGGGAGCATGAGAAAATAGCTGATTGATCTCAGATAAAACACAGGAATTTCTCATGGACGCAGAACAAATCAACCTCATTTCCAACCAGATCGAGGACCTGAGCAATCGGGTGACTGAACTCAGGGGGTATCTTTGACTACCCTGCCAAATCCCGAAAACTGAACGAAGTCAACGCCGCGCTCGAAGACCCGAAGGTCTGGGACAACCCCAAGCGTGCGCAGGAACTCGGCCGCGAAAAAAAATCGCTTGAAGACGTGGTGCTGATCCTGGACCGGCTGGAACAAGAGCTGGCAGACAACACCGAGCTGTTCGACATGTCGAAGGACGACAACGACGAAGCCGGCATGCGCGCCATTGAGGGCGAAGCCGCCAAGGTGGCCACAGAGGTCGAGAAGATGGAGTTTCGCCGGATGTTCAACAACCCGGCCGATCCGCTCAATTGCTTCCTCGACATCCAGTCCGGCGCCGGCGGCACCGAAGCCTGCGACTGGGCCAGCATGCTGCTGCGCCAGTATTTGAAGTACGCCGAGCGCAAGGGTTTCAAGACCACGATTGAAGATGAGTCTGCGGGCGACACCGCCGGCATCAAGGGCGCGACCATCAAGATTGAAGGCGAATACGCTTTTGGCCTGCTGCGTACCGAAACCGGCGTACACCGGCTGGTGCGCAAGTCGCCGTTCGACTCGTCGGGCGGACGCCACACCTCGTTTGCCTCGGTGTTCGTCTATCCCGAGATTGATGACTCGATTGAAATCGACATCAATCCGGCCGACGTGCGCACCGACACCTACCGTGCCAGCGGCGCCGGTGGCCAGCACATCAACAAGACCGACTCGGCGGTTCGCCTGACGCACATTCCGACCGGCATCGTCGTGCAGTGCCAGGAAGGCCGCTCGCAGCACGGCAACCGCGACGTTGCCTGGAAACGCCTGCGCTCGCGGCTGTACGACTTCGAGTTGCGCAAGCAGCAAGAAGCGCAGCAAAAGCTGGAAGACACCAAGACCGACGTGGGCTGGGGACACCAGATTCGCAGTTATGTGCTGGACAACAGCCGTATCAAGGACTTGCGCACCAACTACGAAACCTCGGCCACGCAAAAAGTGCTGGACGGCGACCTGGATCCGTTTATTGAAGCGTCGCTGAAACAGGGCGTCTGATGGCGGCGCTTGCCGCCCGTTTTTAATTTCTGGATTTTTGAGGAAACCCCCATGCTGCAAATGCTTGACGGAACAGGACCAGGCGCCGCCGTGGTCATCAACCGCGCCGACTATCTGGCACCCGCCTACTGGATCGACACGGTCGACCTGTGCTTTGACCTGGACCCGGTCAAAACCCGCGTGCTCAACAAGATGACGCTGCGCCGCAACCCGGAGGTGCCGGCGCAGCCGCTCCGGCTCGACGGCGAGGAACTCAACCTGGCGCGGGTGCTGGTCAACGGGCAAGGGACGTCGTTCAAGATGGAAGGCGGCCAGCTGGTGCTGTGCGACCTGCCCGACGCGTTCCAGCTGGAAATCTTTACCACCACCTGCCCGTCCAAGAACACCAAGCTGATGGGCCTGTACGTCAGCAACGACTCGTTCTTCACGCAGTGCGAAGCCGAGGGCTTTCGGCGCATCACTTACTTCCTGGACCGCCCCGACGTGATGGCGAGCTACAGCGTCACGCTGCGCGCCGACAAGGCGAAATACCCGGTGCTGCTGTCCAACGGCAACCTGGTGGCGCACGGCCCCCTGGAAGACGGGCCCAACGGCGCGCGGCACTTCGCCAAATGGGTCGATCCGCACCGCAAGCCCAGCTACCTGTTTGCCTTAGTGGCCGGCCAATTGGTGGCGCGGGAGCAGCGCATCACCACGCGCGCCGGCCAGGACCACCTGCTTCAGGTGTATGTGCGGCCCGGCGACCTGGACAAGACCGAGCACGCCATGGTCTCGCTGATGCATTCAGTCGCCTGGGACGAAGCGCGCTTTGGCTTGAAGCTCGACCTGGAGCGCTTCATGATTGTCGCCACCAGCGACTTCAACATGGGCGCGATGGAAAACAAGGGCCTGAACATCTTCAACACCAAGTATGTGCTGGCGAACCAGGCCACCGCCACCGACGTTGATTTCTCGAACATCGAAAGCGTCGTCGGCCACGAGTACTTCCACAACTGGACCGGCAACCGCATCACCTGCCGCGACTGGTTCCAGCTCAGCCTGAAGGAAGGCCTGACGGTGTTCCGCGACCAGGAATTCAGCCAGGATTTGTGCGCCGCGCCTTCCGCCCGCGCCGTCAAGCGCATTGAGGACGTTCGCGTGCTACGCACCGCCCAGTTCCCTGAAGACGCCGGCCCGATGGCGCACCCGGTGCGGCCCGATAGCTACATAGAGATCAGCAACTTCTACACCGTCACCATCTACGAAAAAGGCGCTGAGGTTGTCCGCATGATGCAGACGCTGGTGGGCCGCGAAGGCTTCGCCAAGGGCATGACGCTGTACTTCGAGCGGCACGACGGCAACGCCGTGACCTGCGACGATTTTGCGCAGGCCATCGCCGACGCCAATCCGGCGTCCGACCTGTCGCGCCTGTTGCCGCAGTTCAAGCGCTGGTACAGCCAAGCCGGCACGCCACACCTGCAAGCGCAGGGCGTGTACGACGCGGCCGCGCGCAGCTACACGCTCACGCTGGCGCAAAGCTGCGCGTCCACGCCGGGCCAGCCAGCCAAGGAACCCTTCGTGATTCCGGTCAGCCTGGGCCTGCTCGGTGTGGACGGCCAGGATTTGCCGCTGCAACTGGACAGCGAAACCGCTCCGGCAGCAGGAACGCGCACCGTCGTGCTGACGCAGGAGCACGAGACGTTCACCTTCGTCAACATCGACGCTGAACCGGTGCCGTCCATCCTGCGCGGCTTCACCGCGCCGGTGGTGCTGGATTTTGCCTATACAGACGCGCAACTGCTGCACCTGCTGGCACACGACAGCGACCCTTTCAACCGCTGGGAAGCCGGCCAGCGACTGGCCGTCAACCAGGCTGTCAATGCTATTAAAAATATAGCTATCAGCGCAGATGCAGCATGCACAAACGTGCTAAATGATGCTTATCTGGACGCCATGCGCCAGGTATTGCGCCATCCGTCGCTCGATTCGGCCTTCAAGGACCTGGTGCTGACGCTGCCGTCCGAAACCTATCTGGCCGAGCAACTCGACGTGGTCGATCCGCAGCACATCCATGCCGTGCGCGAAGCCATGCGTCAGCAGCTCGCCAGCGCACTCCAGGCCGACTGGGAGGCGGTGTACGAAGCGAATCACGACACCGGCGCCTACACGCCTGACCCGGTATCGAGCGGACGGCGCGCGCTGGCCGGCATCGCGCTGACGCATCTGTGCCTGGCAGCCCAAGCCAGCGGCGACACCGTCTGGCCCGGCAAGACGCTGCAGCGTTTCAAGGACGCCGGCAACATGACCGACCGCTTCAACGCCCTGGCGGCTCTGGTTTCGAGCAGCCATCCGCTGGCTACCCAGGCACTGGCGCAGTTTCATGCCATGTTCAAGGACGAGCCGCTCGTCATCGACAAATGGTTCAGCCTGCAAACCGGCGCGCCCGACCGTGGCGGGAACATCCTGCCAGCGGTCAGGCAACTCATGAAGCACACCGATTTCAGTCTGAAGAATCCCAACCGCACCCGCAGCGTCATCAGCACCTTTTGTCAGGGCAACCCGGCAGCTTTTCACCGGCTGGATGCGGCGGGCTACCAGTTCTGGAGCGAACGCGTCATTGAGCTGGATGCCATCAACCCCCAGGTTGCCGCCCGGCTGGCACGAGCGCTGGACCGCTGGAGCAAGCTGGCCGAGCCGTACCGCAGCCAAGCGCACCAGGCGATTGCCCGCGTCGCCGCCCGCACCGACCTGAGCAAAGACACGCATGAAGTCATCACGCGCGCCCTGGGTCAATAAGGCCAGCCAGAATTTACTGACAACAACCCTACCCTTTCACTGGAGTTCCTGATGTCCCCCAAAATTTCCCTCACCCGCTACCTGGTCGAGCAGCAGCGCCTCGCCGGTCATATTCCGCCCGAGCTGCGCCTGCTGATCGAAGTGGTGGCCCGTGCCTGTAAAAGCATCAGCCAGGCTGTCAACAAAGGCGCATTGGGCGAAGTGATGGGCACCGCCGGCAGCGAGAACGTGCAGGGCGAAATCCAGAAAAAGCTTGATATCGTTGCCAACGAAGTGCTGATTGAGGCCAACGAATGGGGCGGCCACCTGGCGGCAATGGCGTCTGAAGAAATGGACAGCATTTATGTTGTGCCCAACCGCTATCCACAAGGCGAGTATCTGCTGATGTTCGACCCGCTGGACGGCTCCAGCAATATTGATGTAGACGCCAGCATCGGCACCATTTTCAGCGTTCTGAAAAAGCCCGAAGGCAATGACAGCGTGGAAGAAAGCGACTTTTTGCAGCCCGGCTCCAGCCAGGTCGCTGCCGGTTACTGCATCTACGGGCCACAAACCACCCTGGCACTCACGGTAGGCGACGGCGTGGCCATGTTCACGCTGGACCGCGAACAAGGCTCGTTCGTGCTGATCGAGGAAAACGTCACCATTCCGAAAGACACCCAGGAATTTGCCATCAACATGAGCAACATGCGGCATTGGGACGAACCGGTCAAGCGCTACATCGACGAATGCCTGCAAGGCAAGGAAGGCCCGCGCGGCAAAGACTTCAACATGCGCTGGGTGGCCGCCATGGTGGCCGACGTACACCGCATCCTGTGCCGTGGCGGCGTGTTTTTATACCCGTGGGACAAACGCGAGCCTGAAAAAGCCGGCAAGCTGCGCCTGATGTACGAAGCCAATCCCATGAGCTGGCTGATCGAGCAAGCCGGCGGCGCCGCCACCAACGGCAAGCAGCGCATTCTTGACCTTCAGCCAACCAAACTGCACGAGCGCGTCAGCGTGGTGCTGGGCTCTAAAAATGAAGTCGAGCGCGTTACCGCCTATTACTCCGGGCTATAATCGAGGGCTTAAGCCGGTGTAGCTCAGTTGGTAGAGCAGCTCATTCGTAATGAGAAGGTCGGGTGTTCGATTCATCTCTCCGGCACCAATACAGATAAAGGTTCATTGCTATGAAAATAGCAGTGAACCTTTTTCTTTGCAGTTTGTCGGCAGCCCAGACTTGCTCCTGTTTGCAAGACATGTCGGATGACATGATGTGTCTGGGAACCAATAATGCCAAAAACGAAAAAACCGCTTGCGGGCTAGCTCAAACGGGAGGCGGTGACGCTGCTCAAGCAGGTTGGGGCGAAGGTCACACACATTGGCGAAAGCGCTGGATCGTGGGCAGCGCTTGATGGGGCACTGGATCAGCCAAAATGACGATGGCCTGATGGCCATGTGCTCAAACAACCCTTTTACAGCGAATCAGCATGAGGCTTCCAGGCAACATCCCCAGCAGGTTTGAAAAGCCTATCAAGCTAAACCATTGGCAGCGCGATTTCCAGCAGTCATAGCTTCATCAAAAGCGGGTCGCAGACTTCAACTTCCTCTGAGCGACAAAGGGTTGGCTTTATGTCCTGGCAATGAAAAGCGCAGGGGAAACGTCCAGAAAATTCGCATAAGCGCAACGAGTGCAGTTTTGATGTTAAAAACTATGGATTTATTCATGGCCATTTTCCATACATCCAGGTTTTATGAATTTCGGCTCCATAAGCAAACAACAAAATGCTACCCTTAAAGTTTACAAATCATCTAAATATGCTTAAAACTTGTTCTGCCTGTAAAAAATCTATTGAGCGAAAAGATTGCCATGAAAACCGCTACGGGGAGTACATATGTCGGAGCTGTCAAAGTGACGGGGTAAAAGTCACCCAACGTCAGCGGTTTCTAAATCTCAAGAAAAAAATGCAGGAGACAGAACCCAAGATTTGGCGCCTATTAATTGGCACCATACTGGCATTTTCTGTCTTATGGTTGATGTTCAATACTTTTGAATCGGTAGGTTCTTGATTTTTCAATCAATTCATATTCAACTTTTCGTCAGTCAGTTAAGCACGGCTCTAAAATTCCGGACCAAATTTCGATGCGACCTGCTCATCTGATTTGGCCAAACTGACGGATACTTCCCCTGGCCTTTACCGATACCTTATGGCAGCGTATCGAGCCGCACATGCAGCCTTGTAAAGTCCGTGCCTGTGAGACAACAGGAACGTTTTTTTAATGCATTGTTATGGATGCCCCGTCCAGACACGGCGGGCACGACTTTCCCGCATGGCAGGGAACACGCAGTATGGCGTAACACCCTTGCACCTAATGGCGCATAAAGCATGTACAACGGCCACCCGATTATTCAGGCCGAGTAGATGCAGTCACCATCACTTGCAACCTGAACCCCAAAAAAACCAGCAGTTGACTTGGCGGCATTCATGGTTTTGCGGGGTTGACCAGTTAAAGCCTTGATGAAGCCCTGCTGCTTGCTTGATGACACGCGCTAACCAACCGAGGTGAGCCCCTCAAAACGCGTCCGGACAGCGGCCTCAATGCCGGTGGCATCGAGTCCCTGCAGCGCCAGTAGCTGCCCATGTTCGCCATGCTCGATGAACTCGTCTTTCAGGCCGAGTTGCAGCAAGGGTTTGAGCACACCTGCAGCTTGCAGCGCTTCACCCACTGCGCTGCCTGCACCGCCCATGATGGCGCCCTCTTCCACAGTTACCAGCACTTCATGGCTGGCGGCCACTTTCAGAAGCAACTCGGTATCCAGCGGCTTGGCCCAGCGCATGTTGACCACTGTGGCGCCCAGTTTTTCAGCCGCTTGCAATGCCGGATACAGCAGAGTGCCAAAGGCCAGAATCGCAATGCCCTTGCCTTCACGGCGAATCTCGCCCTTACCGAAAGGCAGTGACTTCAGACCGGCCTCGGGCTCGACACCCGCGCCCGCGCCGCGCGGGTAGCGCACGGCCACCGGATGGTTTTGCTCGAAGGCCGAAGTCAGCAGTTTGCGGCACTCGTTTTCATCGGCCGGGCAGGCGATGCTCATGTTGGGAATGCAGCGCAGAAACGGGATGTCGTAGGCGCCCGCATGGGTCGCGCCATCGGCTCCCACCAGCCCGGCACGGTCCAGCGCAAACACCACCGGCAGGTTTTGCAGCGCCACGTCATGAATCAGCTGGTCGTAGCCGCGCTGCAAAAAGGTCGAATAAATCGCCACGACAGGTTTCAGGCCTTCGCAGGCCATGCCGGCGGCAAACGTCACCGCATGCTGTTCGGCAATGCCGACGTCGTGATAGCGCTTTGGAAAGCGCCGGTGAAATTCAACCATGCCCGAACCCTCGCGCATGGCGGGCGTGATGCCGACCAGGCGCGGGTCATGTTCGGCCATGTCGCACAGCCAGCGGCCAAACACCTGGGTAAAGGTCTGCTTGGCGGGTGTGCTGGACTTTTGCAGACCCATGAATGGGTCGAACTTGCCGGGGCCATGGTAGGCAATCGGGTCGGCTTCGGCCAGCTTGTAGCCCTGGCCTTTTTTGGTCACGACATGCAAAAACTGCGGACCCGCGCCGGTCGCCATCAAATGCTTGATGTTTTCCATCGTGGGAATCAGCGACTCCAGGTCATGGCCGTCAATCGGGCCGATGTAGTTGAAACCGAAGTTCTCGAACAGCGTGGCCGGCACCACCATGCCCTTGGCATGCGACTCCAGTCGCTTGGCCAGTTCCAGCAGCGGCGGGGCCACACGCAGCACCTGCTTGCCGACCTGGCGGGCCGATGCGTAGAAGCGGCCGCTCATCAGCTGGGCCAGGTGGCGGTTCAGGGCGCCCACCGGCGGGCTGATGCTCATGTCGTTGTCGTTGAGCACCACCAGCAGCTTGCAGTTGTCATGTACGCCGGCGTTGTTCAGGGCTTCAAACGCCATGCCGGCACTCATGGAGCCGTCGCCGATGATGGCCACCGAATTGCGGTCTTCGCCCTTGAACTGCGAAGCCAGCGCCATGCCGAGCGCCGCTGAAATAGAAGTCGAGGAATGGGCCGTGCCAAAGGTGTCGTATTCGCTTTCGTCGCGGCGCGGAAAACCCGACAGCCCGCCGAACTGACGCAGGGTGCCCATGCGGTCACGCCGGCCGGTCAATATCTTGTGCGGATAAGTCTGGTGACCTACATCCCACACCAGCCTGTCGTCAGGTGTATTGAAAACATAGTGCAACGCGACCGTCAGCTCGACCGTGCCCAGGTTGGAGCTGAGGTGACCGCCGGTCTTGGAGACGCTGTCAAGCACGTAGGCACGCAATTCATCGGCCAGCCTTTTGAGCTGGGAGCGCGGAAGCCGCCGCAGATCGGCAGGACTGTTAATGGTTTCAAGTAATGCGTACATCGTAGGTATCTGGTTGAGGGCTGGACGAAGCCGGACCGGGTCTAGTGCTGTCGGTTGACCAGCATGTCGGCGAGCGCCTGCAAGGCATGGGTGTTTTCAAGTCCGCTGTTCTGCAGGCTGGCCAGCGCCTGCGCCAGCAGTTGCTGTGCATAGTCTCTGGAGTCCTGCAACCCCATCAGTGAAACAAAAGTGGGTTTGTCCTGGGCCGCATCCTTGCCGGCAGTTTTGCCCAGCGTGGCAGCGTCGGCGGTCACATCCAGAATGTCATCGACGACCTGGAACGCCAGCCCCACTGTCGCACCATAGGTCTGCAAGGCCTTGAGCGCTGCCGGCGACGCCGTGCCGCAGGCGGCACCCATCATGACGCTGGCCTGCAGCAATGCGCCGGTTTTCAGGCGATGCATCTCGTGCAATTGCGCAGAAGTCAAAGGCAGTCCAACGCTGGCCAGGTCAATCGCCTGACCACCGGCCATGCCCTGGTAACCCGCAGCTTGCGCCAGCAGGCGGCACAGGCGCGCCTGGGTTGGCGCACTGACTGAATCATCGCTCTCTGGCGTCAGAAGCTCAAAGGCCAGCGCCTGCAAGGCATCACCGGCCAGCAGGGCCTGAGCCTGGCCAAACTGCACGTGAACGGTCGGCTTGCCCCGACGCAGCACATCGTTGTCCATGCAGGGCATGTCGTCGTGCACCAGCGAATAGGCATGAATCAATTCGACCGCACAGGCGGCGCGCAAAGCCGTCGCAATCGTTCCGTTCACGGCATCGCAAGCGGCCATGACCAGCAGCGGGCGCAGGCGCTTGCCGCCGTCCAGCACGGCATAACGCATCGCATCACCCAGGCCAGCGGGCGCGGGCGCATCAAGCGGATTGGCGACCCAGCGGGACAAGGCCTGCTCGGTGGCGGCAAGCTGCCGGGCGCTCCAGTCGCTCAGGTCAAACAGGGGGAAATTTTCAGGGGCATTCAAAACAGGGGTCTCTTGGCTTGGGGCTGTGACATTGAGGATGACGGCGCAAATTACGCTTGCGCCCAGGGCTTGAGCTCCGTGCCTTCGAGCACCTTGATCTGGGTTTCAACGGCTTCGAGCCTGTCCCGGCAAAACTTCAGCAGTTGCGCGCCGCGCTGGTAGCCGGCGAGCAACTGGTCAAGCGGCAACTGGCCGGACTCTAGCCGGCTTACCAGCCCTTCAAGCTCTTGCAGCGCGGCTTCGTAGCTGGCAGGCAGGGCAGGAACCGGTGCGGCGCTGCTGGCGTCAGCCGGCGTGGTGGACGATGCAGACGAAACAGAAGAAGCGGAGCTTTTGGCCATGGGTATTTGAAAGAAGGGCAGATTTTAGGCGGTTGCAGTATTTTGGGCGCGGGTACGGATATGGATCAAGGCAAGGGCGCATTATCCTGCGGCCCCCTTACGGCCGCTTGAAAACAGCCCAAACGGGTACAATTGATAATAATTCTCGATACCGGCGCTTTCATATTTTGTGCTGAAAAACCCGGTAATTCCTTGTTTGCGGGTTGCCTTGCAGCCTGCTTGTTCACCTGGCTTTTATGACATGCCTGCCAAGCCTGGCTGTGGGCTGCAGTGGCCTGCTGAAAGAAATTGATGCCTGATAAAAGCCTTCGCCTGCTGCAAGCCACCAGCCAGCTCCCTATTTCCAGCTATTTTGATACCGGCCTTTACCAGCGCGAGCAGCAAAAGCTGTTTGCGCGCGGTCCGCGTTATCTGGGCCATGAACTCGCCGTGCCCAACCTGGGCGACTACTATGCCCTGCCGCATGAAGGCGAAGGCCGGGCACTGGTCCGCAATGGCTCGGGCATCGAGCTGATCTCCAACGTCTGCCGCCACCGCCAGTCCACCATGCTGCAGGGCCGGGGCAACACTGGCAGCAACATCGTCTGCCCGCTGCACCGCTGGACCTATAACACGTCGGGCGAGTTGATCGGTGCGCCGCATTTCGAGGTCGACCCGTGCCTGAACCTGAACCGCTACAAGACCACAACCTGGAACGGCCTGGTATTTGAAGACAACGGCCGCGACATTGCCGCCGAAATGGCGTCGCTGGGCCATATGGCCGACCTTGATTTTTCCGGTTACCAGCTCGACAAGGTGCATCTGCACGAATGCAACTACAACTGGAAAACCTTCATCGAGGTCTATCTGGAGGACTACCACGTCGGCCCTTTCCACCCCGGCCTGGGCGGTTTTGTTACCACCGACGACCTGAGCTGGGAACTGGCGCCCAGTTATTCGGTGCAAACGGTGGGCGTATCCGACAAGCTGGGCAAACCCGGCACCGATGTCTATAAAAAATGGCATGACGTGGTGTTGCAGTACCGCAACGGCGCGCCGCCCAAATACGGCGCCATCTGGCTCACCTGCTACCCACACATCATGGTCGAGTGGTATGCCCATACGCTGGTGGTCAGCACGCTGCATCCGCAGGGGCCTGACAAAACCCTCAATGTGGTGGAGTTTTTCTACCCTGAGGAAATCTGCGCTTTCGAGCGCGAGTTCATCGAAGCGCAGCAGGCGGCCTACATGGAAACCTGTGTCGAAGACGACGAACTCGCCCTGCGCATGGACGCCGGCCGCAAGGCGCTGATGCTGCGCGGCGACAACGAGTTTGGCCCCTATCAGAGCCCGATGGAAGACGGCATGCAGCACTTTCACGAGTGGTATCGCCGCGAAATGGGCGCCAGCAAAACCACGCAGATGATCTGAGGGGCGCAGCCCCTTCACCCGGCCGATGCTGTTGACTCGCTTTATTGGCTATGCCTTTAATAGCTACCAGCGCCCGTCCACCCTGCTCAAAAGCCATTTTCAACTCTTAAACAAGCAACAAGCACCGATGCAAGCCATCTGGATGATCCTGTCCGCCTTCCTGATTGCATCGATGGGCGTGTGCGTCAAGTTTGCATCGGCATATTTCACCAGCGCTGAGCTGGTGTTTTACCGGGGCGTGGTCAGCGTGGTGTTCATGGTGGCCTATGCGCAGGTCCACGGCACCTCCCTGCGCACCCGTTATCCGGGCATGCATGCCTGGCGCAGCGTGATTGGCGTCACCTCGCTGTCGGCCTGGTTTTACGCCATTGCCCACCTGCCGCTGGCCACCGCCATGACGCTCAATTACATGAGCAGCGTCTGGATTGCCGCTTTCCTGGTCGGCGGCACGCTGATGCTGGGCAAACCCGGCAAAAAAGGCCCGAGCCAGGGTCCGCTGGTGCTGGCGATCCTGGCGAGTTTTGCCGGCGTCGTCATGCTGCTGCGCCCGGCCATGGACCAGAACCAGACGTTTGCCGGCCTGATCGGGCTGCTGTCGGGACTGGGCGCGGCCTTTGCCTACATGCATGTCATGGCCATTTCGCGCATGGGCGAGCCTGAAATACGCACGGTTTTTTATTTTGCGGTGGGCACCGTGGTCGCCGGCGCGCTGGGCATGAGCGTCACCGGCCTTTCAAGCTGGAACTGGCAGCATGCACTGTGGCTGCCACCGCTCGGGATTCTGGCTTCGCTCGGCCAGCTGGCCATGACAAAAGCCTATTCGATGTCGCAAAATCATGGTGGAACCCTGATGGTCGCCAACCTGCAGTACTCTGGCATTGTGTTTGCCGCGCTTTATGGCTTGATGCTTTTTGGCGACCAGATCCCGCTGATCGGCTGGGCCGGCATGGCGCTCATCGTCGTCAGCGCCATTTCCGCCACCGTGCTGCGGGCACGCGCCGCACCCGATACGCCCGCCGAAGAACATTGATCCGGTCACTCAAGGAAAACAAAATGAACTACACCACCCTGATTTCCGCCGAAGCATTGCAGGCACTGATGAAAAGCGGACAGCCCTTGCGTGTGTTTGACTGCAGCTTTGATCTGATGCAGCCCCATGCCGGCAAGCTGCATTACCTCGAATCGCACATTCCAGGGGCGATTTACGCCGACCTTGAAACGGCGCTCACCGCCCGGCACGGTGTACCCGGTGCCCATGGGGTGATCACCGCCGCCGGCTCAGACGTTCCCGCGTCAGGCGGACGCCATCCGCTGCCCAACCGCGAAAAGTTTGCCATCTGGCTTTCCAGCGTCGGCATGGGCAATGACATGCAGGCCGTTGTGTATGACCGCAACGGCGCCAACTACTGCTGCCGGCTGTGGTGGATGCTCAAATGGGCCGGCCATGAAAACGTCGCCGTGCTCGATGGCGGTCTGCAGGCCTGGCAGGCGGCAGGCGGCGCAGTCAACAGCGCCGAAGAACCCGCGCACTTTCAAACCAACTTCCTGCTCAAACCCGAACTCGCAACACTGGTGGATGCCACGAAGGTCGTCGAACAACTGGGCCGCCCGACCCAAACCCTGATTGATGCGCGCGCCACACCGCGCTTCAAAGGAGAAGTCGAACCGCTGGACCCGGTTGCCGGTCATATTCCGGGCGCGCTCAACCGGCCGTTCTCCCAGAATCTGGCCCCTGACGGAAAATTCAAATCCGCTGAAACACTGAAAGCTGAATTTACCGAGCTGTTGGGCCAGCGCGACCCGGCTGGTGTTGTGCATCAATGCGGCAGCGGCGTTAGCGCATTGCCTAACCTGATTGCGATGGAAGTTGCGGGCTTGGGCCGAAGCGCCCTTTATGCCGGCAGCTGGAGCGACTGGTGTAGCAACCCGGAACGACTCGTGGCCCAAGGCTGATCAGCCAGCGCCGTGTTTAATCCGGGCGCAGCGGTGAAACCCGCTTAATTCGTCATGGCGCTTGCACCGCTTGAAGGAGGCGAGGCGAATGGCAGCTCCAGGAAAGCCTGATGCCTGATTGAGCGACGAGGCGACAATTTCCGCAAAGCGCCTGCCCCGCGTCTGCAGAAAACACGAGCCCACTAACCCGAACCAGCGAACCCCTCCTACATCGGCAAGGGCGTCGGCTGGACTTCACCCGGCTCGGGCGGTGTTGACAGCGGCATGACGGGCTCGGGCGGCGGTGCGTTGGGATTGATGGCCATATTTTTCTTTCAAGAGGGGTTGGAGGAATGATCAGGCTGACTGTGCGGCTCTGCCAGTTCAGGCTTCTTCGGCAAGTCACGAATCATGGCTTCGCCAATTTCATCCCGGCCATCTGAAGGCAGGTCGCGCTCCAACTGCAATGCAGGGTCTTCATTCGCGTCTGCCTTGGCCGTTGATGTGTTCTGGCCTGAGGCTGCGGTTTCCTTTTGCGTCATGTTCAAAATCCTCCGATTAACAGCGGCACGTTGTGGCTTGCAACAGTGGCGGCGGCAACCACGCAGGCGAACACCGTCGCCGCAAAAGCAACATAAGCCGACTTCAAGCCAAGTGGGCTTGGCGAGTGCTGCATGCCGGTTGCATGATGGGCGCGTTTCATTCCGGCGCCATAAACAGAACCCGTGTCAGCGCTGTTGCCTGGTGCACCGGAGGCGGACAGGCCCATGAAATCAGCTTTAGGTACTGAAGCATTTGTAAGATTCGGATTCATTGCAAGCCTGCCTTTCATGGTGCGGATGACACTGTTTGATGGCTTCAATCATCTCGTGGAATCGGCAAATCAGGTATAGGCCGCCAGCCTCTGTCGCTGTAAGCCTTCCGCTGACAGAGAACGCATAACCAAACAGCCTTCATTTTTCTTTTGCAAACGTCGGTGACCCCGCCAACGCCTTAAAAATGCAGCCTATTTCGCAGAATATGAAAAAAATAAGGCGTCGGCGCACTACCGGCGTGCGCAAGCAGCTATCTAAATCATAGTAAAAATGCAGCCATCGTTTTGAAACACGGTGCTACCATTCCTTGAAACTGGTTTCAATCAAGCCGCTTGAATGGCGTTAAATTCTGTTTCATCGTTGCCACTTATGCCCACCTCAAAAATCAAATCCATGCAGCCGCCGGCGCGCGCCACGATTGCCGATGTCGCCCGCGAAGCCGGCGTGTCCAAAGCCACCGTATCGCGGTTTTTGAACCACCGCGAAACCCTGCTGACGCCTGACATTGCCAGCCGCGTCGAAGTCGCAATTGCCGCGCTGGCCTACAGCCCCAGTCCGATGGCCCAAGCCCTCAAACGCGGCCGCTCGCGGCTGATTGGCCTGGTCGTGGCGGACGTGACCAACCCTTTCTCGGTGGCCGTTTTGCGCGGCGCTGAAAAAGCCTGTCAGGAAGCCGGCTATTTGCTGATGCTGTTCAACCTCGGCAATGACAGCCGGTGCGAAGGCAAGGCCATCGAAGCGCTCTCGGCCTATCAGGTTGAAGGCTTCATCCTCAACACGCTGGGCGGCGACGCGGGGGCTGCCGCCGACGCCGCCCGCCACGGCAAGCCGGTGGTGCTGGTCGACCGGCGCCACCAGGACATGCAGGCCGATTTTGTCTCGCTCGACAATGCCGGCGCGGTGCAGATGGCCCTGCGCCACCTGGTAACGGCGGGCTACCGGGAGCTGCTTTTTGTGTCGGAGCCGATCAAGGACGTGAGCTCGCGCATGGAGCGCGAAGCGGCGTTTCGCAGCGTGGTCAGCGACCCCAAGTCAAGCATCAGCGACTTGCACGGCCAGACTTTTGAAAGCCTGGCGGACACTGCCGACGCGCTGGACGACGCGCTTCGCTGCCTGCGCCAGCGGGCCCACGGGCGCCTGCCCGGCGTGATTTCCAGCAATGCCGTGGTCACGCTGCGGGTGGTGGCCAGCATGGCCCGGCTCGGCTGGCGTCTGGGTGCTGACGTAGGGCTGGTGGGCTTTGACGACACCGAATGGTCGCCCTACATCGGCCCCGGTTTGACCACCATCGCCCAGCCGACTGACGAACTGGGCCGGCTGGCGGCGGGCTGCCTGATTGAGCGGCTCAAGGGACTGGACCTGCCGCTGCGCCAGATTTTGCTGTCCGGGCGTTTGCTGCCGCGCGGCTCTTCAGTCCCGCAAGTCGCCAAAATAATTCCTGCCCGCTAGGGTTTTCACCGGGTTACAACACGGGCATGCTTGGTTTTATAATTCAATGAAACCGGTTTCAGGAACATTGCAAAGTAACTTTAAACCATGCCGTCAGAAAAACTTCTTCCTTTTACTGTGGTCAAAGCGCTCATGTCACTTGCGACAAGCGCGTCTCACGCATGAACTACACATTTCAATTCGGTGATGTCTTTGCCGCCTGGCCGCTGCTGCTCAAGGGCACGTGGAACACCATCGAGCTGTCGCTGCTGGCCATGCTGCTCGGGCTGATGGTGGCGATTGTTTGCGCCTGGGGCAAAACTGCCGGGCCGAAGCCGCTGCGCTTCGTCATCAATGTGTATATCGAGCTGATCCGCAACACGCCTTTTCTGGTGCAGCTGTTCTTTTTCTTTTTTGCCTTGCCGGCGCTGGGCTTGCGCTGGTCGGCCTACACCGCTGCGCTGACGGCGCTGGTCATCAACCTGGGCGCTTACGCCACAGAAATCATCCGCGCCGGCATCGAGTCAATCCCGAAGGGCCAGATCGAAGCCGGTCTGGCGCTGAACCTCAAACGCCACGAGATTTTCCGCTTCGTCATCCTTAAACCGGCGCTCAAGGCAATTTACCCGGCGCTGACCAGCCAGTTCATTCTCCTGATGCTCAGTTCAGCGGTGGTGTCGGCCATTTCCGCTGACGATTTGACCTCGGTCGCGGCCAACCTGCAGTCGCAAACCTTTCGCAGTTTCGAGATCTACATCGTTGTGGCGGGCATCTACCTGTTGCTGGCGCTGGCGTTCTCGGCCCTGTTCCGCCTTCTCTACAAGGTCAGCCTCAACTACCCGGATCGTCGGTAATGCGTACTTTCGGATTTCCTGAATTTTTGTTCATCCTTGAAGCGGCCAAATGGACTATCGCGCTGTCGATGATCGCTTTTGTAGGCGGTGCGATTGGCGGGCTGCTGGTGGCGCTGGGCCGCACGTCTGAAAACCGGCTGGCGCAGTTTCTCTCCGGCGGGTTCATCCAGATATTCCAAGGGACGCCGCTGCTGCTGCAACTGTTCCTGGTGTTTTTCGGCGCGCCGGTGCTGGGCTTTGACATCAACCCGTGGATTGCCGCAGGCGTCGCGCTTATTTTGAACAGCAGCGCTTTCCTTGGTGAAATCTGGCGCGGCTGCATCCAGGCGATTCCCGCCGGCCAGGTGGAGGCGGCGCATGCGCTGAGCCTGTCGTACGTTTCGCGCATGCGTTTTGTCGTCCTGCCGCAGGCCTTCAAGATTGCGCTGGCGCCCACCGTCGGCTACATGGTGCAGATCATCAAGGGCACCTCGCTGGCAGCGATCATCGGCTTCGCCGAAATCACCCGCGCCGGCCAGATCATCAACAACGCCACGTTCCAGCCGCTGATCGTGTTCAGCGTGGTCGCAGCGATTTATTTCGTGCTGTGCTGGCCGCTGTCGCTGATGGCCGCGCGCATGGAACGCCGGCAAGCGGCGGCCCTGGCGCGCTGATTTCAGTTTCATTTTTCGAGTCGTTTTTTAACCTAAACCGGAGACTTCCCCATGATCAAGCTTCTGCAACGCCGCGTATTTACCACCACCGCGCTGGCTCTCGGCCTGGCCGCCACCCTGGGGGCCTGGGCACCCGCCGCCAGCGCGCAAACCGTGGCGGACATCAAGAAAAAAGGCGAACTGACGGTCGGCATGCTGGTCGATTTTCCGCCTTACGGCACCATGAACAGCAGCAACCAGCCTGACGGCTACGACGCCGACGTGGCGCGCCTGATGGCCAAGGATTTGGGCGTCAAGGTCAATCTGGTGCCCGTCACCGGCCCGAACCGCATTCCGTTTCTGCTGACAAACAAAGTCGACTTGCTGGTCGCTTCGCTGGCTGTCACGCCCGAGCGCGCCAAGCAGGTGCAGTTTTCCAAGCCCTACGCAGCCGCCAGCATCGTGCTGTACGGCAACAAGAAGGCTGACCTGAAAGCGCCCGCTGACCTCAAAGGCAAGCGCGTCGGCGTGGCTAGAGCCAGCACGCAGGACGTGGCGCTGACCGCCGTCGCGCCCGAAGGCACCGAGATTCGCCGCTTTGACGACGACGCCTCGGCCATGCAGGCGCTGCTGTCCGGACAGGTGGACGCCATTGGCTGCTCGACCACGGTGGCCGCGCAAATTGCCAAGCGCGCTCCGGCCAATACGTTTGAAAACAAGTTTCTGCTGCGCCAGCAGGTGATGGGTGTGGCGATGCGCCCCGGCCAGGAAGAGTTGCTGAAAACCGTGGACGACTTTGTCGCCCGCAATACGGCCAACGGCGAACTCAACAAGCTGTACCAGAAATGGCTGCAGACAGACCTGCCCAAGCTGCAGTAATTTTTCTGATAACACTTACGTAGCCGTCATTCCCGCGCAGGCGGGAATCCAGCAACACGGCCCAGCACACTCAAACGATTCTGGATACCCGCTTTCGCGGGCATGACGCGGAAATTTATCAATGACCGTCTCCTTATCCCTGACACGCCACTGACCACGGTGCTTTTATGACAGACCTAATCCATTCCCCTTCGCCCGCTCCCGGTGCTGCCGAGCCCATCATCCGCATGGAGGCGGTGGACAAGTGGTACGGCCAGTTCCAGGTGCTGACCGGCATCAACCTGAACGTTGCGCCGGGCGAGCGCATTGTGATCTGCGGCCCCTCCGGGTCGGGCAAGTCAACGCTGATCCGTTGCATCAACCGGCTCGAAGTGGTGCAAA
Organism: Polaromonas sp. CG_9.5; assembly: GCF_035984465.1. Lineage (NCBI taxonomy): Bacteria > Pseudomonadati > Pseudomonadota > Betaproteobacteria > Burkholderiales > Comamonadaceae > Polaromonas > Polaromonas sp. CG_9.5. Next base: position 61,499 of record NZ_JAXCHR010000015.1, read on the forward strand.
AAGGCCGCATCGTCGTCGATGGCATCGACCTGACGGCGGGCGGCAAGAATGTCGATTCGGTGCGCCAGGAAGTCGGCATGGTGTTCCAGCAGTTCAACCTGTTTCCGCACCTGACGATTTTGCAGAACTGCACGCTGGCGCCGATGCGCTCGCGCGGCCTGAGCCAGGAGGAAGCCGAAACCATCGCCATGAAGTACCTCACCCGCGTGAGGATTCCCGAGCAGGCGAAAAAATACCCGAGCCAGCTCTCGGGCGGCCAGCAGCAGCGCGTGGCGATTGCCCGCGCGCTGTGCATGACGCCCAAGATCATGCTGTTTGACGAGCCGACTTCAGCGCTCGACCCGGAAATGGTCAAGGAAGTGCTGGACACCATGATCAGCCTGGCCGACGACGGCATGACCATGCTGTGCGTGACGCACGAAATGGGCTTTGCCCGCAGCGTGGCTGACCGGGTGATCTTCATGGCCGACGGCAAGATCATTGAGCAGGCACCGCCGCAGCAGTTTTTCAGTAACCCGCAAAACGAGAAAACCCGCAATTTCCTCGGCCAGATTTTGAATTCATCCCATGCACACTGACGTTTCAGCCGCCTTGGTCGCGCCGCCCATTTTTATTTCCCTGACAGCCTTTGGAGCTGCCGAAGTGCACCGCCACGGGCAACTGTGGTTTACCCGGCTCAGCCAGGAAGCCGGTGCTGACGGCATCGAAGTGCGCAGCGAGCTGCTGGTCGATGTGGCCCGCGAACTGCCGGCCATTGCCGCGTACGTGCGTGAAACCGGCTTGCGCGTGGTGTATTCCAGCGCCGCCCCGCTATGGAGCGCGGACGGCACGCTGAACACCGCCGCACTGGACAACGCGCTGGCGGCCAGCCACGCCCTGGGCGCACCCCGGCTGAAAATGGCCATAGGCGGTTTTAACGCCACTTCCAACGCCACGCTGACCGCATTGCAAAACCGGCTGCAGGCAACCAAAGTCGAACTGGTGATTGAAAACGACCAGACGCTAGATGCCGGCACCCTGCCCGCGCTGCAAGAATTTTTTGCCAGCGCCAATACCCAGGGCCTTTTCCTGGGCATGACGTTTGACATGGGCAACTGGCACTGGACTGGCGAATGCCCGCTGCAAGCCGCTGCCGCACTCGCGCCGCAGGTTCGCTATGTGCATTGCAAGGGCGTTCAGCGTCTGCCGCAGCGCTGGGTGGCCGTGCCGCTGCTTGAGTCCAGCGCGCCGTGGCGTGCCGTGCTGCGCGCCTTGCCGGCCAATGTGCCGTGGGCGATTGAATACCCGCTGATCGGCGACGACCTGCTGGCCGTAACACGCCGCGAAATCGACCAGTTGCGCAACGTGGCCGCCGACATGGCAGGCCGCTGCGGCACTCCTTCATCACCCAACAAAAGACCCGCATGACCCACGCCCTGGACGTGATTACTTTTGGCGAAGCCATGATGCTGCTCGTCGCGGACCGGCACGGCCCGCTGGAGCATGCCGAAGCCTTTTACAAACGCACCGCCGGCGCGGAAACCAATGTCGCCATTGGCCTGGCGCGCCTGGGCCTGAAGGTCGGCTGGGGCAGCCGCCTGGGCACCGATTCGATGGGCCGCTATTTGCTGGCCGCGATGGCAAAAGAAGGCATCGACTGCTCCCACGTCATTTGCGACGCCTCGCAAAAAACCGGTTTCCAGTTCAAGGGCCAGGTGCTCGACGGCAGCGACCCGCCGGTTGAATACCACCGCAAGGGTTCAGCCACCAGCTTCATGGGCGTCGATGACATTGACAACGACTGGCTGCTGTCGGCCCGGCATCTGCATGCCACCGGCGTGTTTGCGGCGATTTCTGCCAGCACCCTGCCCGCCGCCCAAAAAACAATGGATTTGATGCGCGCAGCCGGCCGCAGCGTGTCGTTTGACCCCAACCTGCGCCCCACGCTGTGGGCCAGCACCGCCGTGATGCGTGACGCCATCAACGACTTGGCCACGCGCGCCGACTGGGTTTTGCCCGGACTGGAAGAAGGCCGCTTGTTAACCGGCGAAGCCAGCGCCGAAGGCATTGCCCGCTTCTACCGCGCGCGCGGCGCGAGCCTGGTGGTCGTCAAGCTCGGCGCAGAAGGCGCGTACTTTGACAGCGACACCGCCGGCAGCGGCCATGTGCCCGGCTTTCCGGTAGCCGAAGTGATCGATACCGTGGGTGCCGGCGACGGTTTTGCCGTCGGCGTGATCAGCGCGTTGCTCGACGGCTTGACCGTGCTGGACGCGGTCAAGCGCGGTGCCTGGATTGGCGCGCGCGCGGTGCAGGTGCTGGGCGACAGCGAAGGCCTGCCGACCCGCGCCGAATTGATTGAAGCGAGGTTTTAAATGTCCACAACCCCCACACGCCAACAAGTTCTGGTTTTCAGGGAACTGCCGCCCGACCAGTTGGCCCGCCTGCAGGCGCAGCACGACGTGACTGTCGCCAACCCGCGCCTGCTTGAGCAGTTGCCGGCCTTCAGGGCGGCACTGGCAACGGCGGACGGCCTGATCGGCTCCAGCTACAAAGTGGATGCCGCGCTGCTGGCTTGCGCGCCGCAGCTCAAGGTGATTTCCAGCGTGTCAGTCGGCGTGGACAACTACGACTTGCAGGCACTGGCCGCGCGCGGCATCATGCTGTGCCACACGCCCGGCGTGCTGACCGAAACCACCGCCGACACGGTGTTCTCCCTCATCATGGCGACCAGCCGCCGGCTGGTCGAGCTGGCCAATTGGGTGCGCGAGGGCCACTGGACAAGCAACATCGGCGAAGACCTGTTTGGCTGGGACGTGCATGGCAAGACGCTGGGCATTCTGGGATTTGGCCGCATCGGCCAGGCCGTGGCGCGGCGGGGGGCGCTGGGCTTTGGCATGCCGGTGCTGTACCACAGCCGCCGGCCTGTGGACTTGGCGAAAGACGCGCCCGAACTGGCGGGCAAGGCCAGCCACACGCCGCTCGATGAACTCTTGCAGCGCGCCGACATCGTCGTTGCCATGCTGCCTTTGTCGAATGAAACCCGGGGCCTGATGGGCGCGCGCGAGTTTGGGCTGATGAAGCCCGGCGCGATTTTCGTCAATGGCGGACGCGGCGCCACCGTGCAGGAAACCGCCCTGCTCCACGCCCTGAACCACGGCACCTTGCGCGCCGCCGGACTGGACGTGTTTGCCACCGAGCCGCTGCCGATGGATTCGCCTTTGCGCACGCACCCCAAAGTCACTGCGCTGCCGCATATCGGCTCGGCGACTTTTGAAACGCGCCACGCGATGGCGGTGCTGGCGACGAGCAATCTGCTGCAAGTGCTGGCAGGCGAAACGCCGCAAGCGGTGTTTGAACTGCCGCCGGGTTGATCGGGACGCTCTCAACACGCCCAGCGGCGGCTTGAGGTGCTAATTAACAGCCAAAACAGGCTCTTGCTCAATCAGTGCGTGCACTGACAGCTATTAATTTTATAGCAATAAAAACACGCTAAACGCAAGCGGCCCCTGCAACGCTCAATGCGCATGCGCCAATGAACTGACCAGCGTCACCAGCCCGATGCCAATCCCCAGCCAGGCAATCTGCGCCGCCGTCTCGGGCAAGGTGGCGCGCTTTTGCAACTGCGGAATCAAATCGGCCAGCGCCACATAAATGAAGCTGCTCGACGCAATGATCAAAAAGAACGGCAGATAATTCAGCAACTGGTCTACCAGCGCATAGCCAATCACGCCGCCCAGCGCCGTGACGGCACCGGCCAGCGACACCTTGACCAGCGCAATGCGCCGGTTGTTGGAGCTTTGCCGCAGCACGATCAGGTCGCCCATGTGGTGCGGCACTTCATGCACCAGCACCGCCAGCGTGGCGACAAACCCCAAGCGCAAATCCGCCATGAAGGCCGATGCAATCAGGATGCCGTCGCCAAAGGCATGCACGCTGTCGCCCGCCAGAACAGCCCAGCCGCCGGACACGCGCTCAGCGCCGTGCTGATGGCCGTGATGGGAATGCGCAGCAACACCGTCCTGCGCAGCGTGATCAGCATCGTGGTGTTCATGGCCGTGGTGCCACAACTCGGCCTTGTCGAGCAAAAAGAAAAACACCAGCCCGACCAGCAGCGTGGCAAACAGTTGCTGCGGGCTGATCTGGCTTTCAAAAGCCTCGGGCAAAAGATGCAGGAAAGCCGTCGCCAGCAGCGCACCGGCGGCCAGGCTCAGCATGTGCTGGGTGTAGCGCGCCAGCAGGCCAAAGCTGAGCAGCGCAGCCAGCCAGACGCTGCCAATGCCGGCAGCCATCGTTCCCACCAAAATTGCAATCAAAGTCATAGCTGCCAGCGCCCGTCCTGTTTGGGCCAGCGCCCGAAATGATGATAAAAATACAAGTCAATAAACCGGCCGCTTTGTCCAGCCAGTTCCGGGGAAACCCCCCCGCGCTTTCAGTGCGCCTGTTCCCAGTTCGGCCCAAAGCCGATCTCGGCCAGCAGCGGCACCTTGAGCGCGGCCACGCCGGCCATGATGCGCGGAATCTCGGTGCGCACCCATTCGGCCTCGGCTTCGGGCACTTCAAACACCAGTTCGTCATGCACCTGCATGATCATTTTGGTCTGGCGCTGTTCAGCGTCCAGCACCTGCTGCACGGCGTTCATGCTGAGCTTGATCAGGTCGGCCGCCGTGCCCTGCATGGGGGCGTTGATGGCAGCGCGCTCGGCACCGGCGCGGCGCGGGCCGTTCGGCGAATTGATCTCGGGCAGGTACAGACGGCGGCCCAATACGGTTTCAACATAGCCCTGGTCTTTGGCAATCTGGCGGGTCGAATCCATGTAGTTTTTTACGCCAGGGTAGCGCTGGAAATAGCGGTCGATGTAGGCGGCGGCGGCCTTGGTTTCGATGGCCAGATTTTTGGCCAGCCCAAAACTGCTCATGCCGTAGATCAGGCCGAAATTGATCACCTTGGCATAGCGGCGCTGCTCGCTGCTGACCTGGTCTACCGCCACGCCAAACACCTCGGCGGCCGTGGCCCGGTGCACATCAATGCCTTCGGTGAAGGCGCGCAGCAGCGCCTCATCGCTGCTGAGGTGCGCCATGATGCGCAGCTCGATCTGCGAATAGTCGGCGCTGGCAATCACGCTGCCGGCGGGTGCCACGAAGGCTTCGCGCACGCGCCGGCCTTCGGCGGTTTTTACCGGAATGTTTTGCAGGTTGGGGTCGTTGCTCGACAGCCGGCCCGTTACCGCCACGGCCTGCGCATAGTGGGTATGCACGCGGCCGGTTTTGGGGTTGGCCAGCAGCGCGAGTTTGTCGGTGTACGTGCCCTTGAGCTTGCTCAGCGAACGGTGCTCCAGCAGCTTGGCGGGCAGCGGATAGTCTTCGGCCAGCTTTTCCAGCACTTCTTCGTCGGTGCTGCGCGCGCCGGTCGGGGTTTTCTTGACGACTTTCATGCCCAGCTTGTCAAAGAAAATCTCGGCCAGCTGCTTCGGGCTGCCCAAATTAAAGGGCTGGCCGGCAATTTCGTAGGCTTCGGCCTCCAGCTGCACAATGCGCGCGCCCAGCTCGCCGCTTTGCTTGGCCAGGATGGGCGCGTCAATCAGCACGCCGTTGCGCTCAATGCGAAACAAGGATTCGCTGCTCTGCATTTCCAGCTCATAGATGCCCAGCAGTTTTTCATTCGCCTGCAATTGCGGCCACAACACCCGATGCACATCGAGCGTCTGGTCAGAGTCTTCGCAGGAATATTCGGACGCCTTGGCAACATCCACCTGATTGAACTTGATCTGGTTAACGCCTTTGCCGCACAGGTCTTCGTACTGGATGCCGCTGCGCCCGACATGCCGCTCGGCCAGGCTGCTCAGCCCGTGCGGCTTGTGCGCTTCGAGCACATAGCTTTGCAGCATGGTGTCGTGGGCGTAGCCGTGCACTTGAATGTCGTGGTTGGCAAACACGTGGCGGTCGTATTTGATGTTCTGGCCCAGCTTGAGGCGGGCCGGGTTTTCGAGCCAGGGCTTGAGGCGGGCCAGCACTTCGTGAATAGGCAACTGCGCCGGTGCGTCCGGGTAGTCGTGCGTCAGCGGAACATAAGCCGCTGCGCCGGGCTCAACGCTGAAGCTGATGCCGACAATGCGCGCCAGCATTTCATCGAGCGACGTGGTTTCGGTATCGACCGCCACCAGCTCGGCGGCTTCGATTTTGGCTATCCAGCGCTCAAAAGCGTCCCACGTCAGAATCGTTTCATAGAGCAAGTTGGTGGCGCGTGCCGCCAGTGGCGTATCAAGCAGTGGCGTTTCTGCCAGCACCGTGTCGGACGGCGACGGCTCGTCAAACAGGCCGGGCGCATCGGGCGACGCCACGGGCGCGCGCGGTTTGCGGCGTTCGGTGCCGCCAATCAATTCGGGCGGCGTATTTTCAGCGTCAATCTGGCTGGCCAGCCCCTTGAAGCCGTATTTCAGGTAAAAAGTGCGCAAGGCGCTTGTCTGCTGGGCACCTACAGCTATTGATTGCATAGCAGGCAGGCCGTCGATGTAGTCCGCCAGGTCGCAGTCTTTCTTGATCGTCAGCAGCTCGCGCCCTTTGGGCAGCCACTCCAGCGAGGCGCGCAGGTTCTCGCCCACAACGCCCTTGATCTCGCCGGCCCTGGCCACCAGCGCATCGAGCGAGCCGTATTCCAGCAGCCACTTCACCGCCGTTTTCGGGCCGACCTTGGGCACGCCGGGCACGTTGTCAACGGCGTCGCCGACCAGCGTCTGGTAATCGACCATCAAGCGCGGCGGCACGCCAAATTCAGACTCCACGCCGGCCAGGTCGCGGCGGCGGTCGTTCATGGTGTCGATGACGGTGATGTGTTCATCGACCAGCTGGCTCAAGTCCTTGTCGCCGCTGGAGATGATGACCTCGATTTGCTGGCGGGACGCCATGCAGGCCAGCGTGCCAATCACGTCATCGGCTTCCACGCCGGGCACGGCCATGACTTTCCAGCCCAGCAACTGCACCACTTCATGAATCGGCTCGACCTGGCTGCGCAAGTCGTCCGACATGGGCGAACGCTGGGCCTTGTAATCGGGGTACAGCGCGTCGCGAAACGTCGGGCCTTTGGCGTCAAACACGCAAACCGCGTAGTCGGCCCGCACATCCTTGCGCAGCTTTTGCATCATGTTGACCATGCCGCGAATCGCGCCGGTGGGCGGGCTGTGCGGGTCGCCGGGGTTGACCCGCAAGTCAGGCATGGCATGAAAGGCGCGGTACAGGTAGCTGGAACCATCGACCAGCAGCAGGGTTTTTTTGTCAAGGCTCATGGGCCAGATTGTCGGGGAAATCGGCAAACTGCCGGCTGCCCGGTATGCAGATCAGCGCGCCGGTTCCTGGCAAAGTGACCGGCTGCACTTTTTGGGCGTATTGGATGCGGTAGATAGCCCTTTTTTCCTTGGGTGGCCAGCACCCAGACGCCTACAATGCAGTCATGAAAACCGCTCTTCGCCATCTCTTTGTCGCTGCGCTTGCAGTGCTGCCGCTGGCTGCGGCCGTGGCGCAAACGCCTGCGCCTGAGGCTGCCGCGCCCACGGCAAAAGCCGCCCGGCCCGACAAGAAGATCGAGCGCATTCGCACCGAAGACGCGGGCACGCGCATTGACGAGTTGCGTGTCGGCGGCGAAACCCAGCAAATCACCGTTCAACCCAAAACCGGCGGCGCTCCTTACGAAGTCAAGCCTGCCGAAGGCGCGCGGGGCAAGGCACCCGCCACCACCAGCACCGAAACCAACGGTTCGCGCGTCTGGAACGTGCTGAAGTTCTAATCTTTCTTTTTCCAGTACAGGGTTCAGTTTCAGGCATGGCCGTTTATACAGAAGTCTCGTTTGACGAGGCTGCAGCGTTCTTGCGCTTTTTGAATTTGGGACAACTGCAGACCCTCAAGGGCGCTGCAGGCGGCATCGAAAACACCAACTATTTTGCAGACACCGATCAGGGCCAGTACGTGCTGACGCTGTTTGAACGCCTGACGTTCGAACAGTTGCCGTTTTACCTGCACCTGATGAAGCATCTGGCAACGCGCGGCATTCCCGTGCCCGATCCGGTGGAAGACAGCAAAGGCAACATCCTGCATCGCCTCAAGGGCAAGCCGGCTGCGGTGGTCAACAAGCTGCGCGGCCACAGCGAACTCGCGCCCGGCGCTGCGCATTGCACCGGGGTGGGCGACATGCTGGCGCGCATGCATTTGGCAGGACTGGACTATTCGCGCCAGCAGCCCAATTTGCGCTGCCTGAACTGGTGGAACGAAACCGTTCCCGTCGTGCTGCCGCACCTCACGCTAGATCAGCGCAGCCTAATTCTGGGCGAGCTGGCCTACCAGAACCATATTGCCGCCTCTTCCAGCTACCAAAGCCTGCCGCGCGGCGTTGTGCATGGCGACCTGTTTCGCGACAACGTGATGTTCGAGAACGGCCAGCTGACCGGTTTCTTCGATTTTTACTTTGCTGGCTGCGACACGTTTTTATTCGACATCGGCATTTGCCTGAACGACTGGTGCATTGACCTGGACAGCGGCAAGCTTGACACCGTGCGCGCCGATGCCTTCATGGCGGCCTACCAGAAAGTGCGGCCTCTGACGGTGCAGGAACGCACCTTGCTGCCGGCCCTGCAGCGCGCCGGCGCGCTGCGCTTTTGGGTGTCGCGGCTGTGGGACTTTCATCTGCCGCGCGAAGCCAGCATGCTCAAGGCCCACGACCCCGGCCACTTTGAGCGCGTGCTGCGCGAGCGGCTGGCGCATCCTTATCTTTTGTAACCTCATCGGAAAGCCGGGTCACGCATCCGGCCTCATGCCATGAAATTGAATATTGTTCCCGCCCGCACCGGCTTGACCTGGGTCAAGCTGGGCATCACGACATTTATCAAGCAGCCGCTGGCCATGTCGGGGCTGTTTTTCATGTTCATGGCCATGCTGTCGGTGGCCACGCTGGTGCCCTTCATCGGTGCGGCGCTGGCGCTGGCACTGCTTCCAGCCGCCACGCTGGGCCTGATGGCCGCCACGCAAGAGGCCACCAAAGGCAACTTTCCAATGCCCTCCATCCTGATCAGCGCTTTTCGCGCTGGCCAGCAACGCATGCGCGCCATGATGGTGCTGGGCGCGTTGTATGCCGCCGGTTTTCTGGCCTTGATGGGCGTGTCTGCCCTGGTCGATGGCGGGCAGTTTGCCAGCCTGTATCTGGTCGGCGGCAAGATCACCGAAGAGCTGGTCATGCAAGACAACTTCCAGCTGGCGATGTGGGTGGCCATGGCGCTTTATTTGCCGCTGTCATTGCTGTTCTGGCACGCACCGGCGCTGGTTCACTGGCATGGCGTATCGCCCGTCAAGAGCCTGTTTTTCAGCTTCATCGCCTGCTATAAAAACTTTGGCGCGTTTACCGTGTATGGCCTGGCCTGGGTTGGCGTTTTTGTCATGGCCGCCGTGCTGGTGTCCCTGATTGCCAGCCTGCTGGGCAACCCGATGATGGCCACGGTGGTCATGTTTCCAGTGGCGCTGGTGATTGTGGCGATGTTCTTTACCTCGGTGTATTTCACCTTTCGGGACAGCTTTTCAGAGTCTTCTGAGTCCGCTGAGTCCCTTGAAGACCTCACATGATGCGGCCTGTTGTACCGATTGGCGCTGAGCAGAAAATCCCGTGGTTTCGGCGGCGTGACACGCTGAAGGCCGCCGCAGCGTGGCTGGCAATGGGCGGCTTGCCGACTGCCATGGCACAAAAGCGCAGCAATCTGGTTCAACTCATCGGCGATGTTCAGCTCAACGGACAGCGGCTGTTACCCGATCAGACCGTGCAAACCGGAGATTATCTGCAAACCGGACCGGCCTCCAGCGTGATCTTTGTCATTGGCGACTCGGCGTTTCATGTACGTGCAAATTCACGCCTCTCGCTGGAGCGCGGCAAGTCCCTGACGACTGTCAGCCAGTTGCGCTTGCATTCGGGCGCGGTGGCCAGCGTTTGGGCCACCAGCGGTGACCATCAAATTCTCATGCCTGGCCTGGCGGCAACTTTTCAAAGTGCCGGCGTTTACGCCCAAGCGTCTGACCAACCGGGGCGAGCCAGCTATCTATGCAATTGCTACGGCACCTTGGCACTCTCTTCGGGCAGAGACAAGACCTTCTGCACATCCGCCTACCATCAGGCCTTCTGGGCTACCGCTGACAGCAGCGAAGGGGATGCCTTGATGCCTGCCGACAGCATCAACCACACCGATGCAGAGCTTGAATTTCTGGCTGGCCTGATTAACCGGAAAACCGCATGGCAGGTCACCGGGGAAAAGCGAAGCGTCAGCCGCAATTTTCCCGACTGACACAGGATGTGAAGTTGAAGTGATTCAACAAAAACACGGCACGCTTGAGCCGTCAAAAATACGACAGAGCCTTCTTGGCGACTTGGAGAGACTGTGTCGCGCGGGTAAAATTTGTTGACAGATGTTTTTTTTGCCCCGTGCAATTCTTCTCAATCATAAGGAAGCTACCTTGATTTACAAAGTTCTTAAGCCTGTGGCGCTGTGCTGCACGGTGGCCTTGCTGGCCGGCTGCGCCATGTCGCCCATTCCGACTGCTGAAAATTTTCAGCTGACGACCCAGAAAAAGGTGCGTTCAGCCGGGCACTGGAGCTTGCTTTCACGTGATGTGATCGAGCAAATGCTGGCCAGTCTGGAGCGCTCGGGCGCTACGCGGGAAAATGCGATTCATGTCGCCATGCCCGCCGGCCCCAGCGACTTTGACCGGGCTTTTCACGAGTTTTTGATCACGGAACTGGTGCAAAGAAACTGGCAAGTCCTGACATCCGCGAACAGTTCCGCGCTCACCCTGAGCTACCAGACCCAGATCGTCAGGCACAACAGCCAACGCCCGCACTTCGTTCCGGGCTTGTTCACGGCGATTACCGCCGGCCTTTACGTGCTGCATAACGCCTCACCCGCTGGCGCGGCCCTGGCCGTGGCCGGTGGACTGGATGTGGGCGCCAGCGTGAGTTCGGGTGGCCCCACTCACACCGAACTGGTGCTGACCACGACAGTGACGGGTGCCGGGCGCTACGTAAGCCGCAAAACAGATGTGTATTACGTTGAAGAAAGCGACACGTCCCTGTTTGCCAGCCTGAAGGCTGATCCTTCGGCCATCAATGTCATGACCATGAAGGTGGTAGCGCAATGAACTATCTGCGTCTAAGCATGGCAGTCGCTGCTGCTGCTACCGTTGCCCTGACAGGCTGCTCGACCACGACGGTCAGCACCAAATCAGAGCCGACTTACGAAGATGCCGCCAACAGCAAGTTCATGAATGTCAACCGCGAGGCCATCAACCGCCTTGTCGCAGGCGTTGACGTGAACAAGCTGGCCGGAACCCCCGTGCTGGTCGCCACCGTGGTTAATGTGAACGACTTGCGCCGCGCCGCGCCCCTGGGTCGCACGCTGTCCGAACAATATGCCTCTTTCATGGTCGCCAGCGGCTTCAACGTGAAAGAACTCAAGCTGCGCGGCGACGTGTTTGTGCGCGAAGAAACCGGCGAGATGATGCTTTCGCGCGAGGTCAAGGACATTGCACGGGCGCACAGCGCCGGGCTGGTCGTGGTGGGCACTTATTCCACCGCCGCCCAGTTCACCTACATCAGCCTGAAACTGGTGCGTACCGACACAGGGCAAATCCTGCGTGGCCACGACTACGCCTTACCCAATGACGCCGATGTAAGCAGACTGCTACAAGCGCCACGCTGAGCCACATCCGCGCAGCGCTCACGCTTCAAAGCCCGGCCACCGCCGGGCTTTTTTTATAAAGGCGTCAACTTGGCTACACTCAGCGCCAGCCATTTCACGCCATGCCGGGTGAAGTTGATCCGGGCACGCGCATCGTCGCCGGTGCCTTCGAGCATCTCGACCCGGCCTTCGCCAAACTTGCCGTGAAACACGTTCATCCCGCTTTTGATGCCATGCGAAGGCGCACTCTTCTGCGCAGGCACTGGGGGCGTGGCTGCACTCTGCATACTGCCTGATTTTGAATCAAATGCGCGGCCAGTCCACTCCCCACGTGCGCTGCCAGCTCCTGAATTAGTAGCACCTCTCCAGCCCCCCGAACCCAGGCCGGACGCAAATCCCTGCTGTTTTGGCGTGATCCATTTCAGCGCCGACTCGGGCAGCTCGTCAAAAAACCGGCTTCTGAGGTTGTAGCGCGTCTGGCCGTGCAGCATGCGGGTTTGCGAATGGCTCAAATACAGCCGCTTTCTGGCCCGCGTGATGGCGACATACATCAGGCGGCGTTCTTCCTCAATGCCGCCCGCGTCGCTCAAGGCGTTTTCATGCGGAAAAATGCCGTCTTCCAGGCCGGTGATGAACACGCAGTCAAACTCCAGCCCCTTGGACGAATGCACCGTCATGAGCTGCACCGCATCCTGGCCGGCCTTGGCCTGGTTGTCCCCGGCTTCCAGCGCAGCGTGTGTCAAAAAAGCCAGCAGCGGCGACAGGGTTTCGCCGGTTTCAAAGTCGGGCGCCAGCATTTCAGGAACGGCCTCGCCCAGCACGGCCGACACGTCCAGCCCCTGGCTGGCGGGCGACTGGCTGAGGCCCGCACCGCCCAGTTCATCCACAGGCAGCGCCACGGCATCGCGGCCAAAGCCTTCCTGGCTGACAAAGGCTTCGGCAGCGTTAACCAGTTCACCCAGATTTTCGAGCCGATCCTGGCCGTCTTTGTCGGTCTTGTAGTGTTCTTCAAGTCCGCTGTGCGCCAGCACCAGCATGATGATGTCGCGCAGCGTGCAGCCGGCGGTTTGTTCGCGCATCACGTCCAGCTTGGCCACAAACCCGCCCAGATTGGTGCCCGCCTTGCCCGGCACGGCACTCACGCCGTCATGCAGCGAACAACCCGACGCGCGGGAAATGTCCTGCAACTGCTCCAGTGTTCGGGCACCGATGCCGCGCGGCGGAAAATTCACCACGCGCATGAAACTGGTGTCGTCGTGCGGATTTTCCAGCAGCCGCAAATATGCCAGCGCATGCTTGATTTCAGCGCGCTCGAAAAATCGCAGACCGCCGTACACCCGGTATGGCACGCCGGCATTAAACAGCGCTGTTTCCATCACCCGGCTCTGCGCGTTGCTGCGGTACAGCAGCGCAATTTCCTTGCGCTCGATACCGTCACGCACCAGTTGCTTGACTTCGTCGACAAACCATTGCGCCTCGGCAAAGTCGCTGGCGGACTGGTACACGCGCACCGGCTCGCCGGGGCCGGCCTCGGTGGTCAGGTTTTTGCCAAGTCGTTTGCTGTTGTGGCTGATCAGCTCATTGGCGGAATCCAGGATGTTGCCAAAGCTGCGGTAATTGCGCTCCAGCTTGATCTGGTGCGTCACCGCAAACTCGCGCACGAAGTCGGTCATGTTGCCCACGCGCGCGCCGCGAAAGCCGTAGATGCTCTGGTCGTCATCGCCCACCGCCACCACCGAGCCACCCGGCATGGCGTACCCGTTGTCATCAAGCGGGGCCGCATCGTCGCCCTGCCCGGCCAGCATCTTGATCCAGGCGTATTGCAGCCGGTTGGTGTCCTGAAACTCGTCGATCAGGATGTGGCGAAAGCGCCGCTGGTAATGCGCGCGAATCGATGTGTTGTCACGCAGCAGCTCGTAGCTGCGCAGCATCAGTTCGCCAAAATCGACCACGCCTTCGCGCTGGCATTGTTCTTCGTACAGCGCGTAAATTTCGACCTGTTTGCGCCGCTCCAGATTGTGCTCATCGACCGGCACATCTTTGGCGCGCAGGCCGTCTTCCTTGCAGGCGGAAATGAAGCGGGCCAAGTCCTTGGGCGGAAAGCGCTCGTCATCCACATTGAACTGTTTGCACAGCCGCTTGATGGCCGAGAGCTGGTCTTGGGTGTCCAGAATCTGGAACGTCGAAGGCAAATTTGCCAGTTTGTAGTGGGCACGCAAAAAGCGGTTGCACAGGCCATGAAACGTGCCAATCCACATGCTGCGCACATTGAATGGCAGCATGCTTGAGAGGCGCACCAGCATTTCCTTGGCCGCCTTGTTGGTGAAGGTCACGGCCAAAATACCGCCGGGCGAGGCATAGCCGTTTTGCAGCAGCCAGGCAATGCGGGTGGTGAGCACGCGGGTCTTGCCCGAACCGGCCCCCGCCAAAATCAAAGCATGGGTGGCGGGCAACGTCACCGCAGCCAGTTGCTCTGGATTGAGGTTGTGCAATAAGGGGGATGAATGAGCGGCGTCTGAGAACATCGCCTATTGTAGAAAGTCCGTTGCCCGCTGCTTGGCGTGTGCTCTTTGCGAATCCGCCTGTTTGCGGCGTCACGCACCGGCTTGGGCCAACCCGCTGGGTGCCGGACGCCTGGAAAAATGGCAGCGGCGCAGCAGCATTTTGCAAAACCGGCAATGATGGCGTGACTTTTCAGCGCAGCCCTCCGTTTCAAAAATCCCTGAACCCTCTTTTTTTGCCCATGACCTCTATTTCTTCCCCTTGGTGCGCCCGGTTGCTGGTGGCGGCAACCGTGCTGGCCTCTTTTTCCTCCGCGCAAGCCCAGTCGTTTTGTGCCAGTGACGGCCAGCCCCGGCCTGTGCTGCTGACGGAACGGTTTATCAATGCCGATTGCAGCGCCTGCTGGGCCGACCCGGCCACACCCCGACCCGGCGCGAAAGAAATCGCGCTCGACTGGATCATTCCCGGCAGCCAGGGCGACGATGCACCGCTGTCCGCCGTGGCAACGCGCGATGCGCTGGCCCGGCTCGAAGCGTTGCAGTCAAGCGCGCCGCTCACCACATTGAACACCCGCCACACGGTCAAAGGCATTCGGGGCGCGACGCTGCGGGTGTCCCACGGCTTGCCGGTGTCCGATTACCTGGGTGCATCGATTGAGCTCAAACCGGTTTCGCCGGCCGCCCGACAGTCCTTGACCGCCTGGCTGGCACTGGTCGAAACACTGCCCGCAGGCACTGAAAACTCCCCCGTTGAGAGAAATCTGGTCAGAAACGTGCTCTCGCGCACATGGGACGGGCGCAAGCAGCTATCAAAAGATGAGCAGAAAAGGTTCTTTGAAACCCGCTCCATGAACATTGCACCGGCCGCCAACCCGGAGCGTCTGCGCGTGATCGGCTGGGTTGAGGATGAAAAGGGCCAGGTGCTGACCGCCGCGCAATCACGTTGCGTGGCACCTTGAAACTGAAAAGCCGCACCGCACGCCTTGCGTAAAAAAAGGGATTACCGCTGCGGCATGAAACCCGGCGCGCAAGCCTTTAGAATCAGTCACCGGGCCCAAGCAATTGCGCCCGGTTTTTTGTGGGCGTCCTCACACCAGCGGTGAACGTCAGCCCGCAAAAACCGGCCAGTCCAAGCGCCTTCTGTTCATCAACAGTTTTTATCTGGAGCTTGGGGAAAATCATGGAAATATTCGACTACGACAACATCCTGCTGCTGCCGCGCAAATGCCGCGTGGAAAGCCGTTCTGAATGCGATGCCAGCGTGACGCTGGGCGGTCGCAGCTTTCGCATTCCGGTGGTGCCGGCCAACATGAAGACGGTGATCAACCAGGACTTGTGCGTCTGGCTGGCCCAAAACGGCTACTTCTATGTCATGCACCGCTTTGACCTGGACAACCTGCAGTTCGTGCGCGACATGCGGGCCAAGGGCGTGTATGCCTCCATCTCGCTGGGCGTGAAGCAACCCGACTACGACACGGTGGAAAAATTAGTCGCCGAAGGCCTAGTGCCCGACTACATCACTATCGACATTGCCCACGGCCATGCCGATACGGTGCAAAAAATGATCCGTTACCTGAAAGAAAAACTGCCCGCATCGTTCGTGATTGCGGGCAATGTGGCCACGCCCGAGGCCGTGATTGACCTGGAAAACTGGGGCGCTGACGCCACCAAAATCGGCATTGGCCCCGGCAAGGTCTGCATCACCAAGATGAAAACCGGCTTTGGCACGGGTGGCTGGCAGTTGTCGGCGCTGAAGTGGTGCGCCCGCGTGGCGACCAAGCCCATCATTGCCGACGGCGGCATCCGCGAGCATGGCGACATCGGAAAATCCATCCGCTTTGGCGCGACGATGGTCATGATTGGCTCGATGCTGGCGGGCCTGGAAGAAAGCCCGGGCCAGACGGTCGAAGTCGATGGCCAGCTGTTCAAGGAATACTACGGCAGTGCCTCGGACTTCAACAAGGGCGAATACAAGCATGTCGAGGGCAAGCGCATCCTGGAGCCGATCAAGGGCAAGCTGGTCGACACGCTGCGTGAAATGGAAGAAGACGTGCAAAGCGCCATCAGCTACTCGGGCGGCACGCGGCTGATGGACATCCGCAAGGTCAACTACGTGATTCTGGGCGGCAAGAACTCGAACGAAGACCTGATGATGTGAGCCAAGCCGCGCCGCCTTTCAGTGGCGGGGCATTTCGCCAAGGCCAAGCAGTTCCAGCGCCAGCTGGTGCAGACGGTGGCCAGGCGCAATCAAGGCCTCCAGCACGCTGAAATGGTTCAGGCCTGGCAGCGATTCGCAAACCGGTACGGCGTCAAAGCCCCAAGCCTGCTGGATTAACCGGTTCTGGCGTAAAAACTCTTCGCTTTCGTCACTGCCCGCGACCGAGCAAAGCGTGCCTTGCATCGGACGCGGCACCAACACCGGGCTGGCTTGCCTGACCTGTTCAGGCGTCAAGTTCAAATCCTGCAGGAAAGGCGTCTGGCGAATCGGCTCCAAATCGTACAGGCCCGAAATCGACAGCGCATTTTTGACCAGCGCCTGTGGTAAATCGGGCGCATGGGCTGGCCAGTCGCAGGCCAGCAGCATCGCGGCCAGGTGTCCTCCCGCAGAATGTCCGGCCACTGTGATGCGTGCGGGATCACCACCGTGCTCGGCAATGTGCCGCCACGTCCACGCCAGCGCCTTGACCATTTGCCAGACGATGTCCAGAACCGTCACCGCCGGGCACAAGGCGTAGTTCAGCACCACGACACAGGCGCCGGCCTGCGTGAACGCGGGCGCAATGAAGGAATGATCAGCTTTGTCCAGCGCACGCCAGTAGCCACCGTGGATGAAGACCAGCACCGGTGCGCCTTGGGCCGGACTGACGCCGCTGGCCGGAAAGATATCCAGCGTTTCGCCAGACTGCTCACCGTAAACCACGTCAAGCAGGCACGGCTGCTGCTGGCGCGCATTTTCGGAGTCGGCCACCCAACGCGTGAAGTGCGCCGCATAACCGGGCACCAGCAACCGGTTGTTGTACATGCTGTCCAGCCACTGCGGATTCCACGTTTGTTCTGCGCTGTTCATGGGCGTTTCTTTGGAAGGTTGACGAAAAGCGTATCTTGGCACAAGCCTTCACGGCGACGCCCATGAAAAAGGCCGCTGCACACCTTTCGGTGGGCAGCGGCCTTTTGTTGTGAAGGCTGATTAAAAAATAATCAGCGCCTCACATCATACTCAGTCGCGAAAAGGCTTGGTGAACTTGCCACCCGGCTTTTTAGCCGCATCGCGGGGCACGAATACCTTGCCGGCGGGGCGGGCAAATGCAGGCTTGCGGTCTGCAAAGTCACCACGGGGCGCAAAGCCTTCGTTGCCGCCGCCAAAGTTGCCACGGTCTTCACGCGGTGCAAAACCGGCGTTGTTGCCGCCACCAAAGCCACGGTCATCCGGGCGACGGGCGTTGCGGTCATTGAAGCCCGAACGGTCGGCGTAGTTGTTGCCTTGAGGTGCAGGACGGCCCTGGAAAGCGCCGCCACGGTCATCGCGGTTGCCGCCGAAGCCGCCACCGGAATCACGATTGCCACCAAAACCACCACCCTGGTTGCCGCCGAAGCCGCCGCCGGAATCACGATTACCGCCGAAACCGCCGCCTGCTGGCTTGCGCCCGGCAAAGCCGCCACGGTCACCGCCGCCGAAGCTGCGGCCACCGCCACCACGGTCATCACGGCCACCGCCGAAATTGCCACGTGGACGCTCGGAGGTGGGCGCGAAACGCTGCTGGGGCTCCAGACCTGGAATGGTGCTGGCCTTCAGGTTTTGCTGGGTGTAGTGCTCGATGTCCTGGATCTTGCGACGGTCGCGGAACTCGGCAATCGTGATCGCCTGACCTTCGCGGCCCGCACGACCGGTACGGCCAATGCGGTGCACATAGTCTTCAGCCTTCATCGGCAGGCCGTAGTTGATGACGTGGGTGATGGTTGGAACATCCAGACCACGGGCAGCCACGTCAGTAGCCACCAGAATCTGCACGCGACCGTCACGGAAAGCCATCAGGCGACGGTTGCGCAGGCCCTGGCCCAGCGCGCCGTGCAGTGCCACGGCGCTGAAGCCTTCTTGCACCAGATCGTTGGCCAAACCATCGCACTCAACTTGCGTGCAGGCAAAAACGATGGCCTGGTTGATGGTCGTGTCACGCAGCCAGTGGTCCAGCAGCTTGCGCTTGTGGGTCATGTTGTCGGCCCACAGCAAAGACTGGGTGATCGACGCATGCTTTTCGTGCGGCGAGTCAATTTCGACACGCTGTGGCTGACGCATCACACGGGTAGCGAGTTGCATGATGCGCGGCGCGAACGTGGCGCTGAACATCATGGTCTGCTTGCGCTCGATGGTGAGCTGGTTGACTTCGGTCAGGTCGTCGGCAAAGCCGAGGTCGAGCATGCGGTCGGCTTCGTCAACGACGAGGAATTGCACCTTGTCGAGCTTGATCTGCATGCTGCGCTGCAAGTCCAGCAGACGGCCAGGCGTGGCTACGACGAGGTCGGCGTTTTGCAGCTTG
Organism: Polaromonas sp. CG_9.5; assembly: GCF_035984465.1. Taxonomy (NCBI): domain Bacteria; kingdom Pseudomonadati; phylum Pseudomonadota; class Betaproteobacteria; order Burkholderiales; family Comamonadaceae; genus Polaromonas; species Polaromonas sp. CG_9.5. Next base: position 80,212 of record NZ_JAXCHR010000015.1, read on the forward strand.
GCAATTTGCAGTTGGTAAGGAATACCGCCAACGACGTTGGCAACGCGCAGGCCACGGCAATGGCGCACCAGGTCAATCGCGTCAGCGCAAACCTGCTGGGCCAGCTCACGTGTTGGGCACAGGATCAGAGCGCCGGGGGTGGCAGCCTTGAAATTGCGCAGGTTGGTTGGGTCTTTGCGCTTTGGCTTCTTCAAAGGCGCTTCGCCACGGGCGACGGCCTCAAGGCTCAGGCGCTCGAATTCGGCACGCTCAAAACGCTCGGCTTCTTCCTGCTGTTTCAGCAGGGTGTGCAGCACGGGCAGCAGGAACGCAGCGGTTTTGCCGCTACCGGTCTGGCTGGAAACTAGCAGGTCGGTAAATTTTGGTGCTTTCGGATCCGCATCGAGGGCTTGCATGGCCTTCGGGATGGTCGCCATTTGCACGGCGGTTGGCTGGGTGAAACCCATGTCGGCAACGGCTTGCAGCAGTTCCTTGGCCAGGCCCAGTTTCACAAAGCCGTTTGGCTCGGCGACAACGGCTTCCAGCGAGGTTGCAGCAGCAACAGGCTCGTCGGAAGAGAAGTCTGGAATCACGTGGATTTCCAGGTCAGAAATGGTTTCGGTGTTTTCAGGCGCAAAGTCGCCGCGTGTCTCAAAAGAGTCAGTCATGTTTTTTTCTCACTAATCCCCTGCCCGCTTCGTTTGTGGCGAATGAACAGGAAACTCCACCTCCCGCGATGCGGAAAGCTTCGTTCATGGTTAATAAAACATCAACCATCAAACGAATATGCGTTTCAAACAGCAGAATTGCCTTGAAACGGTGACTCTGAAAATAGAGTCCAAAGGTGTGAGGTAGATGTACAAATGCAATCAGCACGGTGTGCAGCTGCAAGCCCATGATTATGGCACGGCTTACGGGTTTCTACCAATTAACCTTGAAAATCCAATGTTATTTAGGTTCAGCAACAGGTTCTGATGCCGATTTTCACAGCCTTTTTTACCATCATTTAAATAGCTGCTTGTTCCCGTCAGCTGTGCGCCACAGGCCAAAAAAGCTTAAAAATCACTTCAAAAAATGCTCACGATAATGCTGCAGCTCGTCAATCGACTCGTGCACATCGGCCAGCGCCGTATGGAGCTGACGCTTCTTGAAAGCGCTGCACACTTCGGGCTGCCAGCGCTTGGCCAGCTCCTTGAAGGTGCTGACATCCACATTGCGGTAATGAAAAAAAGCTTCGAGCTGGGGCATGTAATTGACCAGAAAGCGCCGGTCCTGGCTGATGGAGTTGCCACACAGAGGCACCTTGCCTTTGGGCACGTACTTGGCCAAAAAAGCCAGCAACTGCGCCTGCGCATCTTCCTCGGTCACGGTACTGGCCTTGACTTTTTCAATCAGGCCGCTGCGGCCGTGGGTGCCTTTGTTCCATTTGTCCATCTTGTCCAGCAGCTCGTCGGACTGGTAAATAGCCAACACCGGGCCTTCGATACGCGGCGTGAGTTGCGGGCCGGTCACGACCACGGCAATTTCAATGATGCGTTCCTTTTCCGGATCCAGCCCGGTCATTTCGCAGTCCAGCCAGACCAGGTTCTGGTCAGATTTTTTAAGAGAGAGTTCAATTTCGGGCATCTTGCGATTCTCGCCGATAGCCTAAACTTCCAGTCATGAACGACCCATCCCTTGTATTTACCCTGCTGTTTTCAGCCCTGCTCGTGCTGGGATTGCTGACAAAGTTCTACCTGGCCACGCGGCAAATCCGCCATGTAGCCCAACACCGAAACCAGGTGCCGGCTGCATTTGCATCGACCATCACGCTGGCCGCGCACCAGAAAGCCGCTGATTACACGATCGCCAAGGCCCGACTGGGCATGCTGGAAATGGCTTTCGCCAGCGCCCTGTTGCTGGGCTGGACGCTATTGGGCGGCATTGATTTGCTGAACCGGGCCATCGTCAATTCGGGCCTGACGGCTTACGGTTCTTTGGTGCCCCAGCTGGTACTGCTGGCTGCATTCGGCCTGATTAGCGGCCTGCTCGATTTGCCCTTCACGCTCTACAAAACCTTCCGGCTGGAAGAGCGCTTCGGCTTCAACAAGATGACCTTCAAGCTCTGGCTGGCCGACCTGGTCAAATCGACCGGGGTCGGCATCGTGGTCGGCCTGCCCATCGTGGCGCTGATTTTGTGGCTGATGGGCAGCGCCGGCAGCTTGTGGTGGCTCTGGACCTGGGTCGTGTGGATGGGGTTCAACCTGCTGGTGCTGGTGCTTTTCCCGACCGTGATTGCGCCGCTGTTCAACAAATTCAAACCGCTGGACGACGAAGCCCTGAAGGCGCGCGTCACGGCGCTGATGCAGCGCTGCGGCTTTGCCGCCAAGGGGCTGTTCGTGATGGACGGCAGCAAGCGTTCAGCCCACGCCAACGCTTATTTCACCGGGTTTGGTGCCTCCAAACGTGTCGTGTTTTACGACACCCTGCTGCAGCAACTCAATCCCGCCGAAGTCGATGCCGTGCTGGCGCATGAGTTGGGCCACTTCAAGCACAAACATGTCATCAAACGCATTGTGATGATGTTCGCCATGAGCCTGGCCGGTTTTGCGCTGCTGGGCTGGCTGTCATCGCAAGTATGGTTTTATACCGGGCTGGGCGTGCGACCGAATCTGGTGGATGCCAACAATGCGTTGGCGCTGCTGCTGTTCTTGCTGGTGGTTCCGCTGTTCAGCTTTTTTGTCTCGCCCCTCATGGCGCAGTTGTCGCGCAAGCAGGAGTTCGAGGCGGACGCTTATGCCATCGCGCAAACCGATGGCCGGGATCTGCAGAGCGCCCTGCTCAAGCTCTACAAAGACAATGCCAGCACGCTTACGCCCGACCCGGTTTTTGTGAAGTTTTATTATTCGCATCCGCCCGCCTCCGAGCGGCTCGGTCGCATGGTCCCCATGAACCCTTCTTCTGAAAGTGCAACTGCATGAGCAACCCGATCCATCAAAACCGACGCGCCCTGAGCGCCACGGAAATCGTCACCCAGCTGAGCAAGCTCAATGGCGAGCAGGCGCTGGGCTGGCGGCTGATCGACGGCGCGCTGGAGAAAACCTTCAAATTCAAGAATTTTTACGAAACGATGGGCTTCGTGAATGCAGTGGCCTTTATTGCCAACGCAGAAGATCACCATCCAGACCTGGCGGTGAGTTACGGCCAGTGCCAGGTGCGCTTTAACACGCACGATGTCAACGGCATTTCCGTCAGCGATTTTTTCTGCGCGTCGAAGGTTGACGCCTTGCTGGTTTGAGCAAGCCTTCAGGGTCGGCACGTGCGGGCGCTGCGCCGCTGGCGGGCACGCAGTCGGGGCTGGTGGTGGCGGGTTTTGGCCGCCATGTACTGGTTGAAACCGAATCTGGCCAGCGGGTCATTTGCCATCCGCGCGGCAAGAAAAGCCAGGTCGTCGTCGGCGACCGCATCCGCTGGCTGCCCTCGCAGGACGAAGGCACGATCGAAAAAATAGAGGAACGCAGCAACCTGTTTTACCGGCAGGACGAAATGCGCACCAAGTCGTTTGCCGCCAATCTGGACCAGGTGTTGATCCTGATTGCGGCAGAACCCGAGTTCTCGGAGAGCCAGCTGACGCGCGCGCTGATTGCCGCTGAAGCCGAGCGCATCAAGCCCATCATTGCGCTGAACAAAAGCGATCTGGTCGAGCCGTTCGGCAGGGCCTGGACCAAACTCGCGCCCTATCGGCACATGGGTTACCAGATGCTGCCGCTGGCGATCAAGCCGAAAGACACCACAACGCCTGCTGACGACGCACAAACTGCCGAACTGATGGCGCTGCTGCAGGGCAAAAAAACGCTGGTGCTGGGGCCGTCGGGAGCGGGAAAAAGCAGCTTGACGAACCTGCTGGTGCCCAATGCACGCGTGCTGACGGCGGAGATTTCGCAAGCGCTGAACTCCGGCAAACACACGACCACCAGCACGACGCTGTATTGGGTTGATGACGCCCGGACAACAGCGCTGATCGACTCGCCCGGCTTTCAGGAGTTTGGCCTGCACCACATTGAGCCGATGCAGCTGGCCAATTACATGCCGGACTTCAAGGCGCATGCGCAAGACTGCAAGTTCTACAACTGCACGCACCTGCACGAACCCGGCTGCGGCGTGATTTCAGAGGTCAAATCGACCGCTGGCGCAAGCAGCATCAGCGCTAACCGCTATCGTTTATATAGCGAGTTGTTTGAAGAGTTGTCGCAGACGCGGTATTAAAAAAACGCTTGCTGCGGCCAGGCTTTCAGCCCAGCAACCGCGCCAGCGTCAGCAGCGCGAGCAGCACCATCCAGAGCACCACTGAGCGCCAGACCAGACCGACGACACTGCGCAGATGCGCAACCTCAGGCTCGCGGCCTGGTGTTGCTTCGGTGGTGGCCGCATCCTCTTGCGCATTCAGCCCGCCGGCTTCAAACTCTGGCGAAACATACGTTGCCAGCACGGCCTTGAGCGCTTCGCCGCCCAGCCGGACATTGACGGCCCCAGAAGTGGCCGCAAGAATCAATCCGTCGTTGCGGCTGGCGGTGGCGAGCGCGGCATCGGGCGGGAAACGCTGGCCATAGCTTCGCCAGGCATCAATGGCGTCCTCAAAACTTCCGACCACCGCAAACCCCAGCGACGTAATGCGCGAGGGTACAAAATCAATCAAGCCCCAGGCCGTGTTGGCCGTCTGCTGCAGCGCCGGGCTGGCGCCTTCGCCGGGCGACCTGCTTTTATAGGCCCAGTAACGCGCGACAAATTCACTCATGCGGTACAGCACCGCCCCGGCCGGCCCCAAGCCCAGTGCGGCCAGCACCGAAAACCAGGCCAGCACCCCGAACACATGGCGATGGGCGGCCAGCACCGAATACTCAATGACGTGACGAACGATTTCGCTGCGCGGCAGTTCAGTGGCATCGACCTGGCGCCACTCGGCCAGCAATGCACGGGCTGTCTCTTCATCGCCGTCGTCCAGCGCATCCCGAATGTCGGTGAAATAGTGGCTGAACTGGCGAAAGCCCAGCGTGACATACAAAACGGCCACGCTCCAGACAAAGGCCAGCAGCACATTGACCTGCCACAGCAGCCAATGCACCCCCATCGTTGCCAGCGTGGGCACCATGACAGCGAATAACCAGGTAATCCATCCGTGATGCAGTTTGCCGGCGTCAAGGCTGCGATGCGCCCAGCGCGCCCATCCCAAAAAACCGGCATGAACCCAGTTGCTGCGCGCCAGCGGACGGGCCTGCTCCAGGATGAGTGCAAACAAAACGGCGAAAAAGCTCATGCCAAATCATAACGGCCTGAAGCATCAGGCCTGCGGGGTTTGTTTCCCTTGCGCGCGCAAAGCAGCCGCCTACGCGCTGAGAAAACGGTAGAAGTTTCGCAGCATCCCGGCGGTAGCACCCCAGATGTAGCGCTCTTTCAACTCACTCTGTGCTTCGACTGCCGGATGGATGTAGGGCATGGAAAGCCACTGCCGGAGCACGCCATCGAACTCGGTTTCATGGCGACGGTGATGCGCAGGATTCATCAGAAAGGCGAGCGGCACCTCGAACACATCAGCCACCTCGCCCGGATTGGGCCGCAGCTGAAAACCCGGCCTGACCAGTGCCACCACAGGCGTGATGATGAACGCCGAGCCCGTGGCATAGGTAGGCAAGGTGCCCAGCACCTCGACATGATCGCGCGGCAAGTCAATTTCTTCCTGTGCTTCACGCAGCGCGGTATGCACCGCATCCTGATCGGTTTCATCGGTGCGACCGCCAGGGAACGCGATCTGGCCCGAATGGGTGGACAAATTGGTCGACCGCTCGGTCAGCAGCAAGGTGAGTTCGTCGCGCATCACCAATGGCAGCAGTACGGCAGCCAGTGCAGGTTGCCGGTCAGAAAAACTCGTTTCCACACTGTGCTCAGGCATCCACACCGGCGGATGCCTGAAACGCTCGCGCAGGGCTTGGGGCGTGAGGCGGTCCAGCGCAACGCCAGCCAGGTGGCTGTCATTGCCCATGACCGGAACGATGCGGGGATCAAACAAAGGCAAGGGCTTGGCGGGGTTCATGAGAGGAAAAGAATAATGAGCATAAAAAAAAGCCGCTCTTGAGAAGCGGCTTTTTGAGGACAGCAATTGCTTTTATGCAGCGACGGCGGACTGGGCAGCCTTGGCAGCCTTGCCGCCCTTGATACCCAGCTTTTCCTTGATACGTGCAGACTTGCCGCTGCGGCTACGCAGGTAGTACAGCTTGGCGCGACGCACATCACCCTTACGCTTGACTTCGATCTTGGCGATCAGCGGGCTGTACACCTGGAATGTACGCTCGACGCCTTCTCCGTTGGAGATCTTGCGAACGATGAAGCTGGAGTTGAGGCCACGATTGCGCTTGGCAATCACAACGCCTTCAAAAGCCTGCAAACGCTTGCGGGTACCCTCAACCACGTTCACGCTCACGATGACGGTGTCGCCAGGCGCGTAAACGGGAATGGTTTTGTTCAAGCGGGCAATTTCTTCCTGCTCAAGAGTCTGGATCAGATTCATGATATTTCCATCTAACTAAATTTCGCTCATGCACGCGCTGCGCTAAAGACCGCAAATCCATGGCTTCATTCAGGATAAAGCAGATGGTTGCAGTGGCCGCCAGAGGATCGAAAAGCCCATGAGTATAGCAATTCAGGCGTCCAGGCCTGGATTTTTGGGTAACTCGGCCAAAAAAGCCTCATCGCTTTTGTTTAAATGCCCGGCCCTGCGCGCTGCGCGGACCAGTTCGGGTCGCTGACGCTGGGTTAATTGCAGTCGCTGATCGCGCCGCCAGCGCTCAATCAGCGCATGGTTGCCAGACATCAGAATGGGTGGCACGGATTGGCCACGCCAGGCTTCGGGACGGGTGTAATGCGGGCAGTCCAGCAGCCCATCGAGTGCCGGATTGAAACTGTCCATCTGGTGGCTGCCTTCGTCGTTTAACACGCCGGGCTGCAGCCGGGCGACAGCGTCCAGCAAGGCCATGGCGGCTATTTCGCCACCCGACAACACGAAGTCCCCCAGGCTGATCTGGTGATCAACATGGGTATCGATGAAACGCTGATCCAGGCCTTCATAGCGACCGCAAATCAGCACAGCGCCGTTACCGCTGGCCGACCAGCGCTCGACGCTGGCATGACTCAGCACTTCACCAACAGGGGAAAAAAGAACCGTGGGCGCATCAGGCGCACCGCACGCGATTCGGTCGGCGCGAATAGTTTCCAGGCACAGGGTCAGCGGCTCGGCCAGCATTACCATGCCAGGGCCGCCGCCAAAAGGACGGTCATCGACGCGCCGGTAATTCCCGTCAGCAAAATCGCGGGAATTCCAGAGTTTGACCTCGACCAGACCGGATTCGTAGGCACGGCGCGTCACGCCACTGGTTAAAAATGGCGTGAAAAGTTCAGGAAAAAGAGTGATGACATCAAAGCGCATGAACAACTACTTTGAAGGCTAAACAGGCGTCTGAACCCGTAAGGACAGGGTGCCTTGACGCGGCATCAAAGCTCAATAGTCGGGTTGCCAGTCAACGGTAATGCATTTACCGGCGATGTCCACTGCATCGACATAAGCCGAAACAAAAGGAATCATGCGCTCGGCACTTGAGCTGGTTCCGTCTTCCTCGGTAGCCGTGTACTCAATACACAGCACGGAATTTGGGCCAGTTGCCATTAGGTCGCGGACACAGCCCAAAGCAATACCTTCCCGATTGACTACATTCAGGCCGATCAGATCAACCCAATAGTATTCATCGGTAGAGGCTGCAGGAAAACTGCTGCGCGAGAGAAAAATCCGGGCACCGCGCAAGGCTTCGGCCGCGTTTCGTTCATCAAGACCGTTGAACTTGGCGACCACCGTGCCGGAGTGAATCTTGGACTCATCCACCTTCAGGGAAACGGTGCCGCTAAAGGCCGTGAAACCAGGTCGAAACTTGGCATCGGGCACTTGCAAAAACCAGGACTTGGTTGAAAAGAGTGCTTCCGGGTCGGTGCTGTGCGGCAGGATTTTGACCCAGCCCTTGACACCCCAAGCATCCAGAATACGCCCGACCTCAAGCGCGTCATCAGGCAGACTTGACGGTGTCAAGCCCGCAGACGGTTGAGTGCCAGGCAACATCTGAAATACCTGTTTAGGCGGCTGCGACTTCAGCAGGCAGTTCAGCGGCAGAAACTGCAATTGAAGCGCCGCCTTGCTTGATCAGGCGCAGAACGGTTGGCGACGCCTGGGCGCCAACACCGATCCAGTGGGTCAAACGGTCTTGCACGATACGCAGGCCTTCTTCGCCACCTTTGGCAATCGGGTTGTAAAAACCGATGCGTTCGATGAAACGGCCATCGCGGCGAGTGCGCTTGTCAGCTACAACGATATTGAAAAATGGACGATGCTTGGAACCGCCGCGTGAAAGTCGGATGACGACCATAATTTATCCTTGGGTGGCGGGGTAAAAATAACCCCAAATATTCCTGCAGCGCTTGAGACACACGACATGGCCACCCGGCCAGCGAAATGCTGCAAAGCCTGCGATTATAGCCCGCTAGGTTGCAACGCATGACTTTCGGTTAAAAATCGCTCACCAAGCCTGTTTTTCGATCCCGCAAATAAAGACCTCAAGCCGTTATCCAGAATGCCCCTCATACGCTCCAGCCGCGAAGAAGACATTCCCGCTATCACCGCCATTTACGCCCACCATGTGCTGAACGGCACCGGCACCTTTGAAACCGAGCCGCCCAGTGCCGACGACATGGCGACCCGGCGGGCCGATGTTTTGTCCAAGGGCCTCCCCTATTTGATTGCAGAGGAAAACGGAACGGTCGTCGGCTTTGCTTACGCCAACTGGTTCAAGCCGCGTCCGGCCTACCGTTATTCGGCAGAAGATTCCATCTATCTCGCGCCTGATGTGCAGGGCAAGGGTTTGGGCCGGGCTTTGCTGGTCAAATTATTGGCGTGCTGCGAGTCGGCAGGCATTCGAAAAGTCATGGCCATCATTGGCGACTCGGCCAATGCCGGGTCAGTGGGTGTTCATCTGGCCCTGGGGTTCAAGCACGTTGGAATCGTTGAGGCTTGCGGCTGGAAATTTGGCGCGTGGCGCGACATCGTAATCATGCAAAGAACCCTCGGCGCTGGAGACACGGCACCGCCACAGGAACCGCCCGCCGCATAATCCACCGCATGCAAAAACCCGCTCTGAAAAACAAGACTCGCGCCACCTGGCTGGCATTCATCGGCGGACAACTCGGACTGCACCGCATCTATCTGTATGGCTGGCGCGACGTTTTGGCCTGGATGCACCCGCTGGTTGCCGCCGTGGGCTGGTGGGGGGTTGAACGCGTGCGCTTGCATGGCCAGGACGACCACCTGGCCTGGGTGCTGATTCCCTTGCTCGGTTTTACGCTGGCGGGCACCGCTTTGACGGCGATTTACTACGGCCTGATGGCGCCTGAAAAATGGAACGCCCTTCACAATCCGGACACGCCCGATACGCTGGCCGGCAACACCAATTGGCTGACGATTGGCGCCATCGTGTTCGCCCTGCTGTTTGGCACGATTGCGCTGATGTCGAGCATTGTTTTCAGCTTTCAGCGCTACTTTGAATACCAGGTCGAAGAAGCGCGCAAAATCAGCCAATAGCGCCGCCCCGCAAACCTGCCTTCACGCAGGCCCGGCGACAACCGGCAGGCATTTGGCGAGAATCCACCGCATGACATCTTTTCACACTCCCAAAGATCGCTGGCTCAGCGCCGCCCTTGGCCGCATCGAGGCAGACGTTCAGCGCAGTGCCGACACCCACCTCATTGCCCTGCCGCTGCCTGAATTTGCGGCACGGGGCATTGATTTTTATTTGAAGGACGAGTCGACTCATCCCACCGGCAGCCTCAAGCACCGGCTGGCGCGCTCGCTTTTTTTGTATGCGCTGTGCAATGGCTTGATTCATGAGTCATCCACTATCGTTGAAGCATCCAGCGGCTCCACAGCGGTAAGTGAAGCCTACTTTGCCCGCCTGCTGGGCTTGCCTTTCGTGGCCGTCATGCCACGCAATACGTCGCCGGAAAAAGTGGCGCAAATCACCTTCTACGGCGGGCGCTGCCACTGGGTCGACAGCGCCGCGCAGGTGCATGACGCCGCGCGGCAGCTCGCCGCCGACACCCAGGGCCATTACATGGACCAGTTCACCTACGCCGAACGCGCCACCGACTGGCGCGGCAACAACAACATTGCCCAAAGCATGTTCAGCCAGATGGCGCATGAACGCCATCCGGTGCCGCGCTGGATTGTGGTGGGCGCTGGCACAGGCGGCACCAGCGCCACGATTGGCCGCTATGTCCGCTACCAGCGCCACGCCAGCCAGCTGTGCGTAGCCGACCCGACCGGCTCGGTCTTTGGCGAATACCACCGCACCGGCAACGCCAGCTTGATTGGCCCAGGCTCGCGCATCGAAGGCATTGGGCGGCCACGCGTAGAAGCCAGCTTTATTCGCACCGTCATCGACCGGATGCTTGAAGTGCCCGACACCGACTCGCTGGCCGCCATGCAGGCGCTTGGCCAATTGCTGGGACGCCGCGTCGGCCCGTCTACCGGCACCAATTTTTTCGGCATGCTGACGCTGGCGCAAGAAATGCTGGCGCGCGGCGAGCAGGGTTCGCTGTTGTCGCTGCTGTGCGATGCAGGCGAGCGCTATCTGCCGACGTACCACGACGCCGATTGGGTGCTTGACCAAGTGGGCGACTGCGCGCCGGCACGTCAGCGCATCGAACGGCTGATGCGCCCTGTGCTGGAATGCTGACATGGGCGCTGATCTGACTGCATATATGCCCATGCCGCGCCGCCGCCTGATGCTGGCCAGTTTGGCCGGACTGGGCGGGGCCGCCTTCAACACATCCGTGCTCGCCCTGCCCGCCAAGACGCTGGTATTTCCGCGCGACCGGGGGGCGCACCCCGACTTTCGCACCGAATGGTGGTACATCACCGGCCAGGCCAGCACCAACGCCGCCAGTCCGCGCCGTTTCGGTTTTCAGCTGACCTTTTTTCGCTCGCGTGTCGATGGCACGGCGCAAATGACCTCGGCCTTTGCTGCCCGGCAGCTGATTTTTGCGCATGCCGCCGTGACCGATGTGCAAGGCGGCAAGCTCTGGCATGACCAGCGCATCGCCCGCGAAGGCTTTGGCGTGGCGTCGGCCAGTCGGCAGGACATGGCGCTCAAGCTGCGCGACTGGAGTTTGAGCGCCAACGGCCCGCGCTACACCGCTGAACTGCCGGCCACCGACTTCGGCCTCAGCCTGCAATTCGAGGAAACGCAAAGCAATCTGCTGCAAGGCAAGCAAGGCCTGTCACGCAAAGGCCCGGAAGAAAAGCAAGCCAGCTACTACTACAGCCAGCCGCAACTGGCCACGCGCGGCCGCCTGCAAATCAAGGACCAAACCTTTGAAGTCACCGGCAAGGCCTGGCTCGACCATGAATGGAGCGAAGAAATCCTCGCCCCCGGCGCGGTGGGCTGGGACTGGATGGGCATGAACCTGGACGACGGCGGCGCCCTGACCGCCTTTCGGCTGCGCGACAAAGACGGCCATGCCATCTGGGCCGGCGGTTCCTGGCGCGCTGCCAGCGGCGAGTTGCGCATTTTCAGCGCCAGCGACGTCAGCTTCAGCCCGCTGCGGCACTGGACCAGCCCGCTCACGCAAATCAGCTACCCGGTGCAGTGGCGCGTGCAAACGCCCGCAGGCCTTTACACGGTGAAAGCGCTGCTCGACAACCAGGAACTCGACAGCCGCAACTCTACCGGCTCGATTTACTGGGAAGGCTTGAGTGAATTGGCCGACAGCCAGGGCCGGCACGTGGGAGGCGGGTATCTGGAAATGACGGGGTACGGGCAGGCGCTGAAGATGTGATGCCAGTCCATGCTTCTCGGTGCCGAGGTTATTGAAAGTAGCGAACGAACTGCCGAATCTGATTTAGCAGCCGGGTGAAACGCAAAACAGACGTGCCGCCTATCATGCAGTTTTTACCCCTGTTTATTTATGCGGCTTACCGTGTGCCAAGACCGGCTGCAAGCCTTATTCCGAAGAAAACCATGCCTATTTCCAGAAAAGGCGACACGCCATGATTGACCCCACCCGCGACGCGCGACCCCTGCTGCGCTGGGCGGCCCGTTTAGGGTACGCCGGTTTATTGCCTTTCATCATTCTGGCAGCGGCTACATGGATGGCACCGCCGGTCTACCGTGCGCAGGCGGGCCACGCCCTGCTGGCCTATGGCGCCACCATTGCCAGCTTTTTGGGTGCAATTCACTGGGGCCTTGCCATGCGAGAGCCTGGCACGCCGTCGCCCGGCCCGTTTGCGTGGGGCGTTGTTCCCAGTCTGGTCGCCTGGGTGGCGCTGCTGCTGCCGCTTTCGCAGGGGCTGGTCACGCTGGCGCTGCTGCTGGGCATCTGCTTGGTGGTGGACTGGCGCAGCTACCCGGCTTACGGGCTGATGCAATGGCTCCCGATGCGGCTGCACCTCACGCTGGTGGCTGGCGTTTGCCTGCTGGCAGGTGGAGCGGCAACATGACACTTTCAGACGCTGACATCTCACGCATCGTGGAAATGGCGTGGGAAGACCGCACGCCATTTGAAGCGATTGAAGTCCAGTTCGGACTGAATGAATCCGGCGTGGTGGCGCTGATGCGCTCACACATGAAGGCGAGCTCGTTTCGGATGTGGCGCAAGCGCATGGCCGGGCGGGTGACCAAACATCGCGCCTTGCAGCGCAGCCAGTCAACCATTGAGCGTTGATAGCCGCTCCTTATGAGCTGCGATGCGCCCCACGGCCACAAGTCCCTTTCCAGGCGCTGCTACGCGCAACGCAAGACAATCAACCCATGAAATCCCTCCATACCATTGCCCTGTCCATGCTCGATCTGGTTTCCGTGCGCGAAGGCAGCACGGTGGCCGAGGCGCTGGCTATTTGCTTGCGCACCGCCCAACATGCCGAGCGGCTCGGCTTCAAGCGCTACTGGATGGCCGAACACCACAATATGCCCGGCATCGCCAGTTCGGCCACGGCGGTGCTGGTGGGTTATGTCGCTGGCGGCACCACGACCATTCGCGTCGGCTCGGGCGGCGTGATGCTGCCCAACCATGCACCGCTGGTGGTGGCCGAGGCCTTTGGCACGCTGGCCGAGCTGTACCCCAACCGTATCGACCTGGGCCTGGGCCGCGCGCCGGGTACTGACCAGGCGACGATGCGCGCGCTGCGGCGCGAACGCACCGAAACGGCGGATGATTTCCCGCAGGATGTGGCGGAATTGCAGCGGCTTTTAGGGCCGGTGCAGGCCGGTCAGCGTCTGGTTGCCATGCCGGGCGCAAACACCAATGTGCCAATCTGGCTGCTGGGTTCGAGTCTGTTTTCTGCCCAACTGGCAGCTGAGCGCGGCCTGCCCTATGCGTTTGCTTCGCACTTTGCACCGCGCATGCTGCTGCAGGCGATTACGTTGTACCGGCAAAATTTCAGACCGTCGGCCACGCTGGCCAAACCTTATGTGACGATTGGCGTGCCCTTGATTGCCGCGCCCACTGACGAAGAAGCCGACTACCTGGCGAGCAGCACCTACCAGCGTGTGCTGGGCATTTTGACGGGCGCGCGGCTGGGACTGCAGCCGCCGACGGACAACTTCATGGCGCAGCGCCATCCGCAAGAACGCGCCGCCATCAGCGACTTTCTGGCCGCTGCCGTGATTGGCGGCTCGGACACGGTGCAGGAGCGCCTGAGCGCACTGGCGCAGGCCACGAACGCCGACGAGTTCATGCTGGTCTGCGACATCTACGATCCGGCCTTGCGCCTGCGTTCGCTGGACATTGCCGCTGCAGCGATGCAACCCGTGCTGGCCTGACTTTCAAGTGCGGCCTTCAGGGCCATGAATTTTGTTGCTATTTAATAAATAGCAGCTCGCGCCCGTTCTTAATGGGCAGTTTCAAGTCCAAGCGCAACACAGGGATCATTGAATAGTAGCGGGCGAGGGGTGGTAGTTGAGCAACAAATTGCGGTAGACCTCAAGG
>NZ_JAXCHR010000016.1:0-79950 GCF_035984465.1 Polaromonas sp. CG_9.5
GACCGCTGCCCCTACAATTTGAGCGCGCAACACTTCACGCTGCGCGACCGGTCACGATCGACCGGAATCGTCGGTCACGATCGCCGGAATACGCACCCTGAAGTACCGCCCCGAACTGCCGGTCAAGCCGTTTGAAGATTTGCTGGCCGCAAGGCGCTGGGTCACTGACTTGGCCCATTGGTATAACCATGAACATCGCCACAGCACCATCGGCTTTGTGACACCAGCGCAGCGCCATGCCGGCTTGGACCGGGCCTTGCTTGAAAAGCGCTCGCTCGTCTATGAACAGGCCCGCCAGGAAAATCCCCAGCGCTGGTCAGGGCAGCCTCGCCAGTGGGCGCATGTCGATACCGGTATCCTCAACCCAGAAACCCCACACATCAAGGAGCCTCAAAACACGCAAAAAATAGCCTGACTCACTTCACTTCAGGCGACAACTTCCTTGACAGCCACCGATTGCAGTGTCCGCAATGTTGGCTGCAATGGTTATGCAAAGTGTGCCAGCGGGCCAGAGCTTGCTTTGCTCAAGGCCCGCATCGCTATACGTTTGTTTGAAATCGGTGATGTACAGCCCCGCGTGCTTTACGTCAGCCTCGGGCAGCATGAGGGCACGGCGCTTGATGAAGTCGGCCCGGTCCAGCGGGCGTTTTGCCATCTTGCCACTGGCCTGGTCTGCCTGTATGGCCGTGAGGGCGGCCTGGTAGCGGTTGCTGGCGTGGCGCAAAAAGATGACGCCCAGAACAGGCAGGCAATATTCGCTGCTGTTAAGGTTGGAATTGGCGCGGAGCTGGTCGGCGGCTTCCCAGAGGCTGGCTTCGATCTGGGCTAAGTTTTGAAGGGCGTTGGCGGTCATTGCAAAGAAGTTGTTGTTGGTGAACAGACTCCCCAGAGGCAAAATTTTTTATGCCCTGAGCGTTTTTAGTTTGTGAATGCTTCGCTCGCGTCATATTCTGCTTAGCAGGGTTCAACAGCTCGGTCGTTTTTGCGAGAAAGCTTCAGCGCCTCACCAATTTGTGTAAAGAAATCCCGATTTACACCCAACCTCACGGTAACTCATCGGCACCAGACAGTTTACTTGTGCAGCGCTGGTTGCGAAGCGCTCAAGTCACCGCGTGCTGATCACCCACGTTGAGCAACGGAAGGTGAGCTTTTCGCCTTCTCATCCGAGCCAAGCCCTTCGCCCGTGCATTTGCAAGCACCAGCGCTTCCACATCAGCCCATGAAGGCAGCTTCAATTGGAAATCCACCGCGGCAAGAAACGGGAGAACTTGAGCGGCGGGGTAGGCAGGTCCGTCGTCAGTTTCGTTGTAGTGCTTGTCTTTCATCGTGTTGGGGCTGTGCCCGAGAAGTCGTTGTTGCAGGTTTTCTGAAAGTCCCGTTTTTTCAATTTCCTGTTTGAAATTGGAACGAAGCGAGTGCCCCACTTTTTTTCGCTTGACCCAAACGCTGCACTCTTTAAGCAAAGCGATGATGTGCTGAGAGGGGTAGCGCCCAAACATGCTTTTTTCTTCCCAGCGCAGGTCGCTGAAAAGATGCTGTGAGCGGGATGAAATTGAGTCAAAGTCTTTGACAAAATTCAGAAAACCCAGCTCGATCAATTTGGGATGAATCGGGACGACGCGGCGCGAAGACTTCGTCTTGAGGCGGCGAAATTCCTCAACAGTTTTGTAAGTTTTTCGCTTTTTCTTGCTGCTGGTCTTGTCAGATTCAACCGCATCCAGGTTGTCGTTTTCCTCTTCATCAGAAGTCTCATCATTGATAAACGAAATGCACGGAACATCATCTCTCAAGGTGATGTCATCCGTGAAAAGCTGGGAGGCTTCTGAAACGCGACACCCTTGATGAAGGCAAATCAGGGGTACCCAATAACGCCACGCTGCTGCAACGGCACCGGCTAAAAAGGCGGGCTGTTCGTATAGCTTCTTGAGTTCGACAGTGTTCAAGGCCACATAGCCAGGGGTTTTTTTGTCTGACTCCTGACTCGCATCTTTCCAGGCGCCTTCAACAGCAAGCTTGTATTCGTCGAGCAGCTCGATAGTTATCCAAGCTTTGCGTTTGCAATACTCCATAAAACCGCCAATGTGGCCAAGCTTCTTAGCCACGCTTCCACGTGAGGGTGGCTTGGACTTCTGCTTGCGTCCTTCAGCGATGCGCTCCATCGCCTCCGTATCATTGGTGCGTTTTCCTTGGTTGGGCGGCAGTTCTTGCAAATCTTGACGAAGCATTTGAATGTGTTGCCGCGTCAGTTGGTGCAGTGGTATGTCAAGGATGCCAAACACCTTGACCCCCTCATCCGTTTCTCTATCCCGGCGCTGGTTGCTTACGATTTCCCGGAAAACACGAAAACTGGGGCTGTAAACCGAACCCCAAGTTACTTGACTAAATCGACCGCTGCCGTTTTTGCGCCAGTCATCGATGGCATCACTGAGCCAAATGACGTTTGTCCCCGCTTCCCCCGTTTCCACAATGTGATGGTTTTTGACAACTGCGGGTATCAGAATGCTGTTGCTTTGTTCCCGTGGAGCCAAGTCCAAAATTGATGCGCCAGGTGGGTTGGGCCCATCGACCTGTTTTGCAGTCTGCGCGCAAATTTGTTGCGTCATCAACTGAAAGCACTTGGTCATGAGTGACAGTGTTGCCGGTGATGCGCCATGGAAATCCTTGAGCCCCAAATTGCCATTGTTGTAGACGATGGCAAAGGACTCGTTAGAAATCAAATCAGGTGTTGGCATAGAAGCCCCAGTTGTGTACCTGATGGAGAATTCTATGCACATTTCGCGAGCGCGGGACTCGGCAACGCGCTTATTGGCCGTTTCAGTTGAGCGCTTCAACTCCTTGGGTAATTCAGGATATTGGGCTCGAATCGCTGCCGGGACAGTCAGGCGGAAATACCAAGTTCCATTGGCACTCTTGAATAGATGTCTGGAGTGCTGGCGTGGTTGCCATGGCCTTATGCCGACTTGGTTCGTCGGAGCTGGGATGGAGTGAGCAGGGTCAACCTCCCCAAATGGGCTGGGACGATCGTCTGTGAGTGTCGATGATGGGTAATCATCACCATCAACTGAGCTGCTTTTTGTTGAGCTTGGCTGGTGTGGAAGATGCATGGTTCGATGCAGTAGTTGGACGTTGTTGTACTAACAACTTCGAACTCAGATCGACCCGGTAAAAAAATCCTTATAAATCAAGGACTTGCGTTGAATTGGCGGAAGCGGTGAGATTCGAACTCACGGAGGACTCGCATCCTCGGCAGTTTTCAAGACTGCTGCATTCAACCGCTCTGCCACGCTTCCAAGCCGGCTAGTTTAACCTGTTGTGACGGGGTCTTGAAGGCGCTGCGCTGAAAAGGAAAATTTCAGCGCCTGACGCAAACAGCCTAGCGCGGCTCACCACAGATCACTGGCTGACTTCAAGCCGTGTGATGCCATACATGGCTACTTTGTAGAGCGCCTTGAAACTCGCTTCAATGAGCTACCAGGAGAAGTCATATCCGTCTATCAGAGCGTGTTAAGACCGCACGACCAGCCGTGGATGACGGGCGGTGAAGTCACCCAGACGACTGAGGCCCCAGCGGAATTGCGCTTGAAGCCCTTGGTGGCGTTGCGACCACTGCAAATGTTTTTTCACCCGGCTCAGTCTTTGGGCAAGGTCGACGCACTGCTGGATGCGGGCGGCCCGCCCATGAACCGCATCCGCCAGCTGCATCCTCAGTTTGCATGCGCAATGAAGAAACGTAATTTTTAAGCTGCGCGGTTATAATGGTGGGTTCGGTAACGCATCAGCGTTTTTCATCGAAGTCTTTATTACATCCGGCTTCTTTCTCAAATGCGGCGCTTCCCAGAGCCCCAATTCCCGGCGATCTGGCACTGCTTTCAAGGTTTTTCAGCTTTGATGCCCACAGCACTGTTTCATTTCCTGGCGAGCACTTCCACCAACGGTGCCCACTTATGGCTCAACCCCGCCCGACTTTTCAATGGGCTGGCGGCTAGATACCGAATACACGTTGGCTTGCCCGCAAGCTGGTTACCCTTTCCCAAAGAAGCCGGAAAAAATATCCGGTAAAGACTTTTATGAACATGAACGACACACAATTAGAGGTTGGTAAATACCTCGTCTCGCCGCTTGCCAAGCAACAAGGCGAAGGCCGCTACGCGGCTTCAGTTTCCATCCGCTCCGGTCGCGGCAGCGGCACCCACGACAGGGTGCTGCGTTTTACCGGACTTTTCGACAGCGCCGCCGCTGCCGTACATTACGCTACCGAACACGCACTGGGCTGGATTCACGAGCGCTCATCACCGGCCTGCGCATAAAACATGGTCAGCCCGCATGGGCTGGCGTTACAAAACAATTTTTCGAAATATCAGGAGTTTTAGATGGCAAAAGAAGAACTTATCGAGATGCATGGACTGGTTGATGAAGTCCTGCCTGACTCACGCTTTCGCGTGACGCTGGACAACGGCCACAAGCTCGTGGCCTATACCTCGGGCAAGATGCGTAAGAACCATATCCGCATTCTGGCCGGCGACCAGGTGTCGCTGGAACTGTCGCCCTACGACCTGAGCAAGGGCCGTATCACCTTCCGTCACATTGCAGGTCGCGGACCGGGCCCTGCGCCGCGCCAGAACCGCTAAATTCAGGCGCGGTGGGTTGTTCCGGCTGCGCTTGATGCTGCATCTTGGGTGAAATTCACTTTATCCAACTGCCAAAACACTCGAAAACTTGAGCGAGCGGCCCAACAGCCATACGCTCTTTATTTCTGCCCAGCAATCCTTGCGATTCCTGGGCTTTTTGTCATGCCTTGTTCCCACGTATTCACGCGCAGGCGGCGCACTGCATCAGCGTCAAAGCGCTGCAGCGCTAGATAGCTACTTTGTGGAATGAAACAGGTCTTGTCCTACACGGCTGAACGCATCAAAACGTTTGAATAGACAGCTTGGTATTTGAAAATTCAAATATCAGCCACGCCCGCATTTTTAAATCTGGAGAAACGCTTTGCCCTCAAACCCAATGCCTGCTGAAAGCAGCACTTACGTAGACCCCGTTCTCATGAATTCCGATATGGAAAAGGAATATGACCAGATGCGTGAAGAAATGGAGCGCCTGATGACTGAGTCAGTCAAGGATTTTCCCAGGATTGATCATCTTGTCGACCAGCTTGAAATGCTTCAATTGGCCATCAAGGAAAAGCATGGCATCAAGGGCAATAACCCCAACGAATAAACCGGATACCCCTGCGCCAGATCATTCAAAGGTACGTGAAAAGCTTGGTGCATTGAGGATTTTATACGTCACTATTGTTTTTATAGCGCATTGTGCAGGCCGATATTGCACAAACGTCCGATTCATTGATTAATCTCCTGCCAGACCAGAAACCTGCACTGTCCTTCCAGCACTGGCTACAAAAACTATACACTGCGTCAGCAATTTCTTACCTCGTTCAGGCCTGTGGGCTGGCAAACTTCGGGTTTGTAATCTTTTAAAGTGAAGTTGTTTCCAACCTATAACGCTTTTTTTGAAGGAAAGACAAATGCCACTCATTGCCTGGCTCCTTGGTGTTCCGATCACTGTCATCTTGTTATTGATGCTGTTCGGCGTATTTTGAAACCGGTCTGCGTCACTGGATGCAGCCAAAATGCCCCTGAGAAACTCGCGCTTGCGGGTTTCTCAGGGGCATTTTTACGGGTGCTGCGTTTGTTCCAGAATCCAGGCTATTCGGGTAATGCACCTTTGATAGTCGCGGCACAGACGGTACATGCGCCACATTGCGTATGAGCAGTCGCTCAATCGGCGCTAGCTCTTGACTTGAGGCGACTCATTGAAGGCTGCGGCATGCGGTCAAGCATCATTGATGCTTGACGTAGTTCATGGCCGTGCCGAATTCCTCGCGCGACAGAAACCCATCGTGATTCGTATCGGCTTGGTCAAAATGCCGGGCCACACCGCGAAATCCGGCGGCTTCTTCGCGGCTAATTTGGCCATCATGGTTAGCGTCCATGAAGTTGAAGGCCCGTTCCAGATTACTCGCCGTGTAACGAGGTGCCGGTGCAGGCGTCTGGAACGCCGAAGCTGCCGGCGCAGCGGGCTCAGGAGCCGGCACTTGCGAGCTTTGCGCATGGGCACTGCCCATGACGAACAGGGCACAGGCAGCACTGAGACTGAAAAACATAGCCCATGTCTGCATCGAAAAAAGCGCGTTGCCCTGCGAAGGAAGTTGTTTTGCCTGGTGAAAATTCATGGATTTGAAAAGAGGAGAGTCAAACATCCCTGTGATTGGACGCTATTTCGCCGCCTGACTCCAGCGCACTTGCAGGGTGTTGCACCGCTTTACGCTGCCAGCCCGGCCAGACACATTTCTTTGCCCTGACACCGCACACGGTAGCGGCTGACAACACAGCTCTGGTCTGTCCGACAAGTGGCGGTTTGATGTCTGGTGAAAATTCACTGTTGAACAGCATTTTTAGAGCACAAGGAGCAAACATGGCAACCAGCAGCATTCTCGGGGGTTCTTTATCGCCTGAAGAAGTCAGCGGAAAAGACATTCATGCACTCGGCCCCAGTGACAATTCAGACAGTGGCAGCGATGCCATCGGCGCTTACAGCGAAGACGAACTCGCCAGCGATACCGATTCGTCCGGCACGGGTGAACGCGCCTCGGTAGAGCCGAACCTTGACCAAACCGATGCCGATATCCTGCCCGACCATATTCAACAGCTGACAGGCGCTGATGCGGGTGAGGAAAATGCTACGCCAGCTGACAACCGTCAGGCACTGAGCGACGTGGAAGAGCTTGTGGATGACAGTGATGACCCGACCCTGGATGAGGGCGGCGAAGGTGACGCTGCGGGTGGCAAAGCCTGAAGAGCACTAATGCGATACCCGCCACGGTTTGCCGTGTAACAGATGCTGTCGAAATGCTGAGTCACCCGCCGCAAACGTTGATCAGCAGCTAAAAAGATGGCGGGCTCTGTCGTATGAATGCAGGAAAAGTGCGGCCAGCGCCCGCCGCCTCAGCACAACATTGGCCGACGCTGCGCATTTTCCAGATCATTAAGCCGCCTGAAGCAACTTCACGTTCTGTAGCGTGCAGCCATGCCGTTACCATGACGTTTTCAGTCCGTCATTTAACTCGCCCACGTTCATGAAACTCTCAAAAATGGCCCAGTCTTCTGCCCTTGAAGACAGGACTTTCCTGCTGTTGCTCCTGTTCGTGTCAGTGGCTTTTCTATGGATACTCTGGCCTTATTACGGCGCGGTATTTTGGGGGGCCATTTTTGCGCTCATGTTTACCCCGATTTTTTTGCGCATCATCAGAAAGATGCCGAAAAAGCGCACACTGGCCGCCATGCTCACGGTATCGGTGATTCTGGTTCTGGTGATTTTGCCGGTGGGATTCATCAGTGCCTTGCTGGCGCAGGAAGCCAGCAGTGTCTACCAGCGTGTCCAGTCGGGTGACCTGAGCTTCAGCCGCTATTTTCAGCAAATTTATGATGCATTGCCGCAGTGGATTACCGGCCTGCTGGACCGTTCGGGGCTGAACAACCTGGGTCTGATTCAGGCGCGTATTGCCGAGAGCCTGACCAAGGGCAGCCAGTTTATTGCTACGCAGGCACTGAGCATCGGGCAAAACGCCTTTGATTTTTTTGCCAGCTTTTTCATCATGCTCTACCTGATGTTTTTCTTTCTTCGCGATGGCGCGGCGTTGTCCCGGCGCATCCGCGAGGCGATTCCGCTGGAAGAAGACATCAAGCGCAACATCCTGTCCAAGTTCACCACGGTCATTCGTGCGACGGTCAAGGGTAATATTGTGGTGGCGATGCTGCAGGGCGCGCTGGGCGGCCTCATCTTCTGGTTTCTGGGTATCCACGCGCCTGTGCTGTGGGGCACGCTGATGGCTTTCCTGTCGCTGTTGCCCGCAGTCGGGGCGGCGCTGGTATGGATTCCGGTGGCGATTTATTTTTTGGCGACCGGCGCGGTCTGGCAGGGTGTTTTTTTGATTGCTTTCGGCGTGCTGGTGATTGGCCTGGTCGACAACATCCTGCGCCCGGTGCTGGTCGGCAAGGACACCAAGATGCCCGATTATGTGGTGCTGGTGTCCACGATTGGCGGCATGTCGCTTTTTGGCCTGAATGGCTTTGTGATTGGCCCTGTGGTGGCCGCCATGTTCATGGCCGCATGGGACATTTTTGCCAAAGCCCGGCAGGCACCGCTTGACCTGCCGCCAGCGCCTTGAGCGTGCGGATATGGGCATTAATGCATTGAATTTGCCGCTTGCGTCACAAATAAACGCCAACCTGGATGATGCCGATGGGTTGCGAATCTGATTACCTTTGTTTCAGAAATTCAGGCTACTTTTTGTGTAGCTCGCCCGCATCAAACTGGACACGCCGGGCGGCCTATTGATCCGGCCCTCTGAAGTTTGAACAAAAATTGACTATTTTGCTTGGGACCAAAGCCGCAAAACTTATGACTTCAATGGGCCGGAGCAATAACATATCGATGCGCCAATGGCCCAAAAACTGGGCGATTGACCGGGGCGCAAGAGGAAAGGTAGTCGGCTTGCTGGGGCATACTATTGGTCTGTTCCAACCCGGCGATCACCAAGTGGTTTAACGCGTTAGTCTTGATGAGCCCCATTTCCCATTACCTGTCCGTCCCTAAAAGCAATTTTGATGGCAATGCGCGCCTGACGCAGCTGGCCACGGCGGTGGTGCTGGTGATCGGACTGAGCGGCAGTGCAGCCGGTTTTTTCTGGCAAAAAGATGACCTTTCGGCCAGGGCGCAGGCCCGCTTTGACCAGCAGGTCGAACGTATCGAAGCAGATGTGGAGCACGATCTCAATCGGCCTTTTTCCGGCCTGAAGGGGGCCGCCGGCGTTTATGCGGCAAGCATCTCCGTCGAACGCGCCGAGTTTCGTGCCTTTGTCGAGTCCAGCAAGGTCGACCTCGACTACCCGGGAATCCGGGGCTTTGGCTTTATCGAGCGGGTGAAAAGTGGCGATGTGGATGCTTTTGTCGCGGCGCAACGCCGCGATGAGAGCCCGGACTTCTCGGTGAAAACACAAGGCCATGGCGACGTCCTGTACATCACCAAGTTCATTGAACCTGCCGAGCCGAACCGGGCCGCATTGGGGTTCAATCTTGCCAATGACCCGGTCCGAAAGCAGGCGGTTGAACGCGCCATCATGACCGGCGAGCCAACGCTGAGTGGCCCTATCCAGCTGGTCACTGATGTTCATCAACGACCTGCCGTTCTGTTTCTTTTGCCAGTCTATCGCCAGGGGGCGCCGGTTGCGACGGTGCCGCAGCGCCAGGCCGCGCTGGTGGGTGTATTGGCGGCGCCTGTGGTGCTTGAAGAAATCCTGGTGAATCTGGTCGCATCGGCCAAGGGCCAGACCCGTCTAGCGCTCTATGACGGCCTGGATGCGTCTGCTGCAACGCCCGGCAATTTATTGTTTGACCTCAAGGGCGCTGCGGGGCCGGCTGACGCCGCGCCGATGTTCCAGACCACGCGCGTCGTGGTCGTTGGCGGGCGGCCGCTGACGCTGCGCATGGCGACGACGCCGGCATTTGAAGCGCAGGCTGGCAGTTGGGTGCCGGTACTGTTGGCATTAGCCGGCGTTTTGCTGAGCAGCCTGATGGCGTTCAGCATCTGGCTGTTGGGCAGCGGGCGCGCGCGCGCGCTGGCGCTGGCGCAAAGAATGACCGCAGACCTGGCACAGGAGCGTGAGCGCTTGGTCGATATTGTTGAAGGCACCAATATGGGCACCTGGGTCTGGCATGTGCAGACCGGCGCGCTTCAGCTTGACGCGCAATGGGCCGCCATATTGGGCTATACGCTGGAGGAGCTGGGGCCGCAAAATATGGATACTTGGCGTGAACGCATACCGCCCGAAGAAGTGCCGCATGTGATGTCACTTTTGAAGCAGCATTTTTTGGGAAAAACCGCGTTTTTTGAATGTGAAAATCGTATACGCCACCGCGATGGGCACTGGTTGTGGGTGCTGGCGCGCGGAAAAGTCTCGGTTTTTACGCCTGATGGAAAACCGGAACTGATGTCCGGAACCTATATGGATATTTCAGACCGCCAGGCTGTGCAAAGCGCATTGCGCGCCAGTGAAGAAAATTTTCGGCATCTGTTTGAAAGCAGTCTTCACGGCATTTTGCAGGGCATGCCCGACGGCTCCATCGAGTACGCCAACCCGGCCGCTTGCCGCCTTTTTGGCCTGAGCCAGGACGAGATCCGGCAGCGCGGGCGTGACGGGCTGGTCGACCCCCAGGATTCACGCTGCCACATTTTCCTGGCGCAGGCCCTGATGTCGGGCCAGGCCCGGGCCGAGATCACCATGCTGCGGGGCGACGGGTCGCATTTTGAATGTGAACTTTCCCTGACCAGTTACCTGAACCAGCGCGGCCAGACATGTACCAATATTTTTCTGCACGACGTGACCCAGCGAAAGCGCGCTGAAGCAGAGATCAGCGAACTCAACAGGGAACTCGAACACAAGGTGCATCGCAGGACGGCGCAGCTTGAAGCGGCCAACCAGGAGCTTGAAGCTTTCTCTTATTCGGTGGCGCATGATTTGCGGTCGCCGCTGAGCTCAATCGACGGATTCAGCCGCTTGCTGGAAAAGGCTGTTTCTGCCGACACCGGACAGAACGTGGGGCATTACCTGAGCCGCATCCGGGCCGGGGTCAGGCAGATGGGTGAACTGACCGATGGCCTGCTGGCGCTGGCGCATATTGCCCGTGCCAGCCTGAAGGCTGACACCGTCAACCTGAGTGCCATAGCAGGGCGGGTCGTGGAGCTTTGTCAGGAGCGGGATGCCGAACGAGTCGTGAGAGTCAATGTGGAGCCGGGGCTGGTCGCTGTTGGCGACACCGTACTGTTACGCCAGGTCATCGACAACCTGATCGGAAACGCGTGGAAATTTACCGCCAACGCCGAGGCACCGGAAATCTGGTTTGGCAAAATCCCTGACGACAACCCGCAACTAACGACTTTTTTCATCCGTGACAACGGCGCCGGTTTTGACATGGCTTATGTCGACAAATTGTTCGGTACTTTTCAGCGTCTGCATTCGCCTGCGGAATTTTCCGGAACCGGAATAGGCCTTGCCACGTCACACCGGATCATTTCACGCCACGGTGGCCGCATCTGGGCAGAAGGCGCTGTAGGGCAGGGCGCTACTTTTTTCTTTACCCTGCCTTGTGCGCATTGATTATTTAGCGGGAACCACCGTTTCACTTTCGCGCAGCACGCCGCCGCCGGCAACACTGCCGTCGATCTGGGCCTGGCTTTCAATACGGGCGCGGCAGGCCGCCTGGTCGTCATTGCCCTTGAATACTTCGCAGCGCTTCATGGCGTTGGCCATGTAGTCAGCGCCATTGCCCAGTTTGCCGGCACGCTTTTCTGCGTTGGCATTGTGGACCTCTTTGAGGCAGGCAGCGCGGTCTTGCTGCGTTTTGCCGCTTTTGCAGGCTGCCATCTCGCTCTTTGCGTTGCCCGAAGCGTCCAGCCCGGTGGCGTCCAGCGCGGCGACTTGCGCGCTTGCTGAGGTCAGCGCCATCATTGCGGCAAGTCCGAGATAGACCACTCCTTTGCCCATGCGGTTAACCCGTGAAGGGCGCAAAGTGCTCGACAAACGAGGCCGAGTGGATGTGAACATGATGGAACTCCTGATAAAAATTGATGAATGCAGTGTGGGGCTGCCAAGGGTTTGAGCCTGACAGGAAATGGGCGTCGCGTGAGGCCTGCAATAGCGGGTTCATTTGTAGGACGGTTCTGGCAAACGACGCCGACCAGGCCGCCAGGGGAAAGTGCTGAACAAATTGCATTTTGCTATTGAATTAATAGCTGATTGCAAACGCTGTGCTTGCGCAATAGGCTTGTTTGGCTTGAAATTCGGGCTGGCGTCAAGGTTGATGGGCTTTCGGTGCTTTCACCGTTGTCCCTCCAGCTTGATTAACGACAAAAGTCTTCAGGCCACTGTCTGGGCTTCTTTGGCTTGCTTGATGCGCAGGGCCAGATGGTCGAGCGCTTCTTGCACCTGATCGACCAGGATCAGACACAAATCGCCGGGCTGCAGGCGTGCCAGCGCGGTGTCAATCGCCACAAACTCGCCGCGTATTTCCTCAATCTGCGTCGTGCGACTCGCGCCTTTCAGCCCTTCGCGCAGCAGCGCCATGACTTCGCCATCGGCCCGGCCGCGCTGGGCGGCGTCCTGGTACAGGATCACCTCGTCGAACGCCGCGCCCAAAATCACTGTCTGGTCGGTGATGTCGCTGTCGCGACGGTCGCCTGCGCCGCTGATGACCACGCTGCGGCGCTGGCCCGGCATGCTCTTCACGGCGGCCACCAGCGCTTGCATGGCGTCGGGGTTGTGGCCGTAGTCGGCGATCACGGTGGCGCCGGCGTAGTCCATGACATTGAAACGGCCGGGCGCATTGTGGGTGTCGGTCACAAAACTGGCCAGACCGCTTTTGATGGTTTCCCAGCTGAGGTTGACGGCCCAGGCCGCTGCGACGGCGGCCATGACGTTTTCAACCTGAAAGCCAATGGTGCCACCGCGTGTGACGGGAATGCCCTGCAGCGCAATACGCTCAATGCGCGAGCCTTCTGCGGCCACCAGCGTTTGCCCGTCGATATACACCGTGCGCTTGCCCTGCGCCCTGTGAGTGGCCATGCGCGGATGGTGCCGGTCAGCGGCAAAAAAGATGATCTTGCCGGGGCAGGCGTGGGCCATTTGGGTAACGATAGGATCGGCCGCATTAAGCACGGCGTAACCCGTGGGCGCGACGTTCTGCACAATCACGCGCTTCAACACCGCCAGGTCTTCGACCGTGGTGATGTAGTTCAGCCCGAGGTGGTCGCCGCTGCCGATGTTGGTCACCACGGCGACCTCGCAGCGGTCAAAACCCAGGCCTTCGCGCAGCACCCCGCCACGCGCCACTTCAAACACGGCGGCGTCCACATCGGGGTGCATCAGCACGTTGCGCGCGCTTTTGGGGCCGCTGCAGTCGCCGCTGTCGGTTTGGCGGCCGTCGATGTAGACGCCGTCGGTGTTGGTCATGCCGGTGCGCAGGCCGTGCGCGGCCAGCAGGTGGGCAATCAGGCGCGTGGTGGTGGTTTTGCCGTTGGTGCCGGTCACGGCGATCACCGGGATGCGGCCGTTGTCGCCGGCCGGAAACAGCTCGTCGATCATGGCAACGCCCACCGCGCGGCCCTTGCCATAGGACGGCGAAATGTGCATGCGCAGGCCGGGCGCGGCATTGACCTCGACCACGCCGCCGTTTTGCGCCTCCAGCGGCTGCAGCATGCTTTCGCACACCACATCGACGCCGCAAATATGCAGGCCGATCATCTGCGCGGCCGCCACGGCCCGCGCCGCCACCGCCGGATGCACTTCATCGGTCACATCGGTGGCGGTGCCGCCAGTGCTCAGGTTGGCGTTGTTGCGCAAAATGACGCGCTGGCCCTTGGGCGGAACCGATTCGGGGCTCAAGCCCTGCGTATCGAGCCGGGCGACGGCGATGTCATCAAACCGGATCTTGGTGAGGGATGTAGCATGGCCTTCGCCGCGCCGGGGATCCTGGTTGACGATGTCGACCAGTTCGCGCACGGTATGCACACCGTCGCCCACCACCTGCGGCGGCTCGCGGCGGGCGGCGGCCACCAGCTTGTCGCCCACTACCAGCAGCCGGAAGTCGCAACCCGGCAAAAAGCGCTCGACCAGCACCTCGCCATGTTCGGCGGCGGCGCGAAAGGCGATATCGAGGTGCGCGCGCGTCGTGATATTGACCGTCACGCCCTTGCCCTGGTTGCCGTCTTGCGGCTTGAGCACGACCGGCAGACCGATTTCCAGCGCTGCTGCCCACGCGTCGTCCGGGTCGCTGGCTGGCCGGCCATGCGGAACCGGCACGCCGGCCGCACGCAACAGTTTTTTTGTCAGGTCTTTGTCTTGCGCGATGGATTCAGCCACGGCGCTGGTGGAATCGATTTCGGCGGCCTGGATGCGGCGCTGGCGCGAGCCCCAGCCAAACTGCACCATGCTGCCCTTGGTCAGGCGGCGAAAGGGAATGTCGCGCGCTACGGCGGCTTCGACAATCGCGCCGGTGCTCGGCCCCATGCGCTCGTCTTCATCCAGGTCACGCAAGCGGCCAATGGCGGCTTGCAGGTCAAACGCAGCGTCCTGCAAGGCGGCCTGCAACAGCGCTTGTGCCAGCTCAAACGCCAGCCGGCCCACGGCTTCTTCGCTGTATTCGACGACGACCTGGTAAGTGCCGGCGTCCAGCGTTGCAGACGTACGGCTGAAGGTGACGGGGCAGCCGGCGGCGGCCTGCAGTTCCAGCGCCGCAGCTTGCAGCACATGCGCCAGCGAGACGGTGCCGGCATGGCCGGTTTCGCGCAGCACGCCGAGGTCGGGAAACAGCGCGCGCAGGCGCTGCTCGAAACCCGGCAGGTTTTCCACCGAATATTCGGCGGGGGTGCAGGCCACGATGGCTTCAAGGGCCGTGCGGCGGCTCCAGAGATTGGGGCCGCGCAGGGCCCGGATGCGGGAAACTTCCATCAGTCTGCCCTCCCGGCAGGTGTGTGGTTGGATTCAAAGGCTTCGATGCCTGCACCAATCAGGTTAAGCGGAATGTCGAGTGCCCAGGCCGTGCCGATGGCGGCCAGCAGCGCGCTTTCGGTCATGCTGCCAGTGGCATGGCGCTGGCACCAGCTGGCCAGCTTGCCCAGGCCGGGTAAATACGATTCTGTCGTGCCGGTGGCCAGCACCACCTGGTTTTGGCGCAAGAAGACGGCCCGGCCGTTGTCGCTGCGGTGCGCGGCAAGCGCCTGCGCATCGGGGTCGGTGCTGTAAAAAATCACTTCGCCGTCACACAGCGGCTTCATGTCGGCCACGCCGGCGTGCAGCGCATTGAGCACGGCGACGCCATCGGGCAGCACGACATCGACCTGCGAGCGCATGACCTTGAGCATCTGTTCGTCTTTGAAGATATCAAATTCGGCCAATGCCGACGCGCCGCCCAGGTCGGTCACCACGCCCACCTGGCAGCGGTCATAGGCCAGGCCCGTGCGCAGAATCGTCTCGGCGCCGTTTTCAAACACGGCGGCTTCCACGGCCCGGTTGATCAGCAGGCGCTGGCCGGCTTCCCAGTGGGTGGAATCGGTTGTTTCAACGCGGCGCTGGTCCAGATACAAGCCTTCATGGCAGGCCAGGCCGGTGTAGTGGCCCGACAAATGAAGCAGCCATGCCACCAGGCGTGCAATGGGCGCAGTGCCTTCAGAGCCGGCAATGCCAACGATGGGAATGCGGCCGTCATGGCCGTGGTTGCGGTGCTGGCCGAGATCGGGTGTTTCGCCAGGATGCGGAAACAGATGGTCGCAGATGGCGCGTCCCACCGGGCGCGGCGCGCCTTGCGCCGGCTTCAGGTGCATCAGCAGGCCGGGGCCGGCGTTGACTTCGACAATTGCACCGCCCTGGCTGTGCAGCGGGCGCGAAATGTCCTGCGCCACCACGTCAATGCCGGCAATGTCCAGACCCACGACACGCGCGGCCAGCGAGACGATGTAGTCCACCTCGGGATGAATCTCGTCGGTGCAGTCGATGGACACGTTGCCGTTGCGCTGAACCAGCACCACGCGGCCCGCTGCGGGAATGGCGTCGGGCGTCAAGCCCTGGCGTTGCAGGTCAAGCACGATGGCGCCGTCAGTGGCGGTGTCGATCTGGCTGAGCGGAAAGTCTTCGCCCAGGCCGCGCCGGGGGTCGATGTTGAGTTGCGCATCAATCAGCTGGTTCACCGTGCGCTGGCCGTCGCCGGTGATTTGCGCGACTTCTCCGCGCGCAGCAGCCACCACCCGGCCGCCCACCACCAGCAGGCGGTGCTCATGGCCGCGCACATAGCGTTCAACCATCACTTCGCTGCCTTCGGGCTCGGCCACCTTGAAAGCGGCTTCGATTTCTTCGCGCGTGTTCAGGTCCAGCGACACGCCGCGGCCATGATTGGCGTCGGTGGGCTTGACGACTACCGGCAGGCCGATGTCTTGCGCGGCGTCCCAGGCTTCTTCGGCGCTGGCCACGATTTGTCCTTCAGGCACCGGCACGCCGCAGCTGGCGAGCAGGCTTTTGGTCAGGTCTTTGTCGTGCGCAATGCTTTCGCCAATCGCGCTGGTCAGGTCGGTTTCGGCCGTCCAGATGCGGCGCTGGCTGGCGCCATAACCGAGCTGCACCAGGTTGCCGTCGTTGAGCCGGATGTGCGGAATGCCGCGTTCGGTGGCGGCCGCCACGATGGCCGCTGTGCTGGGCCCTAGGTAACAGTCGTCAATCTGCGCACGTATGGCTTGCACCGCTGCCTGCACATCGGCCGCGCCATAGGGCTGGTCGTTGATGGCGGCCATCAGCAGCCTGTGGCCTTCGGCCAGTGCGGTGCGGGCGACCTGTTCATCGCGCGCGCGAAACACCATGCGGTACACGCCGTGCTTCGACGTGCTGCGGGTCTGGCCAAAGCCGGTCGGCATGTCGGACAGGTTGAGCAGCTCGATCACCACATGCTCCAGCACGTGGCCGGTCCAGGTGCCTTCGTTCAGGCGTTGCAGAAACCCGCCGCGCTCGCCCACGCCGCAGTGGTGTTCCAGCAGCGCCGGCAGCAGGGCCAGCAGCCGGTCATTAAAGCCGGGCAGCAAGTTGCTGGGAAAGTCTTCGAGACGGCCTAAGTCCAGCCAGACTTCCAGCACCGAGCGGTAAGTCCAGATGTTGGGGCCGCGCAGGTAATTGATGCGCAGCAGTTTGATATCGTCCAGTTTGCTCATGGCAGACAAAGTTTGTTGGGGTCAACCGGCCGGGCCGGTGCAACGTTTTGGTTCCGGGCCGGCGAAATGCCGGTCAGGTGGGTGATTAAAGGAGCTGGCGACTTAAATGGGTTGTCAGAGGGCTGAAATTAGAAAACAGGATTCGGTGATCAAGCACTCAAGCCGGGCGGCTTTGATGAAAAATGGTGGACTGGATGCATCCCGCACGATACTAAAACCTTTCAGGCCCCAAGCCTGCCGTTGCAGCCAGTGGTGTCTTATACCGGAATAAATTTTAAAACGACATGCAACATAACCATTCTGTGGACGACGACTCCAGCTCTGACGACCCGGCACTGGCAGGGTTGCGTTCACAACTGGCAGCCCAAGAGAACGTTTTGTGCGCGCTGCCCGTTGACCTGAATCAACAACTTCGTTTTGCTCCCGGCCTTCTGGTGCTGACCGACCAGCGTTTGCTGGCCCGCGATGCTGACCAGGTTTGGTCCAGCTGGCCTCTGCACAGCGCTGCCGGCCTGCCCAGGCAAGCTTTGTCGCTGCGCCATTTTGACCATGCCGGCGTGGGAACGCTGGAGCTGCAGGGTGCGCGCGGTGATGCGCTGCACCGGCTGGCCAGCTGGCGATTTACGCTGGCGGCCAACGTGCAGGCGCTGCGGCTGGTGCGGCTGTTTGCGCAGCAGCAGGCGCTTGGCCTGGCCGGCGCTGCAGACCGTGTGCTGGACGAAACCCCGTTGTGCCCCGAATGCGATGCACCGCTGCCGCCCGACACCGATGTCTGCCCGGCCTGCGCCCGCGAAGTCCACACGCCGCCCTCGACCTGGGTGCTGCTGCGACTGTGGCGTTTTGCCCGGCCTTACCGCTGGCAATTGCTGTCAGGGTTTTTGCTGACGCTGGCATCGACCGCCGCCACCTTGGTGCCGCCATACCTGACGATTCCGCTGATGGACGACATCCTGATTCCGTTCCAGAACGGCCAGCAGATTGAGCCCGGCAAGGTCGGCTGGATTCTGGGCGCATTGCTGGCCGCCGCGCTGCTGGGCTGGGCGCTGAACTGGGCGCGCACCTATCTGCTGGCGCTGGTGTCCGAGCGCATCGGGGCTGACCTGCGCACCGCCACGTTTGACCATTTGCTTGACTTGTCGCTGGACTATTTTGGTGCCAAGCGCACGGGTGATTTGATGTCGCGCATTGGCTCCGAGACTGACCGCATCTGCGTGTTTTTGTCGCTGCACGCGCTGGACTTTGCTACCGACGTGCTGATGATCGGCATGACAGCTGCCATTTTGTTTTCGATCAATCCGTGGCTGGCGCTGGCGACCCTGGTGCCGCTGCCCTTCATCGGCTGGATGATCCATGTGGTGCGCGACAAGCTGCGCACCGGCTTTGAAAAAATCGACCGGGTCTGGTCGGACGTGACCAACGTGCTGGCCGACACCATTCCCGGCATTCGCGTCGTCAAGGCGTTTGCGCAGGAAAAGCGCGAAGCCGAGCGCTTTCGCGTCGTCAACCAGCTCAACCTGGCCGCCAATGACCGGCTGAACAAGGTCTGGTCGCTGTTCACGCCCACGGTGTCGTTGTTGACTGAAATGGGCCTGCTGGTGGTTTGGGCCTTTGGCATCTGGCTGATGTCGAAGCAGCAAATCACGGTCGGCGTGCTGACCGCCTTTATCGCCTACATCGGCCGCTTTTACGGCCGGCTGGATTCAATGAGCCGCATCGTCTCAGTCACGCAAAAGGCCGCTGCGGGTGCCAAGCGGATTTTCGACATCCTCGACCACGTGTCGAACGTACCGGAGCCGGCGCAGCCCGTGAAGATTGAAAAACTGCAGGGCCGCATCGAGATGAAAGGCCTGGGTTTTCGCTACGGCAACCGCTCGGTGATTCGCGGGCTTGACTTGGACATCCAGCCCGGCGAGATGATCGGCCTGGTCGGCCATAGCGGCTCTGGCAAAAGCACGCTGGTGAATTTGCTCTGCCGCTTTTATGACGTGACCGACGGCAGCATCCAGGTCGATGGCACTGATGTCCGGCGCTTTGCCGTGGCCGACTACCGGCGGCATATCGGACTGGTACTGCAGGAGCCGTTTTTGTTTTTTGGCACGATTGCCGAGAACATCGCCTACGGCAAGCCCGGCGCCAGCCGCGCTGAGATTGTTGCCGCCGCGCGCGCTGCCCATGCGCATGAGTTCATTTTGCGGCTGCCGCAGGCCTATGACTCGCTGGTCGGCGAGCGCGGCCAGGGCCTGTCGGGTGGCGAGCGCCAGCGCATTTCGATTGCGCGCGCGCTGCTCATCGACCCGCGCATTTTGATTCTGGACGAGGCCACCTCATCGGTCGATACCGAGACAGAAAAGGAAATTCAGAAGGCACTCGACAACCTGGTGCAAGGCCGCACGACGATTGCGATTGCGCACCGCTTGTCGACACTGCGCAAGGCCGACCGGCTGGTGGTGATGGATCGGGGCGTGGTGGTCGAAGTCGGCCCGCACGACGAGTTGATGGCCCAACAAGGCCATTACTGGCGGCTGTATGAAGCGCAGTCGCGCCAGGTCGATGACAAGGGCGAAGACAGCAGCGCCGCCGAAAGCCGCCGTAGCAGCAGTGTGGCCATTGCCACCGCGCAGCTTGAGCATACCGCCCAGCGGACTGCCACCAGCACGACCTGAGTCAAGGATTTTTCATGACTAATTTCACCCTTACGCCCCAGTTCCAGCTCAAGCGCGAAGCGTCAGGCCAGCTGCATTTCGTGGATGCCCACGGCCAGGCGCATGTGGGCGCGGTGCCGGTGCGTGCCTTTCCGCTGGCCGCGCCCGATGAATGCATTTCGCTGGTTAGTACCGAGGGACGCGAACTGGTCTGGATTGACCGACTGGCCGATCTGCCGGACCAGACGCGTGCGCTGCTGCAGGAAGAATTGGCGCTGCGCGACTTCATTCCCGAAATCCGGCAGCTTAAAAGCGTCTCGTCATTCGGCACACCCAGCGTGTGGACGGTGGAAACCGACCGGGGCCCGACGACTTTTGTGCTCAAGGGCGAGGAAGACATCCGCCGCCTCAAAGGCAGCGCGCTGTTAATTGCGAGCGGCGACGGCGTGCAGTACGCCATTGCCGACATGCTGGCGCTAGACCGGCCTTCGCGTCGGCTGCTGGAGCGGTTTTTATGATGAAAACAGGGGCTTGTGCATGCTGGACGTGCGCTGGCAGCTATTGAATTAATAGTAATTTGCCGCGTCATGTAGAGTGCAAGCCGTGGCAATTCATGGCTGCGCTGCATCGCCACGGCATGCGGCCTTGCGATGACGGGGCTGAACGCTGAGACAAAGTGGCCCTGTCATGCACGGCGATGGGTTGTTGCTTTTGGCTTGAAGCAGGCATGAAAAAGCGCCCTGGCCCCGGGTAGCCGGGCGCAGGGCGCTATTGATTCAGGCGTGAACCGACAGCGCGCGCCGTCGGTTCTTATTCACTCAGGCTTAATGCACGGCGCTGACGTTGGCCACGGCCAGGGCCGTCATGTTCATGATGCGGCGCACGGTCGCCGAGGGCGTCATGATGTGCGCGGTGCCGCCAGCACCGAGCAGGATCGGGCCGACCGTGATGCCTGCGCCGCCGGTGACCTTGAGCACGTTGAACAAAATGTTCGCGGCGTCCAGGTTCGGGCAGATCAGGATGTTGGCTTCGCCCGTGAGGGTGGACTCCGATTCCATCAGCGCACTCTGGCGAATGTCTTGCGACAGCGCAGCATCGCCGTGCAACTCGCCGTCGCATTCCACGTCGGGCGCGAGTTTGACAAACAGGTCGCGCGCCTGGCGCATCTTGCGGGCCGAGGCGCGCTTGGACGAGCCGTAGTTGGAGTGCGACAAAAACGCCACTTTGGGCGGCAGGCCGAAACGGCGCACTTCCTCGGTCGCCATCAGGGCGATGTTGGCCAGTTGTTCAGCCGTCGGGTCTTCGTTGACGAAGGTGTCGGCAATAAACAGCGTGCGCGTGGCCAGCATGACCGCATTGAGGGTGGCAAAGCCGGAGGCGCCGTTTTTCAGGCCGATCACGTCGCGCACATGGTCCAGATGCACGTCAAAACGGCCATGCAGGCCGCACAGCATGGTGTCGGCGTCGCCGAGATTGACCATCAGCGCGGCAATCGTGGTGGTCGAGCGGCGCACGGCGGCCTTGGCGGCCTCGGGGCTGACGCCGTCGCGGCCCAGCAGCTGGTGGTAGGTTTCCCAGTACTGGCGAAAGCGCGAGTCGTCTTCGGGGTTGACGCATTCGACGTCATGGCCCAGGCGCATGCGCAGGCCGGCCTTGAGGATGCGCGCCTCGATCACGGCGGGGCGACCCACCAAAATCGGTGTGGCAATGCCTTCGTCCAGCGCCAGTTGCGCGGCGCGCAGCACGCGCTCGTCCTCGCCTTCGGCAAAGGCGACGCGCTTGGAGGCCGCCGCACGCGCAGCGCCAAACACCGGGCGCATCAGCATGCCGGTGGAATAGACAAACCGGGTCAGGCTCTGGCGGTAGGCTTCCATGTCCTGAATCGGGCGCGTGGCCACGCCCGACGCTTCGGCGGCTTTGGCGACGGCCGGCGCAATGCGCAAAATCAGGCGCGAATCAAACGGCGTCGGAATCAGGTAATCGGGGCCGAAGGTGAGTTCCTGGCCGGCATAGGCCCGGGCGACTTCTTCGCTGATGTCGGCCTTGGCCAGGTTGGCGATTTCGCGCACGCAGGCGAGCTTCATTTCCTCGGTGATCTTGGTCGCGCCGCAGTCGAGCGCGCCCCGGAAGATGTACGGAAAGCACAGCACGTTGTTGACCTGGTTCGGGTAGTCCGAGCGGCCGGTGGCAATGATGCAGTCGGGCCGTGCTGCCTTGGCCAGCTCGGGTCGGATTTCAGGCTCGGGGTTGGCCAGCGCCAGGATGATGGGCTGACTGGCCATGGTCTTGACCATCTCTTGCGTCAACACGCCGGGCGCGGAGCAGCCCAAAAACACGTCAGCGCCATTGACCGCATCGGCCATGCTGCGCTCGGTGCCGGTTTGGGCGTAGCGGGCTTTTGATTCGTCAAAACCGCCGGGGCGGCCTTCGTAGATCACGCCTTTGGAGTCGCAGACGAAAAGGTTTTCACGCCGCACGCCCAGCCCGACCATGACATCCAGACAGGCGAGGGCGGCTGCGCCCGCGCCCGAGACGGCGATGCGCACGCTGCCGATGTCTTTGCCCACCAGCTCCAGACCGTTGAGCAGCGCGGCCGACGAAATGATGGCGGTGCCGTGCTGGTCGTCGTGGAACACCGGAATGTTCATGCGCTCGCGCAGCTTTTTCTCGATGTAGAAGCACTCGGGCGCTTTGATGTCCTCTAAATTGACGCCGCCCAGCGTGGGCTCCATGGCGGCGATGATCTCGACCAGCTTGTCGGGGTCGTTCTCGGCCAGCTCAATGTCGAACACGTCGATGCCGGCGAACTTCTTGAACAGGCAGCCTTTGCCTTCCATCACCGGCTTGGACGCCAGCGGGCCGATATTGCCCAGGCCCAGCACAGCCGTGCCGTTGGTGATGACGCCGACCAGGTTGCCGCGCGAGGTGAAGTCATGCGCCAGCGACGGGTCGGCCTGGATGTCCAGACACGGATAGGCGACGCCGGGTGAATAGGCCAGCGACAGATCGCGCTGGTTGGACAGGGGTTTGGTGGCATTGACCGAGATCTTGCCGCGCGTGGGCAGGCGGTGGTAGTCGCGTGCGGCTTCGCGCAGCGCCAGTTCGGCCGGGGAAAGGGAATTGCTCATGTTGTCTCCTGTGGAAAGTTGGCGAACACCTGAGGGTGTTGGGATGTAAAGGTTACTGCATATCAAGCAGGTTTCATGGCGCAAGGCGCCAGGCGCTGCGCTAAATCTGCATCACGCCACAGGTTTTTGAGGGTAGGTCTGGCTTGCGCGGCCGATTCGTGGGTGAGGCGTTTGGGGCGGGCGTTGCCGTGGGCGTTGCGGGGTCATGGCGCTGTCATGCAGGAAGGTGACAATCGCGCATTCGCCACTTTCCTGCTTCATCATGAATGTCATTTCAACAGGTGCCTTGAGCCGCCGCCGCGCCCTTGCACTGTCAGCCGGAGTTGCCGGCAGCCTGCTGACGCCGGTCGTCATGGCGCAGGCGTCGTCCACCTCGGCCGCGTACCCGGAGCGGGCCGTCAAGATCGTCGTGCCGTTTGCGCCCGGCGCAGGTACGGACGCGATGGCGCGCCTGGTTGCGCAAAAGTTGGGTGAAGTCATGAATGCGACGTTTGTCGTGGACAACCGGGCCGGCGCTTCCGGCGCAATTGGCACGCAGTACGTGGCCCAGGCCGCGCCCGATGGCTACACGCTGCTGCTGGCGGCGTCGCCCTTCACCACCGTCGCGGCGTCTTTGCCCAGTGCGCATTACGATCCGCTGCGGCAGTTCACGCCGGTTGGCATGATTGCCAGCGGCCCGCTGGTCTGGGCGGCCAACACCGCGCTGCCTGTCAGCACCATGAAAGAGCTGGTCACGCTGGCCCGGCAAAAGCCCGGCCTGCTCAATTACGGCTCGGCCGGGGCGGGCGGCGTGAACCATCTGGTGCTTGAATTGCTGAAGGCGCGCACCGGCACCTTCATCACGCACATTCCTTACCGGGGCGTGGCACCGGCCATCATGGACATGATTGGCGGGCAAATCCAGCTGGTCACCGGCACTATTCCGGCGCTGCTGCCGTTCATCAAAAAAGGCACTGTCAAGCCGCTGGCCGTGACCAGCGCCAAACGCTCCAGCGCCTTGCCCGATGTGCCCAGCATGCTGGAAGCCGGCCTGCCCGGCATTGACGTGGTGAACTACTTTGCCTTGATGGCGCCCGCCGGCACCCCGCCAGCCATCGTAAATATGCTCAATGCAGCCATCAACAAACTGGTGGCATTGCCGGAAGTGGCGGCCCGCTTCAAAACCGATGCGGTAGAAGCCGCGCCGGGTTCACCCGCGCTGCTCGGCCATTTCATCGAGGCCGATTACCGCGCCTGGCGCAATGTGGTGAAGACGCAGAACCTGATGATCGAATAGCCTGCGCCTGTGCGGGTAAAGCCAGGCCAGCGAAGGGCAGCGCAACGCGTGGCGACAACACATTCCCGCCAGCCAAGCCTGCAGAAACGGCTGTGCTTGACTGCCGGCACAACGCCCCCTGAAGACAGCGAACGGTACAAAGCGGGCAGCGTGGGGTGTCGTCTGCACCAGTCGGGGCCGCGGAACCGGCTTCGCCGGGCCGCAGGCGCAGCGGCCCCCTCGGGGGGCAGCGAACTACACGAAGTGAGAAGCGTGGGGGCACTTAGTCCTGGCCTTCCGTCAGCGTATCGAGCTGAAATTTTCCGCTTTTGTGCCATAGCCAGGTGTCGGTATAAACCACTTTTCCAAGCCGGCTGGGTGCCGGAAATGGCGCTGCTTGCCGGACGGTGCGTTCAATTTCTGCGATCACTTCCGGCGCATGGCGCGGCGCGCGCAGCCAGTCCAGGCGCGTGATGCGGCCAACCCGGTCGATCTCGATATTGAGCACCCCAACGGCGTAAAGCTGCGGCGGCATTCTGCCTTTGTAGATGCGTTCGGCGTTCAAACCGTAGAGATGCGTCGCGCCGTCTTGCCGGTAATCGCGCGGTGTTGCAGCCGATGAGCTTCGCGCCGAACCCTTCGAGGCCGGAATGGGGCCGGTGATGCCCGAGGCGTCAGGTGCCGGCGGCGGTGGGGGCGCCGGCGGCGCAGGCGGCTCGGTTTTGCAGGCGCTGGTCAGCGCCGCCACCGCAGTCGTGAAAATTTTCAGCAGCCGGAAGCGGCGTGGCGGGGTGTCAAGCATGGCGTGTCTCGCGTTGAAGGCGCGGATAGTGGGCGCGCCAAGGGCCGGGGTTTGAGTGTGTCATGCTGCCATCAGCGATGGCTGTTCTCTGGCGTCGGCATCGCTTATTTTGCCCATTTTTAACCCCTTTGACGGAGTCCATGCAGCCTATGGTTTTCAGCAGCTTTGGCCACCCCACCGTTGATTTTTTGGCGCGACTGGCGCGTCAGCCTGCCGTGTGGGTGGCGGTCGCCTCCACGCAGGGCTCGGTGCCGCGCGAGGCTGGAGCGTGGATGGCTGTTTTTGACGATGCCGTGGTGGGCACCATCGGCGGCGGCCATGTGGAATACCAGGCGATTGCCAGGGCGCGTGCGCTGCTGGCTGCGCCCTCGCAAGCGGCGCAACCGCTAGCGGCAGTGCGTTTTGCACTCGGCCCCGCACTGGGCCAGTGCTGCGGCGGGGTGATGCATTTGCGCTTTGAGCCGGTCAGCGCGCGTGACGGGCCGGCGCTGGCGAAACGGCTGGACAGCGGCTTGACGCCGGTGGCGCTTTTTGGCGGCGGGCATGTCGGGCATGCGCTGGTGCGGGTGCTGGCGCCGCTGCCGTTTCACATCACCTGGATCGACAGCCGCGACGGAGTTTTTCCGCTTGATGTGCCTGAACGCGTTGTGTGTGAGCAGTCCGAGCCGGTGCAGGCAGCGGTGGCCGGTCTGGTGCCTGATTCGCGGGTGCTCATCATGAGTTTCAGCCATGCCGAAGACCTGGATTTGCTGGCCGCCTGCCTCAAGCGCCAGCGCGAGAAAGCCGACCTGCCCTATGTCGGCCTGATTGGCAGCCAGACCAAGTGGGCGACATTTCAGCATCGTTTGCAGGCGCGTGATTTTACCGATGCGGAACTGGCGCATGTCACCTGTCCCATCGGCGTTTCAGGCATCCAGGGCAAGGAGCCGGAAGTGATTGCCGTGGCCGTGGCAGCGCAGCTGTTGCAGACGCTCAATGCGCCCTGAAAACCGATGGCCAGACTGATGGCTGAAAAGATGCGTTGGAATGGATTGAAATTTTTGCTACTTATTTAATAGCTGGTTATGTCGGTGTGTATTGCGCATCAGCCACTTATTAGCATAAAAATGCCTTTGTACACGCAATGGCATGGCCGATTCCCGCTCAGCCGTCGGCCATCAGGCCTGCTGCACGGATGGACGACTTTTCAAAATGGACCGCCAGGAAATCCACAAAGGTGCGCACCCGCGCCGAAACCTGGTGGCGCTGCGGGTACACCGCATAAATATCGGCGGGCGATGTGCGGTAGTTTTCCAGCACCTGAACCAGCCGGCCACTGCGCAGGTATTTGGCAATGTCCCATTCAGCCCGCATCACGATGCCGTGCCCGTCCAGCGCCCAGCTCACGGCGATTTCTCCGTCGCTGGTGCTCAGATTGCCGCGCACCTTGACCGTTTCCGTGCGCTTGCCCGTGCTCAGTCGCCAGACGCCATAGGCCTCATCGCCTTGCCGGATGCCGATGCAGTTGTGCTGCGCCAGATCGTGCGGCGACCGGGGCGTGCCATGCTGGGCCAGGTAGGCGGGCGAGGCGCACAGCAAACGCCGGTTGGGCGCGATTTTGCGTGCCACCACACGCGCATCGGGCGGCTCGCCAAAGCGGATGCACACATCAAAGCCATCTTCGGTCAGCGGCGGCGGATTCACGGAAAGTTGCAGCTGCACCTGCACGCCCGGGTGCTGCCTGACAAAGCTGGAGATCAGCGGCGCCACATGGCTGCGCCCGAAGCCCAGCGTGGCGTTGACGCGCAGCAGGCCCTTGGGGGCAGCGACTGCGCTCGACACCAGCTGTTCCATGTCCTCGATATCGGCCAGAATGCGCCGCGCGTGGACGAGGTAGGTTTCGCCTTCGGCCGTCAGGCTGGCGCGGCGGGTGGTGCGGTTGAGCAGCTGCACGCCGAGCCGCGCTTCCATCTGCGCCAGCCGCTTGCTGATGGCCGGCGTGGTCACGTCCAGTTCGCGCGCGGCAGCGGAAAAACTGCCGCAGCGCGCCAGCAGGCTGAAAAAGGCCATCTCGGAAGGGGCAGTTGCAGGGGTCGACATTGTTGAATCAAAGTGAACAATGCCATCACTTTAGCGGCCGCCGTGGCGTCGGGCAATCGGTAGAGTCCCACCCATCGCCACCCAATTCGCCTCAAGGCCAAGGAAACCCGCTATGAAAACCTACAAGATTGCCTGCATTCCCGGCGACGGTATCGGCAAGGAAGTCGTTCCCGCCGGCCAGGAAGTGCTGCAGGCGCTGGCCGCCGCGCAAGACCGCTTTGCTTTTGAATTCACCTCGTTCGGCTGGGGCGGCGACTGGTACCGGGCGCACGGCGTGATGATGCCGGAGGCCGGCCTGGACGAGTTGCGCGGCATGGACGCCATCTTGTTTGGCTCGGCCGGTGACCCGCATATTCCCGACCACATCACGCTGTGGGGTCTGCGCCTGAAGATTTGCCAAGGCTTCGACCAGTACGCCAACGTGCGCCCGACCCGCATCCTGCCGGGCATCGACGGGCCGCTCAAGCGCTGCACGCCCGCGCAGCTGGACTGGGTCATCGTGCGTGAAAACTCCGAAGGCGAATACGCCGGCGTCGGTGGCCGTGTGCACCAGGGCCACCCCATTGAGGCGGCGACCGATGTGTCCATGATGACCCGCGCCGGCGTCGAGCGCATCATGCGTTTTGCCTTCAAACTGGCCCAGTCGCGGTCCCGCAAGCAGCTGACCGTCGTGACCAAATCCAACGCCCAACGCCACGCGATGGTGATGTGGGACGAAATCGCCGTGCAGATCAGTCAGGAATTTCCGGACGTGACCTGGGACAAGGAACTGGTCGACGCCTGCACGGCACGCATGGTGAATCGCCCCGCAACGCTGGACACGTTGGTGGCCACGAACTTGCACGCCGACATCCTGAGCGACCTGGCCGCTGCACTGGCCGGCAGCCTGGGCATCGCGCCCACCGGCAACATCGACCCCGAGCGCCGCTACCCCAGCATGTTCGAGCCGATCCACGGTTCGGCCTTCGACATCATGGGACAAGGGCTGGCCAATCCGGTCGGCACTTTCTGGTCGGCTGTGATGCTGCTGGAGCACTTGGGCGAAAA
Organism: Polaromonas sp. CG_9.5; assembly: GCF_035984465.1. Lineage (NCBI taxonomy): Bacteria > Pseudomonadati > Pseudomonadota > Betaproteobacteria > Burkholderiales > Comamonadaceae > Polaromonas > Polaromonas sp. CG_9.5. The sequence continues at coordinate 27,760 of NZ_JAXCHR010000016.1, forward strand.
CGCCGCTGCGCACCAACTCATGCAGGCTATCGAGTCGGTCACGGCCGATGCGTCGCTGCATACCCGCGATTTGGGCGGTAACGCGACCACCGCGCAGGTCACCGCCGCCATCTGTGCACGCATTGCCGCCACGGCAAACCAGCCTGTGGCCGCCTGATTTCACCCCGCCCCCCAGGAGATAAGACATGCACAACAAAAACCACAAAAAAACACGCCAGCTACTGGCCCCTGCAGCGGCGCTGGCTTCTGCGCTGGTGCTGAGTCTGGCGGGTGGCGCTGCCCTCGCGCAAACCTGGCCCGCCCGGCCGATCAGCCTGATCGTGCCTTTTCCGGCCGGTGGCACGACGGATGTGCTGGCGCGGGCCGTGGGGCAGGAGTTGTCCAAAAGCCTGGGGCAGCCGGTGGTGGTTGAAAGCAAGCCCGGTGCGGGTGCCACGCTGGGCGCAGACTTTGTGGCCAAGTCAAAACCCGACGGCTACACCTTGCTGATGGGCGCGGTGCACCACACCATTGCCACCAGTGTGTACAAAAAGCTGCCCTACGATTTCCAGAAGGATTTCGCGCCCGTCACCACCGTGGCGCTGGTGCCCAATGTGCTGGTCGTCAACCCGAATGTGCCGGCCAGCAACGTGAAAGAGCTGTTGGCGCTGGCCAGGGCCGAGCCCGGCAAGCTGACCTACGGCTCCAACGGAAACGGCACCGGACAGCACCTGATTGGCGCGCAATTTGAGGGCATGGGTGGCGTGCAGTTGCTGCATGTGCCGTACAAGGGCAGCGGGCCGCTCACGGTGGACCTGCTGGGCGGCCAGATCACGATGTCGTTCGACACCATCACGCCGGTGCTGCCGCAAATCAAGGCCGGCAAACTCAGGGCGCTGGCCGTGACCACGATCAAGCGCTCACCGGCCCTGCCCGATGTGCCGACGCTCGACGAGGCTGGCCTCAAGGGCTTTGACCTGGGGACCTGGTTCGGCATTCTGGCGCCCGCCGCCACACCGCCTGACGTGGTGGTTAGGCTGAACACCGAGCTGGTGAAAATTATCCAGTCGCCTGAGTTTCGCAAGAAGATGGCCGACATTGGCGCAGAACCGATCGGCAACACGTCCGGGCAAATGGCGCGTCAGATCAAGGACGATACCGAGCGCTTTTCAAAGCTGGTGAAGGACGCCCGCGTGGCCATCGAATAAACGCCTGGCGCGGGCTGTCAATGCGCCGCCGATTTTGAAAACACGTTGAGCACCACGACACCGGCAACGATCAGCGCCATGCCCAGCAGGCCGGGTAGGTCAATGGTCTGGCGGTAAATCAGGAAACTGGCAATCGTGATCAGCACAATGCCCAGGCCCGACCAGATCGCGTAGGCAATGCCTGTCGGCACGGTTCTGAGCGTGAGGGTCAGGAAGTAAAAGGCGATGGCGTAGCCCGCCACGGCCAGCAGCGACGGCCACAATTGGGTGAAGCTGTCGCTGGCTTTCAGCGCCGTGGTGGCAATGACTTCGGCCACGATGGCGATGCCCAAGGCAGGGTAAGCATTCATGCGCTGCGCTTTCAGGGGATTGAACAGGGAGCGCCGATTTTAGGCAGGCCTGACACGGCACAATCTGCTGTGGAGGCACCCATTTCATGACCACACCATCATTTCATTCACTTTCCGATGTGCGCGCGCAGCCGCGTCAGTTTCTCGACCATCTGTTCCAGGCCGCCGTGACGCGCGCCTTGCCGCTGGCCAACACCGCCCGTTTTTTACCCCAGCCGCCCACGCCTGAGAGCGGTGGACGGACGATTGTGATTGGCGCTGGCAAGGCCGGCGGCGCGATGGCGCAGGCCGTTGAGGCGCTCTGGCCGCTGGACGCACCGCTCGAAGGCGTGGTCGTCACGCGCTACCACCATGTGCCGCCGCGCCCTGAGGGCTTACCGCAGCGCATCGAAGTCGTCGAGGCGTCGCATCCGGTGCCTGACGAAGCCGGGCAGGCCGCCGCCGGGCGCATTTTGGCGATGGTGCAGGGTTTGAATAAAAACGATTTGGTGCTGTGCCTGATTTCGGGCGGCGGCTCGTCGCTGCTGGCCTTGCCCGCAGAAGGCTTGAGTCTGGAAGAAAAGCAGGGCATCAACAAGGCGTTGCTGAACAGCGGGGCCAACATCAGCGAGATGAACTGCGTGCGCAAGCACCTGTCGCGCATCAAGGGTGGACGACTGGCGGCCGCCTGCGCGCCGGCCCGAGTCGTCACGCTGACCATCAGCGACGTGCCGGGCGACGACCCGTCGATCATTGCCAGCGGCCCGACCGTGCCCGACGCCAGCAGCTGCGCCGAGGCGGTGGCAATTTTGCAGCGCTACGGCATTGCCGTGCCGGGCGACATCATGCGCCGGCTGGAGCAGGGCGCGCTGGAAACCCCCAAGCCTGGCGATGCCGTATTTGACGGCCATGAAGTCGACCTGATTGCCACGCCTCAGCAGAGTCTGGAAGCCGCTGCCGAAGCCGCGCGTGCTGCCGGACTGACTGCCTACATCCTGAGCGATGAAATGGAAGGCGAGTCGCGCGAAGTCGGCAAGGTACATGCCGCGTTGGCCCGCGCTGTGGCCCTGAAAAACCAGCCGTTTCAAAAACCGTGCGTGATTTTGAGCGGCGGCGAAACCACCGTCACCATCCGCAAGCAGGCACCCGGCACGCCCCGAGGTCGCGGCGGCCGTGCCGGAGAATTTTGCATGGGACTGGCGCTGGCATTGCAGAGCCAGCCCGGCGTGTATGCGCTGGCCGCCGACACCGACGGCATTGACGGCGTGGAAGACAACGCGGGCGCGTTCGTCGCGCCCGACACGCTGGCGCGCGCGCTGGCCGCCGGCATGAAGCTGGACCAGTTTCTGGATCGCAACGATGCCTATGGCTACTTCGACCGGCTGGGCGATCTGGTCGTGACCGGCCCGACCTACACCAACGTCAACGACTTCCGGGCGCTGTTGATTCTTTAACGCGGGCGGTGCGCGGGCAGGCCGGACATCACTTGGGTGGCGGGACTTGATGCGGTTACGGCACGCTGGACTCGGCGCTGTCATCCGCAGGCGCAGTGCGTAAGGCTTGGGCCTCTCTTTGCATCAGCGTCACGATGAGGTGGCCAAACCACAGCAGGCCGGTGGCGAGTGTGAGCCCCACCAGGCCTCGGCCCAACCCGGCCTGGTCGTCCAGTAAATAGGCGTTGCATACCCGCGTCGGTGAACTTTCAAACAGATAGCCAACGACAGCGGTCATGGGCAACACGTTACCCAGAAAAAACCCCTGCACCAGCAAACCTGCCGGCTGCCATGACAGGCGCACAGCCGCGCCGCAAAGCACCAGCGCCAGCCACTTGGCCAACTCGATTCGGCCATCGACCAGCGCCAGATCCAGCACGCGGGGAATCATCAAAATCGCCAGCATCAAGGCGGTAGCGAACAAGCCGGTGATGCCGTAGCCGTTCCAGCGATCTACGGCTGTCCGCCATTGCAGCGGTAGCTTGGGGGCCAGCAAAAAACCAGCGAGCGCCAGAAGCGGAAACTGCACCAGCATGTGCCGCGTCATGCTGGCTTCCAGAAAATGCCGCGCAGGCGGCAGGGCCAGCAGCAACAGCAAGGCGGCAGCGGCGTGTGGGTTCCATGACCGCCACAAACGCTGCCCGCCGCGCAGGATGGAGCGCATGGTCATGGTCAGCCCGCGCCGGCCAGGTAACGTGCGTAATCCAGTGCCAGTTGCTGCTCGGCGTAGTCAAAGATGCGCACCAGGCGGCCATGTTGATCAATGACCAATAACGCAGCGTTGTGCTCGTAGTCGCCGCGCCCGTCGGGCACTACCACGACCTGAAAATCCGCCAGCAGTCGCTGGGTTTCCTGCTCGTCGGGTACGCGCACGAAAGGCCAGCGCAGCGGGTCAGCGCCCAGCCGTGTGGCGTAGGCCTTCAGCACGGGCGGGTCGTCGTGCTGTCCGTCAAAGCTGATTGACAGCAGCTTGACTTTCTGCGCCGCCGCATCGTCGGGGCTGGCCGCTTGCAGCGTGGCCTGCATTTGCTGAAAAGTGCTGCCCAGCGCCAGGCACACGGTCTGGCAGCGGGTGTAGACAAAATCAACCAGCGTGACCGATTGCCCGTCGGCCAGGAATTGCGACAGCAGCAGGGGCTGCGGGCCGATGCTGATGTCGATGCTGGGGCCGTCAATTTTTACGTCAGGCGCCGGGATGGGGTGCAGGGCGACTTCCAGACGTCGCGCGCCTTCAGCCGTCCACACCTGAAAATCATGCGTCAACCAGGCTGAAGACGCATACGCCGCCACAGCCAGCAAAGCGCTCAGCACAGCGGTGCGAAACATCAGGCGACAGGCTCCCGCACGGGTTGCATCAGGCGAAGGACCGGCAGGGTCGTGCGCGCGTTGGGCTCGGGCAGGATGTCAGCGAGCGAACTTCGGTTCAGGTGGTCCAGGAAGCTGCGCAGCGCGCCTTCGACGACGGCGGTCAGTTTGCAGTCGCCGGTCAGCACGCAGGCATTGCCGGTCGAGAAGCACTCGACCATGAAAAAATCAGGCTCGATGCTGCGCACCACTTCCCCCAGGCTGATGTCTTGCGGCGCATGCGCCAGACGCATGCCGCCGCCCTTGCCGCGCACGGTTTCTATCCAGCCCGCCCGCCCCAGTTGATGCGTGACTTTCATCATGTGCGCTTCAGACACGCCGTAGCTGCTGGCGACTTCGGCAATCGTACACAGGCGTTCGGGGCGCTGCGCCAGGTACATCAGCAGGCGCAGGGCGTAGTCGGTCAGGGTCGTCAGGCGCATGGTCACTCCGGCTTATGCAGTCAGGATGCCTTGGCCGTCAGGGCCTTGAGTTCGGCTTCACCGTTGAAAGGCGCCGTGCGGGTGCTGGCTTTGCGTTCGGTGGCGAAGACCTCGGCCTTGATGGGCGCTGCCTTGTTCGACCATTCGGCGCGCACGTAGCTGGCCACGGCGGCCAGTTCGGCGTCGCTGAGTTGCTGGAACGCCGGCATCGCGCCCTTGTAGGTGTTGCCCATCACGGTGATTTCACCGCTTACGCCGTGCAGCAGGATGTTGGCGACGATGCGCTCGTCGCCCGCCACCCATTCCGAGCCGTCGAGCGGCGGGAACACGCCGGGCAAGCCTTTGCCGGTGGCCTGGTGGCAGGCGACGCAATTGACGGTAAACACCTGTTTGCCATCGGCTGCCGCAGACGCAGCGCCTGCGGCAGGCGCCCTGAGATCGGCCACGGTGCGCCTGTCACCCAGCTCGGGTTGACCAAAGGGTTCGGACAGCAAGATGTACACGACCCCGAAAATCACCACGGCCAGGGTAATGAGGGCCACCATCACGGGAATGGGCCGGTCGCGTTCCGAGGGGTCTTCTTCTTCCCGGTCCTGGGCTCCGCGCGGCGCTTGTGTTTCGTCTGACATGGGATTCACCTTGGGGTTGGGCTCAGGGTTTGGGCGCAGGCGGCAATACCGGATAGGTGTGGTTCAGCGACAGCAGGTACTTCACCAGGTCCAGCGCCTCGGGCGTAGGAACCACTACCTGGCCCACATTGGGGCCGTAGGCGGGCGGAAGCGCCAGCGGCTGCTCGCCTTCTTTTTCGGCCTCTTTCGCGTCCTTGACATTAAACAGGAACGGGTACGACGGCATGATGGAGCCGGGCGTATAAGCGCGTGGCTGGTAGAGGTGCCCCAGGTGCCAGTCCTTGCTGGGCTGGCGCGCGGCAATGTTGAACAGATCCGGCCCGGTGCGCATGCTGCCCAGCAGGTGCGGCTTGTCGTAGGTATAGTCGCCCGGCACCGAGGCGCGCCCCCAGCCGCGCTCAAAGTCGGGGCCGAAGGCGCGGTCGCGCGGCTGCTGGCTGTGGCAGTAAACGCAGCCGTTGGCAATGTAGACTGCCCGCCCGCGCAACTCGGCACTGGTGTAGGGCTTGAGTCCGGGGGGCGGCTTGATGTCGCGCACCTCCATGTAAGGCATGACCACCAGCGCGGCGGTAGCGACTGCCAGCGCCACCATGGCGCCCGAAACCAGCTTGATTTCACTGTCCATTTGCCAGCTCCCGTTGGTTGTTTTGCCAGAAAAGGGCGGCCCCGGTGCGTGTCGGGCCAAAGCGCAGCGCCATCGCCAGGAAATGACCGACAAAAACGACATGGCCTAACACCATCAGGCTGCCGCCCACGCTGCGCCATTTAAGGTAAGGAATGGTCAGCGTGACCGAATCCATAAAGGGCCTGGCCCCGTCAAGCATGGCCAGGCCTTGCAGCCAGCCGCCATAGGTCAGGCCGATGAAGTAGATCGCGATGCCCACCGACGACAGCCAGAAGTGCAGCGTGATGAGTTTCGGATAAGGCCATTCCCAGTTCAGTACGCGCGGCATCATGAAATAAATCGCGCCAAACAGCACCATCGTGACAAAAGCGTAAGCGCCCAGATGGGCGTGCGCCACCGTGAAATGGGTGAAGTGGGCGACCTGGTTGACGCTGCGCAGCGCCTCCAGCGAGCCCTGGATGGACGAAGCAAAGTACATCAGCCCGCCAAACATCATGAAGCGCAGCGTGGGCGAATAACGCGCCAGGTGCATGCGCCCCTTGAGCGTGCCGCCCATGTTGATGCTGAAGGCCACCACCGGAATCACCATCATCACGCTTTGAACAATCGACAGCGTGGTCAGCCAGCCCGGCACCGGGCCGCCAATCAGGTGATGCCCACCTACCTGGCCATAGAAAAACGCCAGCGTCCAGAAACCCAGAATCGACAGGTTGTAAGAGCGCACGGGCCGGCCAATGATCTTGGGCAAAAAGTAATAAATTGCCCCGACGCTGACCGGCGTAAACCACAGGCCCAGCACGTTGTGGCCGTACCACCAGTTGGTCGTGGCCTGCTGCACGCCGGTATGCACGCCAGGGAGTTTGCCAACGAAGAACAACAGTGAAATCCAAAGCAGCGCCGCCACCATGTACCAGACGCTGACGTACAGGTGTTCGACCTTGCGGTTCACCAGCGTGAACAGCACCGGCAAAATCACCAGCACGAAGCCGGCAAAAATCAGGATAGCGATTTGCCACGGAATTTCCAGGTATTCCATGCCGTCGGTCCAGCCCGCCGAGATGGCACCGATGGCCGCCGCAATGCCCATGTTGATGAGCGCGCCGCCCAGCATTGCCCAGATGGCGCCGTGCAGGTGCGTGCGCAGCAAACGCGGTAGCAGCCACAGCATCATGCCCAGCGCCGCATTGCTGATCCAGCCGTAGAGCACGGCGGTCAGGTGGACGGTGCGGATGCGGCCAAAGGTCAGCCAGGCCTGGTCGGTCAACCAGTCGGGCTGGTGCAACTTGATAGAAGAAGTCAGCCCGGCGACCGAGCCAACCAGCAGCCACAAGCAGGCAAAAGCAATGAACATGAAGACCGGAAACGCACTCGACTGGTCAGACGTGATGCGGTCTTGCAACTCGGCGGCATCGGTCACATGCACCTGATCGCCGCTTTCGACAGCAGCGCGCTGCATCGAATCCTGCGCGGCGTTTGCCAGTGCCGGGTCGTCCACCCGGCCAATTTCACCGCGCGCGAAGATGACCGACGCGGCCTTGGGGTTCTCAAGCAGCAAGCCCTTGCGCGAAGACCAGATGAAAACAAACAGCCCGATGATCGACAGCAAAAAAGCGCCCAGCAGGCTCAGTATGGCGCTGTCCATCATGCGTCTCCTGCCAGCCTGCAGGCCGCAGCGGCGCGCAGGCGCGTGCTATGTGGGCGGGAAATTGAGGGGAGAGGTGCTTTCATGCGTTTTCGCTCCGGTTGACGTGGCAAGGGAAAAAGGGGGCTTTAAAACCGTGGGGAACACGGGTTTTCAAGGAGGAAGCGTATGTGCCGGCGAGCACGGCTCCGATCAGTTTTGTGACTGCGGTCATACAGCCCCGACGGGCAGGCGGCTGGCGTCCTGGCTCATCTGGTAGCCATACCACAGGCTCTGGGCGATGCGCTTGGCAAGGTCTTTGGCGCGTTCGCCCAAGGCGACATTGGGCATCGCGTCAGTGGTCTGGCCAAACAGCATCAGCCAGCGCTGGAATAGCTCGACCGTCAGGCCGGGCAGGGCGGCATGCTTTGGCATGGGCGCGCCGCGAAATCGGCCCGTGCCGCGCAGCGCCGATGACCAGAAGTCGACCATCTTGGGCATGTGCGCGTCCCAGTCTTGGACATGGCTCTCAAAGATTGGCCCCAACACGGGGTCCAGGCGCACGCGGTCATAAAAACCATAGACCAATTCAACAATTTCAGCCTCGGTGCACAGTTCGGCGGATGGCATGAAAAGTCCTTTTCAGTGAAGGCAGCCGTAGCGGCATGCAAGCAAGGAATCAGCGAAATAGCGGATCTTGCAATCAAAGGTTTATTTTATAGGCATCTTAAAAAATCTTGATGCGTCAGGTGACTCTCCTGAAAGTGCATGCGTTTTGAACCGTAAAAGACTAAATTTTCATGAAAAATGCCGATTGTGCATGCTGTGTATTCGCTGTCAGCTATTAATAAAGTAGCAAAAATTGATTCATTACTTGTATTTTTGGTTGCCAGCCCAGGGGATTGCGCGTTGGGCGTAGCTGTTTGGCGCTGCCGACGTTGATACAAAAAGACGCGTTCAACCCAGGCAGGGTTGAAGCATAGTTTTGCGTGACAGATTCAGCGCTTGATCATCTACTCAGAACGCCAGCCACCGCCCATCGCCTTGTACAGGCTGAGCTGGTTCTGCAGCTGCGATTGGCGCAGGTTGATGATCTCGATTTCTGTCTGGTAAAGGCTGCGCTGGGCATCGAGCTGCTCCAGGTAAGGCGCATAGCCGGCGTCGTAGCGGTCTTTGGCGTACTGGAGCGAGCGCGCCAGGACGTTGCGGCGCTGCGTGGCGTAGTCCATTTGCTGCTGCAGGCGGCTGACGCCGACCAAGGCGTTTTCCACTTCGCCAAAGGCGGCCAGCGTGGCTCCCCGGTAAGTAAAGGCGGCCTGGTCGCGCTGGGCGGCGGCGGTGTCGTACTGGGCAGACAAGCGGCCTTGGTCAAATAGCGGGGCCAGCACACTGCCGCCAATGCTCCAGACGCTGGCGGGGTTGTAGCTGAGCGCGTTGATATACAGCGCGCCCAGGGTGGCGCTGAGCGACACCTGGGGCAAAAAGGCGGCGCGACTCGCCTCCAAGCTGGCGTCGCTAGCGGCCAGCAGGCTTTCAGCCTGGGCCAGGTCAGGGCGGCGTCGCAGCAGCTCGGACGGCAGTGCCACCGGCACTGCGGGCAGTTTGAGTTGCGCAAACCGGGCAATTTCGGCGTCTGCCGGGTCGCGCTGGCCGGGCAGCGCGCCCGTCAGCAGTCGCAGCGCGTTGTACTGGCGCGCAATGGCCGCTTGCAGCTGCGGCAGGCTTTGCAGCACCCCCTGGTATTCCGATTCGGCCTGCGCGGCTTGCAGTTGCGAGGTGTAGCCTGCGCGTGCCTTGTCCTGCGCAATGCGCAGCGCCTCGGCGCGCGACGTGGCGGTGTCGCGCGTTTGCGCCAGTTGCGCCTCAAGCGCCAGCAAGCCGATGTAGGTTTGAGCAGTGGTGCTGCTGATCGACAAGGCCACGGCGTCCCGGTCAGCCTGCGAGGCGCGCAGCCGAAACTCGGCGGCGCTGGCGGTTGCATGCAACCGCCCCCACAGATCAGGCTCCCAGGATGCCTGCAAGCCCGGCTGCACGACGCGCGTCGTGGCGACGCCCGTGGCGCCCAGCGCCCGCTGTGCCTGGACGCCCAGCGTGGCACCCAGCGTGGGGCCGAGCGCGGCGCGAGACAGTTCGAGCTGGGCGCGCGCTGCGTCCAGCCGCGCGCCGGCGGCCAGCAGGTCGGTGTTGTAGGCAAGGGCTGCTTGGACATGGCGGCTCAGTGCGGCATCGCCAAAGGCTTGCCACCACGGTGCATTGTCTGGTGCTTGGCTGGTGCTGGTGGCGACATTGCCAGGCGCGCTCCAGGCGAGCGGTGTGGTGATATTGGCCAGCGCAGGCGCCTGTCGGTATGCGGGCATGCAGCCTGTCACAAACGCACAGACGAGCACCACGGCAGCGGTTGCCCGGTGCTTCGGGTAAGGGTTCAGGGTGGATTTCATCGTGCCACCTCGGAGGACGGCGATGCCGCAGCAGGTGCAGCCGTCGCAGCGGGTTGCCCGGCAGGCTGATTCGCTGCCGTATCGACCTGCGCCACCACTGACATACCGGGCCGCAGGCGCGCGGCCAAAGGCTGGTCGCGGTCAATGGCGATGCGCACTTGCAGGCGCTGCACGACCTTGGTGAAGTTGCCGGTGGCGTTGTCCGCGCGCAGCACGCTGAACTCCGAGCCCGTGGCGGGCGCGATTTCGCTGATGCGGCCCGACAGTTGGGCACCGTCAAGCGCGTCTACTTTGAACTTTGCCGGCTGGCCCACTTGCATGTGCGCTGTTTGCGTTTCCTTGAAGTTGGCGACGACCCACAGCGAATCGGGCACCAGAAACAGCAACTGCGAGCCGGCGGTGACGTACTGGCCCAGCCGCACGCTGACCTCGCTCAGCTGACCAGCCCGGGGTGCCCGCACGACCGTATTGGCAAGGTCAATCTGGGCCAGGTCCAGTTGCGCCTGGGCAGCCTCGACCTGGGCTTCCAGCCCCGCGCGGGAGACGGTCGTGGACTTGATGGTCTGCTCGGCGATGGTGATGTCGGCCCTAGCCTTGCTCACATTGGCGCTGGCCAGTTCGGCGGTGGCGCGTGCCTGGTCGCGTTCGCGCAGCGATACCGAGCCCTTCGCGGCCAGGTCGTCGGCGCGCCGCAGATCGGCTTGCGCGCGCTGGGCCTCGGCCTTGGCTGCCATCAGGCTGGCGCTGCGTGAACCCAGGCTGGCCTGGTTTTGTGCCTGCGTCTGGCCCGCGTTGGCCAGTTGCGCGCGCGCGCTGTTGAGTTGCGCCTGCGCAGCGTTCACCTTCTGGGTGTAGATACGGTCGTCGATGCGCGCCAGCGTCTGTCCGGCCTTGACCTGTTCAAAGTCATGCACCAGCACTTCGGTGACGTAGCCATTGACCTGCGGCGCCAGTACGGTGATTTGACCGCGCACGTAGGCGTTGTCGGTGCGCACCACGGCGGTGGCAAATGGCCCGAGGTGCCAGCCCCACAAAATCATCAAGACGCCCGCGATGGCGACAAACAGCATGACGATCACGGCGGTCGGCGAGGTTTTGACGGTCTTGGGGACAGGCGGCGCTGCGGCCGGCGGCGGTGGCGGCGTTGAAGGCTGCGCTTGCGGCACATTGGCACCATCTGCCAGCGCTTGGGGGCCGAGCGCGGCGGTAGGCGCAGGCGTTTGTGGTGAAGTGTTCTGGTTCATAAAGGCTTTCTTAAATCGATGCGGCGTCGGTGGTGCGTGTAGCGCGCAGGGGGTTGCAGCAGGATCAGGAGGCGGTGGGGGCAGGCGCAGCCGCACGCGCGGCGACTGCCGCACGGCGCACGCGGTAAAGCGACCACGCCAGGAAGGCCAGCGCCAGCATGCTGATCACGCCAAAAACGTCATTGAAGGCGCGCACCGAGGCTTCCCGGCGCACGATTTGTCCCAGCTGTGCAGCACCCTGGGCGGCGCGCAGGCGGCTGTCGGGCAGCACGCCGGCCAGAGCGCCCTGCTGCATGCCGAGCCGCTGCACGACTGCCGGGTCACCGGCGTTGAGATGCGCGCTGATCGACTGCACGTAGGTTTGGGTTCTTTGCGCCTGCATCGTGCCCAGCAGCGCCGGGCCGAGCAGGCCGCCCAGACTCTGGGTGATGGCAAACAGCACCATGAAGGTGATCATGTGGTCTGCGCCGTGTTTGAGCGCCTGCGATACGCCCACCATGAGCAGCGGGCCCATGAACATGGCGGATGCGAAAGACAGCAAAAACTGACTCAGATAAAAGTCGTGTGGCCGACTCAGGCTGCTGGAGTCGTGGTCCAGCCAGCCGCCAATGGCAATCAGCACGACCGACACCAGGATTTGTAAAATGACGGTCTTGTCGCCAAAGGTCAGCGCACTCACCGCCATGCCGCAGACCATGCCAATCAGCATCACGGCGTAGAGCGGCTGCAACTGGTCTGGCCCCATGCCGAGCGAGCGCAGCAGCCCCACCGCGCCATAGGTCTGCTCGGACAGCAAAAAGCGCATCATGAGCGCACCGATGATGAAGCGCAGCGTGGACACGTTGAGCAGCCAGCGAACTTGCAGCAGGGGCGTCTTGCGGTGGTATTCAAGAATACCGGCCGCCGTCAGCAGCAGCAGCGAAGCGATCAGCGCCCAGGCCAGCCACGGGCTGTCCGTCCACCAGCCATTGAGCCCTTGAGCCAACACCGCAGCAAGCAAGCCCACGCCGGGCGCGACCAGAGCAAATGTCAGGAAATCCAGCCGCTCCAGCACCTGGATGCGCAGGCCCAGCGGCAGCTTGAGGATGACCACGGCGGCCAGCGCACACAACGCCATCCCGCCTTCAAAAACATACAGCGCGCGCCAGTCGCCCGCGTCCATCAGCGACGGTGACAGCACCCAGGCCAGAGGCGTCGCAAACTGCGCAATGCTCAGGCCCACCACCAGGCCCGCGCCCAGTTTGGCTTTGGGAAAGGCCTGCAGCATGTAGAGCACTGCCAGGGTGCTGGTGGCCGCGCTGACAAAACCGCTGACGCCGCGCACCACCAGGGCCATCTCGAAGCCTTCCACAAACAGGTGCAGCAAGGTGACCGCTGCATACAGCCCCAAGCCCAGTTCCGCGAAAAGCCGGATGCCGTATTGCTGGCGAAACTTGTACACCAGCAGGTTGGCGGTGACGCTCACCATCACATAGATGGCTGGCAGCCAGGTGGCTTCCACCGAGGTCAGCCCGAGCTGGCCGGCAATGGCCGGCAGGTTGGCCGCCAGCAAGCCAGCACCCAGGCCGCCCGTCAGTCCAATCAGCACGGCAACGCAGGCGTAGGCGATGCGCATCGGAAATGAATGGTCCAGCGAAGCGGGCGAGCCGGGCATGCTGGGTTTTTCGTGCTCTTCCCAATCGGGCACCGGGCCGATGATTTTGGGTTGATTCATGGCGTTATGTTCCCACGCGCCGGGGCGGCACGCAAGCCTTCCAGCAGCAGGTGCAATGCACGCCTGGACAGGCTGCGGCGCTGCGCCCGGGTGCGGCCACGCAGGCCCGAGCCGAGCATGCTGGAGACCAGGATCACGTCTTTGGCTGTGAGGTCGGGGCGGCAGGTGCCCGACGCAACGGCCTGTTCCAGCAAGGGCTTGACCAGGCGCGTCAAGCGCCGCTGGGCGCCTGCCAGCACGGGGCTGTCGCGGTCGGCGGTGCGCCAGTGGTCTGACACCGGTGCGCAGTCTGCCACCAGGCTGGCCATGTGCTCGAGCATGCAAAACAGCGCATCGTCCCGTTCTTGCAACTGCTCAGCTTGCGCTTCGAGCTTTTCAAAAGTACGTTCCAGCAAGGCGCCCATCAAGGCATCCCGGTCGGGAAAGTTGCGGTATAGCGTAGCCCGGCTCACGCCAGCTTGTGCTGTGACCAGTTCAAGCGCAGCATGAACGCCGTGCTCGGAGAACACCTTGTCAGCTGCGTCGAGCAGCAAGGTGCGGTGAATTTGGGCGTCTGAGCGTTTCTGAATTTTTTGCATGCTTGCCATTTTATATTAAACGGACATAATCGTCCACTTGCAATCGTACAATTGTGTGCGTATAAAATAAAGCGGCCTGATGCTGCGCACTTTGGTGCGACAAGCGGGCAGGTCTTTGCAAGGCGAAGACGCACTGAGCGGTCGCTCGCAGAAGTTTTATCAGGAGCTCATGCATGAATCAAACAAACAACGTTTCCCGGATCGTGGTCGTCGGTGGTGGTGTGGCCGGCATTGAAATCGCATCGGGTTTGGGACGACGAAACGATCGCGCCCGTCAGGGAAAACGCTTGGCCGTTACCTTGCTGGATGCCGACTCTGCGCATATCTGGAAGCCCATGCTGCACACCATTGCAGCGGGCACGCGCGATGTCTATCAGCAACAGGTGGCTTACGCGGCGCAAGCGCATTTGGCCGGGTTTATTTACCAGCCCGGTGCCATGTGCGGACTTGACCGCCAACGCAAGGAAATCGAGGTGGCCGCTTTAACGCATCCGGACGGCCGGGTGCTGCTGGCACCCCGCCGCATTCCCTATGACGTACTGATCATGGCCGTTGGCAGCCGGGCCAACGACTTTGGAACGCCAGGCGTCAAAGAACGCTGCTACACCATTGACTCGCGGATCCAGGCCGACCATTTCAACCGCGAGATGCGCATTCGCATTTTGCAAAGCGCTGCCGACTCGTCCGATCTATCGATCAGCATCGTGGGCGGCGGCGCGACCGGCGTTGAACTGGCGGCCGAGCTGGTGCAACTGGCCGAGGCAGCGGACGTCTATGGCGCAGCAGGCATGTCGTCGCGCATCAAGATCACGCTGATCGAGAGCGGCGAGCGTTTACTGGCAGCTTTCCCCGAGGACATTTCCGGCGCTGCGCGACTGCGCCTTGAACAATTGGGCGTGGTCGTCAAAACCGGTGCCCAGGTGAGCGCCGCCGAAGAAGGGGGATTTCGCCTCAAGAATGGAGAACTGGTGCCCGCCATGCTGAAAGTGTGGGCCGCCGGTGTGAAAGCGGCCGAATTTCTGCATGAATTGGGTGGCCTGGAGAGCAACCGCAGCAATCAGCTAGTGGTGGGAACCTCTTTGCAGACGACCCGCGACGCCTCGATTTTTGCCGTGGGCGACTGTGCCAGCTTGACGCTGCCTGGCATGGAGCGCGCCTTGCCGCCGACGGCCCAGGTGGCGCACCAGCATGCCCACCATCTGGTCAATCACCTGCCCGATTGGCTTAATGGCAAGCCGATGCCCGCTTTTGCGTACCACGACTTTGGCGCGCTGGTGTCACTGGCGCAGTACGACGCCTACGGATCGTTAGGCCAGTTCGGCATGTTTCACGGCATCTCGATCAAGGGCCGGCTGGCACAACTGAGCCACGCTTTTTTATACCGCGGACACCAGTCACGCATTCATGGCTTTTGGAAAGGCGCTCTGGTCTGGTTGGTCGACCGGCTCAACCGCCGTGTGCGTCCAAGCATCCGGCTCGATTGAGCTGTTTTCACTCGATTTTTTTGACTCCTCAGTCTGCATAACCGCCTAACCGAAAGCCAAAAGCAGTCATCCATCGATGACTTCACGAAAGATATAACTATGAAAAAAACGGATACGCCCCTTGTCATTTCGGACTCGAAAATTCTTGGAGGTGCTGTTATCAGCGGTGTCACCAATGGACTCATCAACGGCGCCATCCAGTGGTATTTGCTCAAGGGCCGTGCCTCGATTCCGCTGTCGGTGGACGGCATCACGAACGACGAGCAGACGGTGTTGGCCACAGCGGTTCCGTTGGCCGTCAGCCTTGCAATGATTCTGACCGTGGTTGCGTACCTGACCCTGAAGGCCCCGAGGCGGCGCTTTCTGCCGGGGGTGCTGTGGCTCACGATCAAACACGGCGTGTTCGGCTTCGGCTTGATCGTCGCGGGTGCCGTGACATGGCAAAGACTGATGGGTACCGTCGAGGTCTCGCTTGGAGCGGCCGTAATTATCCTGGGTGTTATCGCAGGCATTGTGGGCGGACTGGTGAATTACATGACCCTTCACGCAAGCCTTTTACGCCCGAGCATCCGGTTCGATGAAGCCGGTATTTTTTTAGCCACCAGGAGTTGACGATGAAATTCAATACTGAAGATTTTGCACAACAGCCTTTGGCGCGATTGCGTGAAGAATGGGGCTGGATCGCGCTGCGTGGATTGTCAGCGCTGATTTTCGGGGTGCTGGCGCTGGCGCTGCCAGGCGTCACGCTGACCTTGCTGGTCATTGTTTGGGGTGCCTATGTGCTGCTGGACGGCGTGCTGGCACTTGCCGCCGGACTGCGCATGGGTGACAACGGCAAGCCGATGTGGGCGCTGATCGTCGTCGGTCTGCTGGGTATCGGGGCGGGCATTGCCACGTTTTTCTGGCCTGGTTTGACGGCGATCACGCTGATCCTCATCATTGGCGGCTGGGCCATTGCCATCGGCTTGCTGCAGATCGTTGCGGCCGTTCGTTTGCGCAAGCATGTTCATGGTGAATGGGGCTGCACGCGCTGTCGGGCCTGTTGTCCGTCATTTTCGGTCTGGCCGTGGTGGGGTGGCCGGGGGCCGGTGCCATTGCGTTGGTATGGCTGATCGGCTGGTTTGCGATTGTTTTCGGCGTGATATTGATTGCTATGGCCTTCAAGCTGCGCAGCAGCCACTTCAGCCAATGACCCCGATCGGTATGGGCACCGTCGCTAAGGTGCCACCTTTTTTTTCTCCAGTATGAACTCCCTTGAAAGGAACCTAACTATGTACAACCCAGCCCACTTCAAACTCGACAATCAGGTGGCCGTCATCACCGGTGCAGGCGCCGGCATTGGCCGCGCCATTGCCGAAACCTTTGCCGCTGCAGGCGCGGCCGTCGTGGTCAGTGACCGTGACGCCGCCACCGCGACGGCGGTTGCCGACGGCATCACAGCCAAGGGCGGAAAGGCTGCAGCCCTAGCCTGCGACGTGACCCGTGAAGAAGATCTGGCGCAGCTGATTGCGCAGACGGTGCAACAGTTCGGCAAGCTGACCCTCCTTGTCAGCAACGCGGGCGGCGGCGGCCCCAAACCTTTTGACATGCCGATGGCGGACTTTCGGCGCGCGTTTGATCTGAACGTGTTCTCGTTATTCCAGCTGGCGCAACTGGCTGCGCCCGAAATGGAGAAAGCCGGCGGCGGTGCGATGCTGGCCATCACCTCCATGGCCGGCGACAACAAAAACAAGCGCATGGCGGCCTATGGGGCGTCAAAGGCCGCCACCAACCACCTGATTCGCAATATTGCGTTTGACCTCGGCCCCAAGGGCATCCGTGTCAATGGCATTGCCCCCGGCGCGACGCGCACTGACGCGCTTGAATCGGTGCTGAACGACGATGTTTTGAAAACCATGCTGATGCACACGCCTATCCACCGTCTGGGTGAGGCGCAGGACATGGCCAATGCGGCGCTGTTCTTGTGTTCACCCGCCGCCAGCTGGGTCAGCGGGCAGATCCTCACGGTGTCGGGCGGAGGTGTGCAAGAACTCGACTGAAACCCCACGTTGCTATCAATGCGTTTCCTGGCCAGCCAAGCGCCGGGAATGCTGCGCAGCACCAGCCCAAAAATCAGCAAGACGCTGCCTGAACGCGGCGGCAATCGACCCAAACCCAAGGAAAAAACGATGAAAAAACTGTTCGCACCGGCATTGGCCGTCGTACTCACTGCAGGAACTGCTGCCATGGCCCAGGCACCCGCACCGCTGTCCGCCCAGGCATCCAACCCCCAAGGCATGGGCTGGATGCAGGGCTTTCCGCCGCCGGCCAGCAAGACCATCCGCTTCACCGACCCGGATTATTTTGTCTTTCCCAAGCTGCGCTGGACGGTCTGCAACTTTCGCGAGTTGATGCCGAGCGTCGGTGTGAACAACGGTACCAAGGGCGCGAGCAAATTGCCCGCCGCGCTCAATGCCTCGCTTGACCAAGTCAGCTTTACGCCGCTGGGTTCTGACAAGAAAATGAGCTGGAATGACGCGTTTGATGTCAATTACACCGACGGCGTGATCGTGCTGCACCACGGCCGCGTGGTGTATGAGCGTTACGCGGGTTGCCTCGGCCCCGACACGCTGCACGGCGCCATGTCGGTCACCAAGTCGTTGACCGGTTTGCTGGGCGAGGTGCTGGTCGCCGAAGGCAAGCTGGACGAAAAAGCGCAGGTCGGCAGCCTCATCCCGGAATTGAAAGACAGTGCGTTTGGCGACGCCACCGTGCGCCAGGTCATGGACATGACCACGGCGCTCGACTATTCCGAAGACTACGCTAACCCCAAAGCCGAGGTCTGGGTTTATGCCGAGGCCGGCAGCCCGCTGCCCAAACCCGCAGGCTACACCGGCCCGCGCAGCTATTTCGAGTTTTTGCAGACAGTCAAGAAAAAAGGCACGCACGGCGAAGCGTTTGGCTACAAGACGGTGAACGCCGACACGCTGGGTTGGCTGATTGCCCGCACCACCGGAAAATCGGTGGCGCAGCAGCTGTCCGAGCGCATCTGGAGCCGCATCGGCACCGAGCGAGAGGCTTTCTACACGGTCGATTCCATCGGCACGCCTTTTGCCGGCGGCGGCTTCAACGCCACGCTGCGCGATACGGCCAGGCTGGGTCAACTGATGCTGAACAACGGCATGTCGGGCGGTCAGCAAATCGTGCCGCGCGCAGCCATTGCCAACATTCGCAAAGGCGGAAAGCCCGAGACGTTTGCCAAAGCGGGCTACAAACTCTTGCCAGGCTGGAGCTACGGCTCGATGTGGTGGATCAGCAATGATGACCACGGCGCGTATGCCGCGCGCGGCGTGTATGGCCAGACGATCTGGATTGATCCGAAAGCCGACATGGTGATTGTGCGTTTTGCCTCCAACCCCGTGGCCGCCAACGCCGCCAGCGACCCGACCTCGCTGCCGGCCTACCGGGCGGTGGCTGACCACCTGATGGCGAACGACCGCCGCCGATAGTGCGCTGAACGGGCGTGCTGGCCATCAAGCCGCACGTCCGCTCGCCGCGATCAAGGGCGTTTCGGTATCTCCAACCCTCTGGTCACAGCAGGCCGCGCCACAAACGCCTCCAGCACCCGCGTGACATGCGGAAAGTCTTCCATCCCCACCAGCTCACCCGCCTCGTAGAAGCCGATCAGGTTGCGTATCCACGGAAACGTGGCGATGTCGGCGATGGTGTAGGCGTCGCCCATGATCCAGTTGCGGTTTTCGAGCCGTTGGTTCAGCACGCCGAGCAGGCGTTTTGATTCGGCGACATAGCGGTCGCGCGGGCGCTTGTCTTCGTAGTCCTTGCCGGCAAACTTGTTGAAAAATCCGAGCTGCCCAAACATCGGGCCAATCCCGCCCATCTGGAACATCAGCCACTGCAGGGTTTCGTAACGCCCGGCGGCGCCCTGCGGCATAAATTGCCCGGTCTTTTCGGCCAGATAAATCAGGATCGCGCCCGACTCAAACAGCGCCAGCGGCTTGCCGTCCGGCCCGTTCGGGTCAAGGATGGCGGGGATTTTGTTGTTCGGATTGAGCGACAGAAATTCAGGCGAAGTCTGGTCGTTGGTCTGGAAATTGACCAGATGAACTTCATACGGCAGGCCGGTTTCTTCCAGCATGATCGACGCCTTCACGCCATTGGGCGTGGGCAGCGAATACAGCTGCAGCCGGTCAGGGTGCCGGGCGGGCCATTTTTGGGTGATGGGAAAGTCGGACAGGGCGGAAGTGATCGTCATGAAACTCCTTTAAAAGGGACAAGCCGCTGCAAGGCAGGTTGCCTGCATGTCGCGGTTGAGGTAACAGGGCCTTCAATGTAGCCCGGCTTGATTGCTGGGGTCGGTGTCAGGGAATCAAGGCGATTTGGGTTTGCGCCACACGCTGGCCAGCCAGGGCTGCTGCGCCAGGGGCAGCCCGGCCGGGCGGTAGTAGTGCGCCAGTTCGACGAATCCGGCAGATGTCATGTAGCGCTGCCAGGTCGGCCAGTCATGAAAAGCACCGTAGCGCTCGCCGTTCCAGCCTTCCTGTCCTTCGCCTCTCGGGTTGGAACTGAACAGCGTGCCGCCGGGTTTGAGGCTCGCATGCAATTGCCCGAGAACGCGTGGCAAAGCGTCGCTGGGAACGTGGAACAGCACCGCGTTGGCGAAGACGCCGTCGAAACGCGCTTCAGGCAAATCGAGTTCCAGGAAGTTCTGTTGCAGCACCTCGCAGCCGCTGTAAGCCCGCGCCATGGCGGCCGGTTGCGCGGCACCTTCCAGGCCGGTTGCGTGGTGACCGAGTTCCACGAATGTCTTCAGGTCGCGTCCGGGGCCGCAGCCGAAGTCGAGCAGTTCAAACGGGGGCGCAACCTCAATGGCGTTGAGCAGTGCGGCAATGTTCTGGCGCACATCATGACCGCGCGTGCCCTGCCAATACGCTTCGGCATTTTGTTCATAATGCGCCAGCGTTTGGGCGGCAATCTGGGTCAGGGCGTCGGGAGTTTGGCGCATCTCGGGTCAGATTTTTTTGGGGGCGGCTGCTGCGAGACGCTTGCCAACTTTCCAAGCGCCCGCAGCACATTCTCCGCAGTCGCGGGCGCATCCAGCTGCACCCGCCTACACGGCCGCGCTGCCGCCACCGCATCCCGCATCGCCTCGAACACGCTGATCGCCAGCATCAGCGGCGGTTCGCCGACGGCTTTGCTGCCGAAGATGTTGTCTTCGCGGTTGGGCTCTAGCCACAAGTCGATTTTGAAATGCGCGGGAATGTCGCCGGTGGTTGGAATCTTGTAGGTGCTGGGGGCGTGGGTGCTGAGCTGGCCTTTTTCGTTCCAGACCAGTTGCTCGGTGGTCAGCCAGCCCATGCCTTGCACGAAACCGCCTTCGATCTGGCCGATGTCAATCGCCGGGTTGATGGGGTTGCCCACGTCGTGCAGGATGTCCACCTTCAGCACCCGGCTCTCGCCGGTCAACGTGTCGATGGCTACTTCGGTGCAGGCCGCGCCATAGGCAAAGTAGAAAAACGGACGGCCCGTGAGCGTGGTCTTGTCGTAGTGGATTTTGGGCGTTCGGTAAAACCCGTCGCTCCAGAGCTGGATGCGGTTGGCATAGGCCAGTTTGACCACTTCGGTGAACGGGCGGCGATTGGCCGGCGTTGTCACTTCGCCGCCCTGGAAACGCACCGCGCCCGCGCCGCAGTTGTCCAGCCCGGCGACAAACTGTGCCAGGTTGTCGCGCACATTACGGGCCGCGTACTGGGCGGCTCTGGCGTTCAGGTCGGTGCCGGCTGAAGCCGCCGTGGCCGAGGCGTTCGGAATCTTGCTGGTGTCGCTGGCCGTGGCTAGCACGTGCTCGAAGGCAATGCCGAGTTCGTCGGCCACGATCTGCGCCACCTTGGTGTTCAAACCCTGGCCCATTTCGGTGCCGCCGTGGTTGACCTGGCACGAGCCGTCGGTGTAGACGTGCACCAGCGCGCCGGCCTGATTGAACAGTGTCGCCGTGAAGGAAATGCCGAATTTGACCGGCGTGAGGGCGATGCCGCGCTGAATCACGGGGCTGGCGGCGTTCCATGCCGAAATCGCCTGCTTGCGCAAGCGGTATCCCGAAGTTTGCTCCAGTTTTAATAGCAAGGGTTCGAGGATGTTGTCTTCGACCGTCATCTGGTAGTGCGTGACATTGCGCTCCGTGATGCCGTAGAGGTTGCGCCGGCGCACATCCAGCGCGTCCAGGCCCAGCTGGCGCGCGATGTCGCCCATGATGGCTTCGGTCACGATCATTCCCTGCGGCCCGCCGAAGCCGCGAAACGCCGTGTTGCTTTGGGTATGGGTCTTGCAGCGGTAAGACGCGATGGCCACGTCCTGCAAAAAGTAGGCGTTGTCAACATGAAACACGGCGCGGTCGGCCACCGGGCCGGACAGGTCGGCGCTGAAGCCGCAGTTGACGGCCATCGTGAGCTTCAGGCCGGTGATGCGGCCCGTGTCGTCGAAGCCGACGGTGTAGTCGTAGGCAAACGGATGGCGCTTGCCGGTGACCAGAAAATCGTCGTCGCGGTCTAGGCGCAGCTTGACGGGTTTGCCCAGTTTGCGCGCCGCCACGGCAGCCCAGACCGCCAGATGACCGGCCTGCGTTTCCTTGCCGCCAAAGCCGCCGCCCATGCGCCGGCATTCAACGCGCACCGCATGCTGGTCGGTGCCCAGTGCATGCGCGACCCAGTGCTGCACTTCGCCGGGGTGTTGCGTGCTCGAATAGACCAACCACTGGTTTTGCTCTTGCGGCAGCACGTAAGCAATCTGGCCTTCGAGGTAGAAATGCTCCTGGCCGCCGACTTCGAGCGTGCCATGCAGCGTGTGCTGTGCCGATTTCAGCGCGGCGTCCGCATCGCCGCGCTGGACGAACACGGGCGGCAACACATAGCTTTGCGCCGCCAGCGCGTCACGCACATTCAGCACGGCGGGCAGCGGCTCGATGTGGCACTGCACCTGCCGCGCTGCGCGCCGTGCCTGCATCACCGTATCGGCCACCACCACGCCAATCACCTGACCGATGTGCTGCACGGTGTCCTGCGCAAACACCGGTTCGTCGTGCGAAAAATTGCCCAGCAAGCGGTCGCCGGGAATGTCTTGCGACAGGATCACGCCGCGCACGCCGGGCAGGGCCATCGCAGCCGCCGTATCGACACCCAGCAGCTGGCCATGCGCGACCGTGGACAAGATAGG
This sequence comes from Polaromonas sp. CG_9.5, assembly GCF_035984465.1. Lineage (NCBI taxonomy): Bacteria > Pseudomonadati > Pseudomonadota > Betaproteobacteria > Burkholderiales > Comamonadaceae > Polaromonas > Polaromonas sp. CG_9.5. Next base: position 50,095 of record NZ_JAXCHR010000016.1, read on the forward strand.
CGCGGCGTGCAGCGTTCCCTTGAGCTCGGGCATGTCGTCGATGTACGTGGCCGTGCCCTGAACCTGGGCGCGCGCGCTTTCATGAAAGCGCGAGCTGCCTGCCGCCTGCGGCACCGGCGGCGGGCTAACCGTAGCCGGTTGCGCGTCGGGCTGGTCGGCAGCATGCGCGTTGGCCGCGATGACGGCGGGGTCGGCGACTTCATCGCGGCTGGGGGAAATGTCCTTGTCCATGCTCATGCCTTTGCTTCCAGAACGAACGATTCCAGGTTGATTTGCTGCATGCCCTGGCTTTCAAGCCAGTAGCGTTGCAACAGATTGCCCAGCACTTCGGTGCGGTAAGCGCTGGAGGCCCGCATGTCCGACAGCGGCGTAAATTCGGCGCGCAGCACGGCGATGGCGTGCTGCACGGTGTCCAGCGTCCACGGCTGGCCGGTGAGCGCCGCTTCGGTCTGCACGGCTCTAGCCGGTGTTGCCGCCACGCCACCCGCGCCAATCGACGCCTGCTGCACGACGCCGCCTTCGATGAGCAGCTTGATCGCCAGGCAGACAGCGGAAATATCGTCGTCGTAGCGCTTGGAGATTTTGTACACCTTCAGCGTTTCGCCGGCTTCAGGTTGGGGCACCTTGATGAAGGCCAGCACCTCATCTGCCGCCATCACGTTTTGCCGGTAACCGGTGTAGAGCTTTTCCAGCGGCAACGCACGTTGGCCGCGCGCGCTCATCAGCACGACAGACGCACCGAGCGCAATCAGCAGCGGCATGGAGTCGCCAATCGGCGAGCCGTTGGCGACGTTGCCGCCGAGCGTGCCCGAGTTGCGCACCGGCAGGCCGGCAAAACGGCTGGCAAAGTTGTGCAGCTGCGGCCAGCGCTGCACCAGGGCGGCAAACGCATCGGCCAGCGTGACGGCTGCGCCAATCAGCAGGTGCTGCGCCTGATCCTCCATCTGGCGCAATTCGGCCACCTGTGTCAGGTCAATGATTTGCTCAAACTGCCGGTGCTGCTTGGTGACCCACAGCCCGACATCGGTGCAGCCGGCCACCAGTTGCGCTTTCGGTTGCGCAGAGCGAAGTTTAAGCAATTCGGCCAGCGTTTTTGGCAGTTTATAAGCTAAATCGGCCTCTGGCGCACGGCTGGCGTGCGCAATCAGCTCTAGTTTTGATAGCAAATCGGTGGTATCGACAAAGGCGGGCGGCAGACTCGTCATGTGCTGCGCGGCGTCCAGAATGGGCCGGTAGCCGGTGCAGCGGCACAGGTTGCCCGAAAGTTCTTCTTGCGCAAGCGCCCGCGTGATGCGCTCGCCTTGGCGGGCATGGTTTTCGTACATCCCAAACAGGCTCATCACAAAGCCCGGCGTGCAAAAGCCGCATTGCGATGCGTGGCACTGCAGCATGGCTTCTTGCGCCGGGTGCAGGCGGCCGTCGGGCGCGGCCAGATCTTCCACCGTCCACAGCGCCATGCCGTCAATCGAATGCGCCAGTCGGATGCAGCTGTTGATGGCGCGAAAGCGCAGCGCGCCGTCTTCAACCTGGCCCAGCACGACGGTGCAAGCGCCGCAGTCGCCTTCGCCGCAACCCTCTTTGGTGCCCGTCAGCCCCAGGTCTTCGCGCAGCAAGTCCAGCAGCGTGCGATCGGGTGGTACATTGCCGAGATTGACCACTTCGCCCCTTCGGACAAAGCGGATGGTTTTGACAGAATGCTGAACGGGTGAGGGCGTGAGGTTCATGAGAATCAGGTTAAATCAAAGGGGCCGTGCGCTGCCTGTGCGGGTTCATATTACCCGGCTGGATGGACAGGTATCGGCCATGCGGCGCGCTGAAATTCGTCACTGTTCGGGATGGCATCACGCTGGCTGCAGTGCGGGCTGACCGGCTTGGGCGATGAATGCCAAGCCACCATAATGCCGCGCAGGCTCGAGAAATTTCCGGCGGCTGATATGCTCTGAAAAACATAGCTGCCTGCGCCCGTGCTGTCTGCGCAAAGCGCCTAAAAAGCTCAAGAACAAGAAATTTACGCCTATCCGGTTAACCCAGCTTATCCAGCTTACCCAGATCACCCAGACAACCCATGACAGCTCAATCAACCTTGACCGAAAGCGCCGCCAGCGTGCCGCCCCGGCTGCAGCTGGCCGGCATCAGCAAAAGCTACCCCGGCGTGGTCGCCAACAGTGACATTGCGCTCAGCGTGCTGCCCGGCCAGATTCACGCCGTGCTGGGCGAAAACGGCGCTGGCAAGTCCACCCTGATGAAAATCATCTACGGCTCCGTCAAGCCCGACGCTGGCAGCATGGCCATTGACGGCCAGCCGGTGGTGGTGCGCAACCCGCAAGAGGCGCGGGCGCTGGGCATCAGCATGGTGTTCCAGCATTTCAGCCTGTTTGACACGCTGACCGTCGCTGAAAACGTCTGGCTGGGGTTGAGCAAAAACATGAGCCTGGCGCAGGTCTCGCAGCGCATCGTACAGACGGCGCAGGCCTACGGGCTGCCGCTGGACCCGCTGCGGCCGGTGCATACATTAAGCGTGGGCGAGCGCCAGCGCGTGGAAATTGTGCGGGCGCTGCTGACGAACCCAAAAATACTGATCCTGGACGAGCCGACCTCGGTGCTGACACCGCAGGCAGTTGAAACCCTGTTCGTCACGTTGCGCCAGCTGGCCGCCGAGGGCTGCAGCATTTTGTACATCAGCCACAAGCTGCACGAAATCCGCGCGTTGTGCACGGCGTGCACGGTGCTGCGCGGCGGGCGGGTGACAGGGGAATGCGATCCGCGCCAGGAATCAAATGCTTCGCTGAGCCGGTTGATGATTGGTGCGGAGCCGCCGGCGCTGGAGCACCGCGAAGTCAAGACCGGAGAGGTGGTGCTTGACGTCAAGCAGCTTGACCTGGCGTGCCAGGAGCAGTTCGGCGTTGATCTGCACCAGCTGGCGCTGCAGGTGCGCGCCGGCGAGGTGGTCGGCATTGCCGGCGTGTCGGGTAACGGACAAAAAGAGTTGCTGTACGCGCTGTCGGGCGAAGACACGCGCGCGGCCAGTGGCTCGATTTGCGTCAAGGGCCGGGGCGTGGGCAAGCTTGGCCCGGCGCAGCGCCGCCGCCTGGGGCTGCATTTTGTGCCCGAAGAGCGGCTCGGGCGCGGCGCGGTGCCCACGCTGGCACTGGCGCGCAACCTGCTGCTGACGCGCCGCGAGGCGGTGGGTGCAGGCGGCTGGATCAGCGGCACCAAGCTGCAGGCGCAGGCGCAGCGCATCATTGAGCGCTACAACGTCAAGTGCGGCGGGCCACAGGCGGCGGCCAAGTCGCTGTCGGGCGGCAATTTGCAAAAGTTCATCATGGGCCGCGAGATGGATGCGGCACCCCAGCTGCTGATCGTCTCGCAGCCGACCTGGGGCGTCGATGTCGGCGCGTCCAGCCAGATACGCGGCGAGCTGCTCAAGCTGGCCGGTGCCGGTTGCGCCGTGCTGGTGGTCAGCGAAGAGCTGGACGAGCTGTTTGAAATTTGCGACCGCCTGTATGTGATTGCCAAGGGCCAGCTCTCGCCCTCGCTGCCGCGCGCCGAAGCGACGGTAGAAAAAGTCGGCCTCTGGATGAGTGGCCTGTGGTCATCGGCGGCAGCGCCAACAGCAAAGGCGAGCCATGCTCAAGCTTGAAATCCGGCCCCAGCCGTCGTCGTTCTGGAGTTATGCCTCGCCGGTGCTGGCGCTGCTGATCACGGTGGCGATTGGCGTGGGCCTCTTTATTGCGTTGGGCAAAGACCCGGTCAAGGGCCTGCAGGTGTTTTTCTGGGAGCCCATCAAGTCGCCTTATGCGCTGGGCGAGCTGCTGGTCAAGGCCACGCCGCTGCTCATCATTGCGCTGGGGCTGGCAGTGTGCTTTCGCTCCAACGTCTGGAACATTGGTGCCGAGGGCCAGTATGTGATGGGCGCGCTCGCGGCTGGCGGCGTGGCGCTGCTGGCCGACAAGACCACCGGGCCGTGGATCATTCCGGCGGTGCTGGCAGCCGGCGTGCTGGGCGGCATGGCCTGGGCTGGCCTCACGGCCTTGCTGCGCGACCGCTTCAACGCCAATGAAATCCTGGTCAGCCTGATGCTGGTCTACGTGGCCGACATGGTGCTGAACTACATGGTGTTTGGCCCGTGGAAAGACCCCAACGGCTACAACTTTCCGCAAACCAAGACGTTCGAGGCGGTGACGCAGATTCCACGCCTGATGGCCGGCTCGCGCGTCAACATCGGCATCGTCTTGGGCCTGCTGGGCGTAGGCGCGATGTGGCTGTACCTGTACCGCACCTACGCCGGTTTTGCGCAGGAGGTGAGCGGCCAGGCACCGGCAGCCGCGCGTTACGCCGGCTTTTCCTCGCGCCGCGCGCTCTGGGTGGCGCTGTTGATTTCAGGCGGCGCGGCCGGGCTGGCTGGCGCGCTGGAAGTGGCCGGGCCGATTGGCCAGCTCACGCCCTATGTGCCGGCGGGCTACGGCTTTGCCGCCATCATCGTGGCGTTTGTGGGCCGGTTGCACCCGGTGGGCGTGGTGTTTTCGGCGCTGCTCATGAGCATGTTCTACATCGGCGGCGAGCTGGCGCAGTCGCGCATGGGCCTGCCCAAGTCGCTGACCGGCGTGTTTCAGGGCCTGCTGCTGTTTAACCTGCTGGCCTGCGACACCTTGATTGCCTACCGCATCAAGGCCTTCACATCGCGCACTGCGGCGCTGGCAACTTCCACCCTGAAAGGAGCGCACTGATGGACTCCACTGCACTGCTGATTGCGTCCACCTTGAGCGCCGGCACGGTGCTGGCCATTGCCGCGCTGGGCCTGTTGATCAACGAAAAATCGGGCATCGTCAACCTGGGCGCTGAGGGCATGATGCTGTGCGCCGCCATTGCCGGCTTTGCCGCCGTGGTGCACACCGGCAACACCTGGGTGGGCTTTGCCGCTGGCATGGCCGCTGGTGCCGTGCTGGCCGCGCTGTTTGGTTTTCTGGTTATCTGGCTCAACACCAACCAGTACGCCACCGGGCTGGCGCTGTCGATCTTTGGTGCGGGCTTTTCAGCCTTTGTCGGCGTGGGCTATGTGCAGGAAAAGCTGCCTGAACAAATGCACTACCCGATTCCGTACCTGGCTGATTTGCCGTTTATTGGCCCGGCGCTGTTTCGCCAGCACCCGATGGTCTACATCACCATGGCGCTGACGGGCGCGCTGATCTGGTTTTTGTACCGCACGCGCGCCGGTCTGGTGCTGCGCTCGGTCGGCGAAAGCCCGGAGTCGGCGCATGCGCTGGGTTACCCGGTGCGGCGCATCCGGCTGGCCGCCGTGATGGCCGGCGGCGCGCTGTGCGGCCTGGCCGGTGCCTACCTGTCCATCGTCTACACGCCGCTGTGGGTCGAGGGCATGGTGGCCGGCAAGGGCTGGATTGCACTGGCGCTGACCACCTTTGCCACCTGGCGACCGGCCCGGGTGCTGCTGGGTGCTTATTTGTTTGGCGGCGTGACCATGCTGCAGTTTCACCTGCAAAGCCTGGGGGTCGATGTGCCTCCCCAGTTCCTGACCATGCTGCCTTACCTGTCCACCATCGTGGTGCTGGTGCTGATTTCGCGCAATCCGCTGTGGATACGCGTGAACATGCCCACATCCATCGGCAAGCCTTTTTACCCCGGTGCATGACACGGCGCGCTGATAATGGCGGGGCTTTTTAGTCCAGTGAACCTGATTTTGAACCTTTAAACCCCAATGAAAGCGAGATGACATGCCAGACCTGAAAAAACGCTCCCTGCTCAAGCTGGCGGCCGTGTCGGCCGTGGCCGCAGCGGCCCTGATGGGCTGCGGCAAAAAAGAGGAAGCAGCGCCGGCCCCGGCCGCCGCCCCTGCAGCTGCTGCGCCCGCCAAGGCCGAGCCGCTGAAAGTAGCCTTTGTCTACATCGGCCCGATTGGCGACGGCGGCTACACGTTCTCGCATGACAACGGTCGCAAGGCGATGGAAAAAGAGTACGGCGACCGCGTGGCCACCACCTTTGTTGAGAAAGTGCCCGAGTCGGCTGATGCCGAGCGCGTCATTCGCGACCTGGTGGCGCAGGGCAACAAGATGATCTTCGGCACTACTTTTGGCTACATGGAAAGCATGGTCAAGGTCGCCAAGGACTTTCCGGACGTCAAGTTTGAGCATGCCACCGGCTACAAGACCGCCGACAACCTGCGCACCTACGACAGCCGCACCTATGAAGGCGCTTATTTGGCCGGCATAGTGGCGGGTCAGATGAGCAAGAACGGCACACTGGGCGTGGTCGGCTCGGTGCCGATTCCCGAGGTGATTCGCAACATCAACGGCTTCACGCTGGGCGCGCAGTCGGTCAACCCCAATATCAAGACCCGCGTGGTGTGGGTCAACGACTGGTTCAATCCGCCCAAGGAAACCGAAGCCGCCACCGCGCTCATCAACGGCGGCGCCGACGTGCTGTTCCAGAACACCGATTCGTCAGCCGTGCTGCAGACCGCCGAAAAAATGGGCAAGCGCGCCTTTGGCTGGGATTCGGACATGACCGTCTACGGCCCCAAGGCGCACCTGGCGTCTGCCGTGATCAACCTTGGCCCTTACTACACCAAGACAGTGGGCGATGCGCTGAACGGCAGCTGGAAGGGCAACGCCAACGACTGGTGGGGCGTGAAGGAAGGCGCCATCGACATCGTGTCGATTGCCGCCGATGTGCCTGAAGCGACCAAAAAGCGCCTGGACGAAGTCAAGGCCGGCCTGAAGGACGGCAGCTTTGCCATCTGGAAAGGCCCGATCATGGACAACACCGGCAAGGAACTGATAGCCAGCGGCACAGTAGCTGACGACAAATTTCTGGGCGGCCTGAAGACCTACGTCAAGGGCGTCGAAGGCAAGGTTCCGGGCAACTGAGGATAATGTGCGAATGCTCCGCGCCCTGGGCTGGAGCCATCCGCACTGACAGTTTTGAGCTGCCTTCGGGCAGCTTTTCTTTTTTCTGGAACCTGGAATGAACTTCGTCAAACCCGTTGCCGCCGACCGCTTGCCCGCGCTGCTCAGGCAAATGCCCAAGGCTGAACTGCACATCCACATCGAAGGCTCGCTGGAGCCCGAACTGATTTTTGCGCTGGCCCAGCGCAACGGCGTGCAGCTTCCCTATGCCAGCGTGGACGCGCTGCGCAGCGCCTACGCCTTCACCAACCTACAAAGCTTTCTCGACATCTATTACGCCGGCGCCAGCGTGTTGATCACCGAGCAGGATTTCTACGACATGGCGATGGCTTATTTCGCCCGCGCGGCCGCAGACCACGTAACGCACACCGAGCTGTTTTTCGACCCGCAGACGCACACGGCGCGCGGCGTGAGCATGCAAACGGTTATCAATGGCCTGCACCGCGCCTGCGTCGATGCGCAGTTGGAATTCGGTGTCAGCGCCTTGCTCATCCTGTGTTTTTTGCGTCACCTGAGCGAAGAAGAAGCGTTTGAAACGCTGGAGCAGGCGCTGCCGTACCGGGACAAGATCATCGGCATCGGGCTGGATTCCGGCGAGGTCGGCAACCCGCCCGAGAAGTTCGCCCGCGTGTTCGCACGCTGCCGTGAGCTGGGCTTTCACCTCGTCGCCCATGCCGGCGAGGAAGGCCCGCCGGCCTATGTCTGGACGGCGCTGGATGTGCTCAAGGTCGAGCGCATTGACCACGGTGTGCAGTCGAGCAAAGACGCCTTGCTGATGCAGCGGCTGGCCAAAGACCGCATCGCGCTGACGGTATGCCCGCTGTCCAATCTCAAGCTCTGCGTGTTCCCCGACCTGGCCAGCCACAACCTGCGCCAGTTGCTGGACGCCGGGCTGGCGGCCACCGTCAATTCTGACGACCCGGCTTACTTTGGCGGCTACATGAACGAGAACTTCACGCAGACCTTTGCCGCGGGGCCGCTCACCGCCCGGCACGCCTACACGCTGGCACGCAACAGTTTTGAGGCGAGTTTTGCCGATGAGGCGGTCAAGCGCCGCCACATTGACCGGCTGAACATGTTTTTTGAGACCTTTTGCTAGGGGCAACAGGCTGGGTAAGCGGACCGGCGCTACGTCTTGCCGCCACCTGCCGCCTGGTTTTTCTTCCCGCCTCAGGATTTGGCGCCCTTGTTCACCCACACATCTTTGGAGGCACCCGGGTCTTCCGGCAACCCGACGACCGTTCTGACCGCGCGCATCAAGGCGTCGGCCTCGAAGGGTTTGGTGACGTAGCCGTCCGCGCCGCTGGCCAGGCCTTTGATCACGGCTTCGCGTGTGGACTTTCCGGTCAGCATGATGACGGGTACGTTTTTCAGTGCCGGGTGCTGGCGCAGCCTGAGCAGGATGTCGAAGCCATCGGCGTCCGGCAGCATCACGTCCAGAAGAATCAGGTTGGGAATGGGGGTCTTGCGGAACTCGGCAATGACCTCGGCCCGGTTGCCCGCCAGCCGGACATGAAAGCCCTCGAAGGACAGATAACTCTGGATGAATTTGGCGAGTATCGGCTCATCTTCCACCACAATGGCGTAGAGTACCTCGCCCGGCGCCAGCGGGCGGGTCGGGCCGCGTTTGTGGGCAATGCTCACGTAATAGCCGGCCTTCTTGAGCGACATGGCGCCTGAATCGGCCTCGGCTTCGGCCACGGACAGGTCCAGCCGGTTCATCTGGGTTTTGAATTGTTCGCTGAAGGGGTCTTCCTCTGCCACCGTCAGCAGGTACCGGTCCCGCAGGCGCTGGAAGGTCGACGTGAAGGTCTCGCCGGTCATCGCCGGCATGCCCGCCTTGATTTGCCCGATCGTCAGGACACCATCAATCCTGATCAGCAGTTCAAGCTCAGACGGCGACAGCGTGGTCGCGCCGCTGCGCAACTCATCTTGACCTCGGCCGGTAAGCGCATAAATGTAGCTGTTTTGCATCTTCGTTGGCTTTCGTGGGCGAGCGCCCTGTTTCCGGAAGATTATCCATCCTTCAAGGCGGGGCCACCCCGGCTGCTGTCTGTGCCTGGTTAACGGCAAGGGCCTTATGGATCGACGTCCACGCCGCTTCTGCCACGGTGCTCTTGCGCACACTTTGCCGGCACACCTGCAAGGCCAATACAAATTTCGCGCCTGTTCCGCGCCAGGCTTTGATGCTTTCACCTTAAGATGGGCGATGCGTTACATTTTTCTTCGAGAGACAACGTGCCATTCGCAAGGTTCACGTCCGCGGTGGCCAGCGGTAAATCCCGTATTCCTGTCTTCTACGGCCTCGTGGCCTCGCCCGGCATGAAACCCGCAGCGACCCTCCTGCCGTCATGACCCCCACCAATCCGGCTTTTCTCGCATTTATTGAAGCGCAGCGCGCCGATTACCGCCGTTCGCTGCCCCAGCGGCTGGCGCAAATCGAGTCGCTCTGGCGCCAGGTGCTGAACGGCGAAGCGCCGGCAGAAGCGCTGGCAACCCTGGAGCGCTGTGCGCACGGCCTGGCGGGCTCCGGCGCGACCTTCGGCTGCGCCGGCATGGGCGACGCCGCACGGGTGCTGGAACTGGCCGTCAACCCGCTTCTGGACGCTGCACAGGCCTTGACGCCCGCGGCACAGACCGAAGTCAGCCAGGCTATCGAAGCGCTCCAGCGCAGCCTGTCTGGCGAGACCGGAATCCAGGGCGTCGAGTCCCCAAGCCTGTAACAAGACCGTCTCATGTCCTCTATCGATATGACCTTGAAAAACATGCTGCATCCAAAAATTCATCAACAGCGAATTAGTCTGGTCGCAGGAATAATTCTGATTGTCGTGGCCCTGCTGGTGGGCGTAACCGTCTTTGTTGTCATGGCGCGTCATGCCGAGGAGCTTCTGAGTAAAAGCCTCCAGTTGTCCCTGAAAAGTCGCGTACAACTAACCGAGACTGAAATTCGAGGTCTAACCCGGCAACGAGATTAATCATGTCGCACAAAACATAAATCAGGTGAGAAAAAATGAAATGGTCCGTCGGAACAAAGATTGGCGCGGGGTTTGTGCTGGCGTTGGTGGTGCTGGTCGTCATCGGCCTGACTTCATATCGGAGTCTGAGCAATCTCATCGAGGCCAGTCGCTTGAAAACCCACACCTATATCGTGCTTGGAGATCTGGAAGGTGTTCTTTCCCAGTTGAAGGATGCGGAGACCGGCCAGCGTGGCTACATCATCACCGGGCAGGAGAGCTATCTGGAGCCTTATCACGCAGCAGCCAAGATGGTTGGGCAGCTTAGCGACGAGCTGCGGAAATTGACCGCGGACAACCCCAACCAGCAGCGCAGGCTCGATGTCCTCCAATCACTGGTTGCAAGCAAACTCGACGAGCTCAAGCTCACGATCGATTTGCGCAAGAGCAAAGGATTTGAGGCTGCCTTGGCGGTGGTCGTATCGGGCCAAGGCAAGCAGGCGATGGATAACGCCCGCAAGGTGATCGCCGAAATGGTAGACGAGGAAAAAAATCTGCTGCAAGTGCGCGATCAGCGCGTCAGCGTGGATGCCGAGAGGGCCATCTCCACCATCGTCTACGGAATCCCCCTTGCTTTTGTGCTGTTGACGGTAGCGGGCTTCTTGCTCACCCGGAACATTTCAAACCCACTCAAGAGGTTGGAATCTTTTGCCCGAGACGTCTCTGAAAAGGGGTTTGGCACGGGCCACACGGAAGTTGCCGACAGCCTTGAGGTTGCCAGTCTGGCGCAGTCGATCAACCGTATGCTGGACCACCTGAAACAGCAGCATGACAAGCTGATGCGCTCGGAAGTGCAAGCTCAGGAGGTGAGTGCCAGTCTGCGCGACAGCGAACGTCGCATGAAGGCGGTGCTGGACAATATGGATGATGGCATTATTACCATCTCCGATAGCGGCATCATTGAACTGATCAACCCGGCTGCGGAGCGCATATTCGGCTACCGCAGGGAGGATGTCGTCGGCAAGAACGTATCCATGCTGATGCCGGAGCCTTACCACAGCGAACACGATGGCTACCTGACGCGCTATCTTCGTACCGGTCAGGCGAAGATCATCGGAAGCGGAAGCGGACGCGGACGCGAGTTGACGGGGCAGCGCAGTGACGGCGGCGTTTTTCCGATGGATCTGCACGTTTCGGAGTTTTACCTGGAGGGGCGTCGCCAGTTCATCGGCAGCATCCGCGACATCACCGAGCGCAAGCGCATCGCCGAGGCGCTGCGTGCCAGTGAATTGCAGTTGCGCCAGATCACCGACGCCGTACCGGCCCTGATTGCCGACCTCGATATGGAGCAACGATTCCGCTTTCACAACAAGGCCTACGAAGATGTCTTTGGCCTGAGCTTCGAACAGATCAATGGCCGCACTCTGGCCGAAGTGCTCGGCCCGCAAGCCTACGGAGGTGCCCAGGACAAGGTCGAAGAAGTGCTGCGTGGTTACCCCGTACGCTACGAGCGCGTACAAATCACGCCGCAAGGCGATATCAGGAACTACGCCATGCAATATTTCCCGCGCTATGGCGGGGGCACGGACGAGGGCAAGGTCATCGGGTTTTTCTCGCTGGGCACCGACGTCACCGAGCTCAAGCGCATTGACCGCATGAAAACCGAGTTCGTCTCCACAGTCAGCCACGAGTTGCGCACACCGCTGACCTCGATCCGCGGTTCGTTGGGACTGATCGCCGGAGGGGTAGCCGGTGAGTTGCCCGAGGCCGTGAAGAAACTGGTGGGCATCGCCAAGAACAACTGCGAGCGCCTGATCCGGCTGATCAACGACATCCTTGACATCGAAAAAATCGAGTCCGGCAAGATTCGCCTGGACCTGCAGGTCGTCGATATTAAACAGCTGGTCCAGCAGGCGCTGGCCGCCAACGAAGGTTTCGCAGGCCAACACCGCGTGACGCTGCTGCTGCGGGCGCCCGATGAGCCGCTGCAGGTGCGCATTGACAGCGACCGCCTGACCCAGGTGCTGACGAATCTGCTGTCCAATGCGGTGAAGTTTTCACCACCTGAGAGTGCAGTGGAGGTGAGGGTGTCGCGCGTGGCCCAACAGGTGCGGGTTGAAGTCGCGGACCACGGCCCCGGTATTCCGGAGGAATTTCGCAGCCGCATCTTCCAGAAGTTTTCGCAAGCGGATGCTTCTGACGCCCGCCAAAAGGGCGGGACCGGTCTCGGGCTCAACATTTCCAAAGCCCTCATCGAGAAGATGGGCGGCCATATCGGCTTTAGCAGCGAGGCGGGTGCGGGCACTACTTTTTTCTTTGAGGTGCCCGAATGGCAAAACCCGGCGCCGCTGCCGCCGCCTTCCAGGGCCCGGGCCGCATCCTCGAGGCCTCGCATCCTGATTTGCGAGAGCGACCCCGACGTGGCCAGGCTCATCAGCATGATGCTGGGCAAAGCCGGTTTTGAAGCCGACCTGGCGCTTAGCGCGGCGCAAGCCTTGGCCTGCCTCGCGCGCAACAGCTACGACGCCGTGACGGTGGACCTGAAGCTGCCCGGTCAACACGGCGCGGCCTTCATCAGCGCGCTGCGCCGCGACGCAAGAACACGCGAGCTGCCTGTCGTGGTGATCTCGGCCATGGCTGAGGAAGGGCAGTTGCAGTTCGACCACAAACTGCTCACGGTCTCGGACTGGCTTGAAAAACCGATCGATGAAAACCGGCTGATCCTCAGCATCCGCCGGGCCGTCGCCGGCGTGGGGGCCGGCAAGCCGCGCGTGCTGCACGTAGAAGACGATCCTGATATTCAGCTCATCGTCGGCGCCATTGTCCAGGATTCCGCCATCTTCGAATTTGCGGCCACGCTGAACGAAGCCCGGGCTCTCCTGCGCGAGCACCGCTTTGACCTGGTGCTGCTCGACCTCGCGCTGGGCGAAGAGTCGGGCTGGGACCTGTTCGATGATATCGATGCACTCGATCCGCGGCCGCCGGTGATTGTGTTTTCGGCCAGCGACGTGGATTCGGCCGAAGGCAAACAGGTTGAAGCGGTCCTGGTTAAAGCCTATACATCCAACACCGAGCTGTTAAATACCATCCAGCGTGCTCTCCAGATTCCCGGAGACCCTGGTCCCACCCGCCCCCAACCCCTGAGTTGACCATGCCCCCATCCCTTTGCCGCATCCTTTTTGTTGAAGACGAGCCTGACATCCGCGCCGTGGCGCAGATGGCCCTGGAAGCCGTGGGAGGGTTTGCCGTGATCGCCTGTGCCTCCGGCCAGGAAGCGCTGAGCGCCGCACCGCACGCCCGGGCCGACCTGCTGCTGCTGGATGTCATGATGCCCGGCATGGACGGCCCCAGTACGCTCAAGGCCCTGCGCGAGCTACCTGCGACGGCCAACACGCCGGTGATCTTCATGACGGCCAAGGTGCAGGCCGCAGAGGTGGCGTTGTACAAGGGTTTGGGCGCGCTGGAAGTGATTGCCAAGCCCTTTGACCCGATGGAGCTTTCCGCGCAGATCCGGCGCATCTGGGCGGCGCAAGCTTGAGCCGTTCATTGGCCTGCTGAGCCCTGCATGAGTCGCACTACTCCCTCATCGCCGGGCGCGTGGCCCATCGCCATGGCCGGGTTGGTGTCGCTGGCCGTTGCCATGGGCATAGGCCGCTTTGCCTTCACGCCCATCCTGCCCATGATGCTGAACGACGGCGTGGTCGATCTGCCGGGCGCCAGCTGGCTGGCCAGCGCCAATTACCTGGGCTACATGCTGGGCGCCTTGCTGTGTACCTTGCAGCCGTGGCTGTGGGCCCGATTTCGCTGGCTGCCGGCGCTGGCCTATTCGACGCTGGTGCGCGCGGGTTTGGTGGCCACCGGCGTTTTGACGCTGGCGATGGCTTTGCAGCTGCCGGGTGTCTGGCCCGGCCTGCGCTTTGCGGCGGGCATCACCAGCGGCGTGGTGTTTGTGTACACCTCGGGCTGGTGCCTGTCGACTCTAGCGCGGCTGGGCGTGCCGGCGATGGGCGGCATTATTTACGCCGGTCCTGGCTTGGGCATCATCGTCAGCGGGTTGCTGGCCAGCGGCATGGTGGCCCTGCACTGGACTGCCGCCACCGGCTGGCTGATTTTTGGTGTGCTGGCTTTTGGCTTGTCTGCGACGGTCTGGCACATTTTGCGGGGCGGCGAGGAACGCCTGGCTCCTTTGGCGCCGCGTGTGGCTGCGGCGCCCGGTGCATCGCCGGTGCGTCATGGCCACGCCGAGATGACGATCTTCACCCTGACCTATGGCCTGGCGGGTTTTGGCTACATCATCACTGCCACCTTTTTGCCGGTAATCGCCCGCGCGGCATTGCCCGGTTCTGCGTGGCTGGACCTGTTCTGGCCGATATTTGGTCTGGGCGTCACCCTGGGCGCGCTGCTGGCGACCCGGATGCCGCCCGGAAAAGACTTTCGCCTGTTGCTGGCCGGCTGCTATTTCGTTCAGGCAGTGGGCATTGCGACCAGCCTCTGGAGCCCCAGCCTGGCGGGTTTTGCCATTGGCAGTCTGCTGCTGGGCCTGCCCTTTACCGCCATCACGTTTTTTGCCATGCAGGAAGTTCGCCGCCTGAAGCCCGCCACTGCAGCCAGCTTCATGGGCCTGCTTTCGGCAACCTATGGTGTGGGGCAGATCCTGGGCCCGCCGCTGGTGACCTTGCTGCTGCGCCATACGCCCAATGCAGGCGCGGGTTTTACCCTGTCGCTTGAAATCGCCGCGTCCACGCTGCTGGTAGGGGCGGGGGTCTATAGCTGGATGGCCAGGGCGTATCCGGTTTTAAGCCGCTAAAATCGGCGCTTCACCAGCGTGCTGTCCCGGCGCGCTGGTGTTTTCATTTTTCCGGGGCCATGTAGAGGACTACCATGTATAAAAACCTCGCCGCCACGCTCGTGGCTGCCTGTTTTATTGCTCCCGCTTTTTCCCAAACTCCCGCGCCGTCCAAGCCGCTGAAAATCGGTTTCGTCTACGTCACGCCGGTCACTGACGCGGGCTGGGTGCATCAGCACGACGCGGCACGCAAGGCCGTCGAGGCCGCGTTGGGCGCTCAGGTCAAGACCATCTTTGTCGAAAACGTCGCCGAGGGCGCCGACGCCGAACGCGTGATCCGCGACCTGGCCAGCCAGGGAAACCAGCTGATCTTCACCCCCAGCTTTGGTTATATGGAGCCCACGCTCAAGGTCGCCAAAGACTTTCCGAACGTGAAGTTCGAATCCATCACCGGCTACAAGACCGCACCCAACGTGGCGGTGGCCAATGCGCGTTATTACGAAGGCCGTTGCCTGGCCGGTATTGCGGCCGGCCGGCTGGCCACGAGCGCCGGTTACGTGGCGGGCTTTGCGATTCACGAGGTGATTCAGGGCATCAACGCCTTCACGCTGGGCATGCGCTCGGTCAATCCGCAGGCTACCGTCAAGGTGGTGTGGCTGGGCACATGGTTTGACCCGCCGCGTGAGCGCGAAGCCGCCATGACACTGTTCAACCAGGGCGTTGAAGTCATCGCTTTTCATACCGGCTCGACCGCCGTGATGACTGCGGCGCAAGAGCGCGGCAAACTGGCGATTGCCTACCATTCCGACATGCGCCAAGTCGCGCCCGACGCGCAGGTGCTGGCCGTCACGCACCAGTGGGGCAGCTACTACACGCAGCGCGCCCAGGCCGTGCTGGACGGCAGCTGGAAAAGCGCCGCGCTGTGGGGCGGTGTGAAGGAAAGCATGATCCGCGTCGACAGTTTTGGCCCCAAGGTGCCGAAAAAAGTGGCCGACGAAGTGCTGGCCCGCCAGCGCGACATAGCCGCCGGCAAGCTGCATCCTTTCAGAGCGCGCACCGCGTTGCTGGACAACCAGGGCCACGAAGTGCTGGCCGCTGGCAAGACGCTGACCGACGCGCAGATTTTGACCATGAACTTCCTGGTACAGGGCGTTCAGGGCAAGCTGAATTAACCGGCATCAGGAACCCCCATGAGCTACCAAGTCAAAGAGATTTTCTACACGCTGCAGGGCGAGGGCAGCAACGCGGGCCGACCCGCCGTTTTTTGCCGTTTCGCCGGCTGCAACTTGTGGTCAGGCCGCGAGCAGGATCGCGCGACGGCTGTCTGCCGGTTTTGCGACACCGACTTTGTCGGCACTGACGGCACGCTGGGCGGAAAGTTCAAGAACGCTGACGCGCTGGCTGACCAGATTCAAGCCCAGTGGCCGGCCGGTGACAGCGCGCACCGCTTCGTCGTCATGACCGGCGGCGAGCCGCTGTTGCAGGTCGATGGCGCGCTGATCGCGGTGCTGCATGAGCGCGGTTTCCAGATCGCGGTGGAGACCAACGGCACGATTGCCGCGCCCGCTGGCATCGACTGGATCTGCGTCAGCCCCAAGGCCGGCGCGCCGTGGATTCAGCGCGCGGGCCATGAACTCAAGCTGGTGTGGCCGCAGCCCGCATTCGACCTGGATGAACTGGAAGGGGCTGCTTTCACGCACCGTTATTTGCAGCCCATGGACAACTCGGAGCGGCAACGCAACCTGGAGACCTGCATCCAGTTGTGCCTGGAACGCCCCGCCTGGCGGCTCAGCCTGCAGACCCACAAGATCACGGGCATCCGATGAACAACTTCTCCACGACATGCGAGCTGAGCCAGACCTTCTTTTTTGACGCCGCGCACACGCTCGACCGTTCGATTGAAACCGCTGCCAGCCGGCGCATTCACGGCCACACCTACAACGCCGAGGTGTTTTTGACCGGCCAGCCCGATCCGAAGACCGGCATGGTGATTGACTTGGGGCTGGTGCGGCGCGAGGTGGCGCTGCTGCGCGAGTTGCTCGACCACCACTTGCTCGACGAGGTGGAAGGGCTGGGCCTGCCCACGCTGGAAAACCTGTGCCAGTTCATTTTCAACAAGCTGCAGCCTACGCTGCCGGCGCTGACTTCAGTCAGGGTTTGGCGCACCTCCATCGGCGATGGCTGCCGGCTGAGCAAAACGCCCGGATAAGGTAGGCTAGGAGCCATGAAAGCCTACCGTTCCTCGATTCTTTATTTCCCCGACCCTGCGCTTCCCCGTGCCGCGCTCGAATCTGACGGCCTGCTCGTTATCGGGCCGGACGCCCGGGGCCGACAAGTGGTGCAGGCACTGGGCAGTTATGCCGAACTGGCACCGCGTTTTGCCGCTGTTCCCACCGAACATTTTCCCGGCCGCCTCATTGCGCCGGGCTTTGTCGACCTGCACATCCACTTTCCGCAGACCGATGTCATCGGCTCGCCGGCGGATGGCTTGCTGCCGTGGCTGGAAAATTACACCTTTCCGCATGAAAAAAGGTTCTCTGCGCCCGACTACAGTGCGCAAGCAGCTACGTTTTTCATAGCGGAGCTGCTGCGCAATGGCGTGACGACGGCGCTGACTTTTGCCACCTCGCATCCTGAATCGGTCGATGCGCTGTTTGCCGAGGCGCAACAGCACGGCCTGCGCCTGATTGCCGGCAAGGTGCTGATGGACCAGAACGCGCCCGACGGCGTGCGTGACGACACCGAGCAAAGCCTGCGCGACACCGAGACGTTGATCCAGCGCTGGCACGGCGTGGACCGGCTGGGTTACGCCATCACGCCGCGCTTTGTGCCCAGTTGCAGTGCGGCGCAGTTGCGCGGCGCGGGCGAGCTGGCCGCGAAGTATCCCGACGTGTGGATTCAGTCGCATGTCGCCGAGAACAAGGACGAAATCGCCTGGGTGCGCGATTTGTTTCCGCAAGCGCGCAGCTATTTGAGCGTGTACGACCAGTTCGGCCTGATGCGCCCGCGCGCCATTTATGCGCATTGCATTTATTTAGACGACGAAGACCGCGCGCTGATGCGCAGCACGGGCGCTGCCGCCGCCGTCAGCCCGACCAGCAACCTGTTTCTGGGTAACGGGTTTTTTGACTATGCAGGCGCTGACCGTGTGGGATTCAATTACGGACTGGCGAGTGATGTCGGCGGCGGCACCTCGTTCAGCCCGTTTCATACCATGCTGGCTGCGTATTACGTTGGCCGGGAAGGGCAAACCAAGCCCGGCCTGTCGCTCAGCCCGCAGCACCTGTGGTGGCAGCACACGGCGGGCGCTGCGCAGGCGCTGGGCTTGTCGGGCGTTGTTGGCAATCTGCTGCCGGGTTGCGAGGCCGACTTTGTCGTGCTCAACCCGCAGGTCACGCCGCTGCTGGCGCGCAAAACGGCGCAGGCCGCCAGCCTGGACGAGTTGCTGTTTTCCATGATCGTGCTGGGCGATGACCGGCTGATCGAGAAAACCGTGATTTCGCAAGCGAACCCTTCAGGGCCACCGCCAGCCATGTAATTTATGACCAAATAGGGCTATGTATGAGTTGAGTGTTGCGCCATAGCTGTAGCCATAAAGGCTCGATCACTTTTCTCCTCTGGGGAAAATTTTTGCAACAGTTAACTCCGACATAGCCCCAAATAGACTGTTTGCGCAAGCGGGGCGGGCACAAGCAGCTATGAATTTTGAGTCAACTTCGCAGTCTGAAAGCCGAACTGAACATCCAAACAGCACCACAAATCCGCATCGCCCAGATGAGGACGCGAGGAAACGCTGGCGGCGCTGTCTGGTGTTTTGGGTGGGGGGCGGAATGTGAACGGCAATTTTTCCATCTGCCCCGCAAGCTCAGCGGTTACCGCACCATGACGGCAGCGCCGTCGCCGATGGGGGCAATCACGCCGATTTCATGAACCTGTTCACCGGCTGCGCGCAGCATGTCGGCGCAGGCGCTGGCGTTGGCGGCGTCAATCACCACCACCATGCCGATGCCGTTGTTGAAAGTGCGGTTCATCTCGATGTCGTCGATGCCGGCCGTTTTTTGCAGCCAGGCAAACAGCTCGGTCTGCGGCCAGCTGCCTTTGACCAGATGCGCCGCCGTGCCTTCGGGCAGCACGCGCGGAATGTTTTCCAGCAAGCCGCCGCCAGTGATGTGCGCCAGCGCCTTGATCGGATGCGCAGACAGCGCGGCCAGTACGTTTTTCACGTACAGGCGGGTCGGCTCCATCAGGGCTTCTTTGAAGGGTTTTCCGTCCAGCGTGGCGGGCAGGTCGCTGCCGGCGCGCTCGATGCATTTGCGCACCAGGCTGAAACCGTTGGAATGCACGCCGCTTGAGGCCAGGCCAAGCACCACGTCGCCAGCGGTCACGTCCTTGCCGCTCAGGATTTTGGACTTTTCGACCGCGCCGACGGCAAAACCGGCCAGGTCGTATTCGCCCGACGGGTACATGCCGGGCATCTCTGCCGTTTCGCCGCCAATCAGCGCGCATCCCGAGAGTTCGCAGCCCTTGGCAATGCCGCCGACCACGCTAGCGGCGGTGTCGACATCAAGCTTGCCGCAGGCAAAGTAGTCGAGGAAAAACAGCGGCTCGGCGCCTTGCACCAGCACGTCGTTGACGCTCATGGCCACCAGATCGATGCCCACGGTGTCGTGCATGTTCCATTCAAACGCCAGCTTGAGCTTGGTGCCCACGCCGTCGGTGCCCGACACCAGCACCGGCTCCTTGTAGCGCTTGGGCACTTCAAACAGCGCGCCAAAGCCGCCGATGCCGGCCAGCACGCCTTCGCGCATGGTCTTTTTGGCCAGCGGCTTGATGCGTTCAACCAGGGCGTCGCCCGCGTCGATGTCAACGCCGGCGTCTTTGTAGGAAAGGGGGGTAGTGGTCATGGTGTCGGGGTGTAATGCGGTGGGGCGCGGATGCGCTTGAAGGGGCGGGTGGCAGTCTGGGGCAGGCGGGCCAAGCCCGATAGAATCCAGCCTGAGATTCTAAAGGCTACACCTGTGGCTTCCTGCCGGCCGCTTCTGGCGGGCCGTTTTCAAGGCTTCATGCAACTTACTTCTACCCAACAACGCGCCATGACCTGGTGCCTGATCGCTGCGCTCGTGCTGCTGGCGCTGTGGTTTCTGGGGCCGGTCTTGACGCCGTTTGTCGTGGCGGCGGTGCTGGCGTATGCGCTGAACCCTGTGGTCAACAAGCTTGACCACCTCGGCCACGGCAAAATCCCCCGGGTGTTGTCGGTAGTGATGGTGGAGGCGATCTTCATCCTGATCGTGATTTCGGTCTTGTTGCTGGTGGTGCCGATTTTTGCCAAGGAGCTGCCTTTGCTGCGCGAGCAACTGCCGCAACTGGTTGCGCGGCTGCACAACCGGCTGACGCCCTGGCTGGGTCAGTTTGGCATCACGATGGCGCTGGATGTCGCCACCATCAAGGCCTTCGTCGGCAAGTACCTGAGCACCAATGTTGAAGAAACCTTGGGTTCGGTGATGTCCTCGCTCAAGCTCGGCGGCAGTGTGGCGCTGGCTGTTCTGGGCACCCTGGTGTTGATTCCGGTGGCGCTGTTTTTCCTGCTCAAGGACTGGGACCGGTTTGTGGCTATTTTGGTTGACCTGGTGCCGCCCAAGCTCAGGCCCTCATTTGACAATTTCATGGAGGAAGCCGATTCGGTGTTGGGCCAGTACCTGCGCGGCCAGTTGCTGGTGATGGGCGTGTTGTCGATTTATTTCAGCGTGGGGCTGGCGCTGTTCGGGTTTGATCTGGCCGTTCCGGTGGGCGTTTTTACCGGGTTGGCCTTTTTTATTCCTTACCTGGGCTTTGGCTTGGGGCTGACGCTGGCGATGCTGGCCGGCATGCTGCAGTTTGGCGGCCTGTACGGCGTGCTGGTGGTGGCCGGCGTGTATGGCGTCGGGCAACTGGTCGAGAGCCTGTACCTGACCCCGCGACTGGTGGGCGAGCGCATCGGCCTGCATCCGCTGGTGGCTATTTTTTCGCTGCTCGCTTTTGGCCAGTTGCTGGGCTTTATCGGTGTGCTGATTGCCTTGCCCACCAGCGCCGTGCTGCTGGTCGCCATTCGCAGGTTGCGGGCCAGTTACATGCTCAGCAAGCTGTACCAGGGATGAAACGCATGACGCCCATGAAACAACTCGCGCTGGACATCGGACTGGCGTCCGACCCCTCGTTTGCCAATTTCTTTATCGGCCCGAACGAAGCCGCCGTCAAACAACTGGCGCTGTGGGCCGACAGCCCCGCGCATTCGCCGGTGCCCACGTATTTGTGGGGTGGAGAAGCCAGCGGAAAAACCCATCTGCTCAAGGCCGTCAGCGCCGCTTTGCGCGCGCAAGGCGCCAGCAGCGGCTGGATGGATGCCTCCATGCTCGAACCCCCTGAGTTCAACGAATCCTGGTCGGCCATCATCATGGACGAATGCCATCTCTACAACGCAGCGCAGCAGCGCACGGCCTTCAACTGGTTCGTCAATGCGCTGAGCACCGACGACGGCCATCCGCGCTGGGTGGTGGCCGCTGGCGATGTGCCGCCCGCCGACCTGCCGCTGCGCGAAGACCTGCGCACCCGTCTGGGCTGGGGCCACGTGTTGGCCCTGCACGCGCTGAGCGACGACGAACGGCGCGCCGTCATC
The DNA here is from genome assembly GCF_035984465.1 of Polaromonas sp. CG_9.5. Classification (NCBI taxonomy): domain Bacteria; kingdom Pseudomonadati; phylum Pseudomonadota; class Betaproteobacteria; order Burkholderiales; family Comamonadaceae; genus Polaromonas; species Polaromonas sp. CG_9.5. The sequence continues at coordinate 71,407 of NZ_JAXCHR010000016.1, forward strand.
AAGCGCGAAGCCGACGCGCGCGGCTTTTTGCTCAGTGACGAGGTGGTGGATTTCATGCTGACGCGCTTTTCCCGCGACCTGGGCAGCCTGATGCAACTGCTCGACAAACTGGACAGCTACGCGCTGCAAACCAGGCGGGCTATCACGATCCCGCTGATCAAAACCATGCTGGAGACGGAATGACAGTTGAGGTGACTACTGACAAAGCGCACGCAGCGCAAAACGTAGAGGCTCGTCCTCTTAAGCTGGCCTTGTTTGACCTGGATCACACCTTGATCCCGATCGACTCGGACTACGAATGGGGCGAATTCACGATTGCGCTGGGCTGGTGCGACGCCACTGAATTCAAGCGCCGCAACAACGAATTTTTTGAACAATACCGGGCCGGAACGCTCGACATTCACGATTACGTCCGTTTTGCCACGCAGGCCATCCGCGAACAAGGCACTATCAATTCAGTAGCTGCTCACGCCCGATTCATGAGCACCATCGTGCATAAAGCCATTAAAACCCAGGCGCTGGAGCTGATCAAGCAGCACCGCGAAGCCGGCGACGAGCTGGTCATCGTCACGGCCACCAACGAGTTCGTGACGCGGCCAATTGCCGACGCTTTTGGCGTGTCGGAGCTGATTGCAGTCGAACTGGAGCGCGACGCACAAGGCAGCTTGACCGGCGAAATCAAGGGCACGCCTTCGGCCCGCGAAGGCAAGGTGACGCGCATGGAACAATGGCTGGCCGCGCGCCAGCTGGGCTGGAACGATGTGCACACCACGTTTTATACCGATTCCATGAACGATCTGGCGCTGCTGGAAAAGGTCAACTGTCCCGTCGCTACCAACCCCGACCCGCGCCTGCGGGCGCTGGCCGCCGAGCGCGGATGGCGCATACTTGACCTGTTTTAAGCGTCGCGGATGGCGCTGGCTGCCGGGCAACGGCGGCCCGTCCCAAGCTGAAACAGGCACTGGCAGCGTGTGCGTTTGCACATCGGCTGCATTGCCCTCAAAAACCTAATATTTCATGATAAAAAAATTCATAGACAAGCTGTTTGGCAAAGCTGACAGCACCGAATCCGCATCGAAACGGGTCAAAAAATCTCCCTTCGGCAAACGCCACGACATTGAGTTCAAAGACCACGGCATCAACGTCAAGCTGGTGGACGAACGCGCCATGGACGTGGTGCATGTGCTCAAGCAAGCCGGTTTTCAGGCCTATATCGTCGGCGGCGCGGTGCGTGACTTGCTGGTGGGCTTGAAGCCGAAAGACTTCGATGTGGCTACCGATGCCACGCCCGAACAGGTCAAAAGCCTGTTTCGCCGCGCCTTCATCATTGGCCGGCGTTTTCGCATCGTCCACGTCATTTATGGCCGGGGCCGCGAGCACGAAGTGATTGAGGTCTCAACGTTTCGCGCGCACATGGACAACACCCTGGCCGAGCAGGTGGGCGGCAACGAGCGCACCAGCAAGAGCGAACTCGCCGGCATGAAACACGCCGTTCATGCCTCCGGCCGGGTGCTGCGCGACAACGTCTGGGGCCCGATGGAAGAAGACGCCGCGCGGCGCGACTTCACCATCAACGCCATGTACTACGACCCGGAAACGCAAATCGTCGTTGATTACCACAACGGCATTGGCGACTCGAAGAACAAAATTGTCCGCATGATCGGCAACCCGGCGCTGCGTTACCGCGAAGACCCGGTGCGCATTATTCGCGCCGTACGTTTTGGCGCGAAGCTCAATGCGCTGGGCTTCAATTTCGAGGAAAAAACAGCCGCCCCGCTGAAGGAAATGTGCGGCCTGCTGGCCGACGTGCCGCAGTCGCGGCTGTTCGACGAAATGCTCAAATTGCTGCAGACCGGCCATTCGCTGGCCAGCATTGCGCAGCTCAAGGCACTGGGCATGGGCACCGGCATTTACCCGCTGCTCGACGTGGTGGTTGAAATGGCCGACGACCCTTTCCTGAAACTGGCGCTGCAAGACACCGACCGCCGCGTTGGCGAAGGCAAGCCGGTCGCGCCCAGCTTTTTGCTGTCGTGCGTGCTGTGGGCGGATGTGCGCAGTGGCTGGGACCGGCGTCTCAAGCGCGGCGAACCCGCCATGCCGGCGCTGCAGGACGCCATTGACGAGGCTTTCAACGCCAAGATTGGCGATGTCTCGGGTCGCGGCAAGCTCGGCATCGACATGCGCGAAATCTGGACCATGCAGCCGCGTTTTGAAAAACGTGTCGGCAATGCGCCGTATTCGCTGCTGGACCAGCCGCGCTTTCGGGCCGGCTTTGATTTCTTGCGCCTGCGCGGCCAGATTGGCGAGATTGATCCGGCGCTGGGCGAATGGTGGGAGAAATTCAGCACCGCCTATGACGACGAGCGCCACGACATGATTGACGCCGTGCGCGAATCCCAGCAGAAAAAACCGCAGACACCGCGCGTGCGGGTCAAACGGGTAGAAGCCGAGATGGCCAGCCCTGATGTTCAAGCGCCCGCCCCAGCTGCGCGCATCAGCCATGCCGCGCCTGAAGGGGTGAGCATGGAAGAGAGCGATGCGGCACCGGCCAAAAAACGTCGCCGCCGCCGCAAGCCCACGGGCGGTGCCGGTGCGGGAGACGCAAGCAGTGATACGTCACCTTCGTCTGCCCCAAACCCTTCGTCCGCTTCTGAATCCTGAAGCCGCAGCGCGCCATGCACACGCACCCGCCTGAACACCGGGTCGCCATCGCGCGTGACGCGGTGACGGCTTACGTGGCGCTGGGTGCCAATCTGGGTGATGCCGTGGCTGCGCTGCAGCAGGCGTCAGCGGCGTTGGCGCATTTGCCGCTGACGCGGTTGCGCCAAGCGTCGAGTGTGTATAAAACCGCGCCGATTGATACCGATTCCGGCAGCGACACCCCCGCGCCGGGAGGCGACTATTTCAATGCCGTCGTGGCGCTGGAAACCGGGTTGACTGCGCCTGCGTTGCTTGACCAGCTGCAGCAGCTGGAGCAAGAAGCCGGGCGCGAAAGGCCTTATCGCAATGCGCCACGCACGCTGGATCTGGACTTGTTGCTCTATGGCAGCGCACACATCGATTCAGCGCGGCTGACCGTGCCGCATCCGCGCATGCAGCAGCGGGCTTTTGTACTGGTGCCACTGGCAGAGATTGCGCCGGGTTGCGTCAGCGATGAAGCGCTGATTGCGGTGCAGCACCAGCGCATTGAGCGGCTGGGCCGTTTGACGGTTTAAGGCGCCAGCCGTTCGCGCAGCCAGCTGGCATCGTCCTGCAACGTGTAGCGCAGGCGGTCGTGCAGGCGGCTTTTTCGGCCTTGCCAGAACTGCCAGTTGTCGGGTTTTAGCCTGTAGCCGCCCCAATGCGGCGGACGCGGCGGATTGAGCATGAATTTCGCGCCGTATTTGGCGGCATTGGCCACCAGAATGCCTCGGCCCGAGATGACTTCGCTTTGTGGGCTGGCCCACGCGCCAATGCGTGAATCGAGTGGCCGGCTGTTGAAGTAGGCGTCGCTTTCTTCGTCAGACACTTTTTCGACCACGCCTTCGATGCGCACCACGCGCTCGAGTTCGACCCAGTGAAACTGCAGCGCCGCATACGGGTTGCCGGCCAGCTCAACGCCCTTGCGGCTGGCGTAGTTGGTGTACCAGACGATGCCCTGCGCATCAAAGCCCTTGATCAGCACCACGCGGGTGGACGGCCGCAGGTTGCTGGCCACCGTGGCCACGGTCATGGCATTGGGCTCGGGCACTTGCGCTGCGATAGCTTCGCTCAGCCACTGGTCGAACTGATTCAGCGGGTCGGCGTGTGAAGCGTCTTCGTTGAGCTCGGCGCGCTCATAGCTTTTGCGAAGGTCGGCAATGGAGTTGGGGCTGGACATGCGCAAAGTATAGGGTCAGCCTCGGGCAATCACGGCGCAGGCCAGGCGCGCGCCGGCGTTGCCCGTGGGCTGGGTGGTGAAGTCGTCCGGGTCGCGGTGAACGATCAACGCACGGCCCACGATGTCGTTGGTGCCGCTGCCCACCGAAAGGGTTTTGGATTCAAAGCTGAACTTCGCCACACCGCTGGCATCGGCTTTGATACTGGGCAAGTCGCCCACATGGTGCGCCATGCCGGCGTGGCTGCCGTGGGGCTGGCCGCCCGGGTTGAAGTGGCCGCCCGCGCTCATACCGTCGCCGCTGGAACAGTCGCCTTTTTCATGGACATGAAAGCCGTGCTCGGTGTTTGCCTTGAGTCCGGTGACAACGCCGGAGACCTTCACTTTGTCGCCGCTTTGCACAAAGGTGACGGTGCCGCTGGCGGTGTTGCCCGTGGTGCTTTGCAGCTGGGCTACAGCGCGTGGCCCCAGGGTGCCGGTGTTGGCGCAGGCGCCGAGTGCCAGCACGCTGGCGAGCAAGATCAGTTGACGTGTCATGAAGGGTTCCAGAAGATGAATGAAGGATTTTGACTGTGGACGTGTTGGGCGGTGCAGACAGCCCGGGGGCAAGTGCTGTCGTTCAGCGATTGACCCGTTGCAGCAGTTTACCGAGCGCTTGGTCATGAATGCCGAGTGTTCGCAGTTTGTCGTAGGTCAGCTGGACGTAGTCACGCGTCGTGCCGTAGCGGCCGCTGGCGCTGGAAAATATCTGCCGGTAATGGTCTTCGCTGAGCAGCCCGGTGTGGTTGGGACTGCGTTTGGACAGGGTGAAGGCCAGCGCCTTGACATCGCCTTGTGCGGTACGGCAGCGCAGCCATTTCGGGTCGTACACTGCGTGGCTCATTTCCCGTTCCCAGAGCGCGGGCAGGGCCGACGCCACTTGCGCGTTCGGCAGGCGAAACGCCACGCCTTTGCAACTTCCGCCCGGCAGCAGGCCAAACACCAGGCCTGGCATCGCAGGCGTGCCCCGGTTGACGCGGCTCCACATCTTCAAGGCGCGGTGGTAGCCATGCAAAGAGGCGAAACGTTCTTCGGCATAGTCGAACTCTGGCCGCCAGATCAGCGACGCGTAACCAAAAATCCACAGATCGGACGCGCTGTCCCATTGCTGCAGGGTGGTCTTGAGCATGACGGCCGGATCGCGGCTTTTGTAAGCGGCGTGGGGAGCCGGGTTTGCTGGAGTTTGCACAGCGCCACTTTACAATAGGGCCAATTTTTTAAAAAGGGAGTCAGTGATGTTTTCTCAGGATGATGACAGCCAGCAACGCGTGGCCTTGTTTCTGGTGTTTGGTCTGGTCGCCATTGTGGTGGCTTCGATGCTTGTTTTTGGTGTTTTCAAGGTGCGCTCGTTTGGCCGCACCGCAGCACCTGCTGCGCAAACAGCACTGGTTGCCGGCCCGGTAGTCGCTGCGCCCGCTACCCTCAGCACCGCCCAGGCCGCCTCTGACGCCGCCAGCGTCAAGGTCGAGCAGGGCGTGGTGAAGTTCTACTTTGCTTCCGGCAAGGCGGACCTGGCTGCCGGTGCAAACGAAGCGTTGGCCGATGTGGTCACAGGCGCCAAGGCAGGCCGCAAGGTGGCGATTTCAGGTTTTCACGATGCGACCGGCAACGCGGCGCAAAATGCCGAGCTGGCCAAGCAACGTGCGCTGGTGGTGCGTGATGCCTTGACGGCAGCCGGTGTGGCTGAAGCCCAGATCGAACTCAAAAAACCCGAGCAAGTGACCACCACCACCGGCAGCGATGCAGAAGCCCGCCGGGTGGAAATCAGCCTTCAATAAACGGCTCAAGCCCGGCTTTGGCCGGTGACCTGACCCAAAAACCCGCAGCGGCCCGCGCCCTGCGGGTTTTTTTGCGCTCAAATTTGGTAACCCGAAAGTAACCATGCGGGGTAAAAAAGCATCGGTAACCCGTTAACATGGACTTGGTAATAAAGTTACATCCCACTCGTGACATCCCTTGATTGAAAGGTCGCAGACCATGGCGCTTCATCCCGCAGTTTCAGACATCACCGCCCGCATCCAAGCGCGCAGCCGCCCGACGCGTGACGCCTATCTGGCGCAACTACAGGCCGACAGCAACCGAAAACCCAGCATGGACCGCATGGGCTGCGCCAATATCGCGCATGCAGTGGCCGGCATGCCGCTAGACGACCGCTTCAAGGTCGTGACCGAGCGCCGGCCCAACATCGGCATCGTCACTGCCTACAACGACATGCTGTCGGCGCACACGCCGCTGCAAAGCTACCCGTCGCTGATCAAGGACGAAGCGCGCAAACACGGCGCCACTGCGCAGGTCGCCGGCGGTGTACCGGCCATGTGCGACGGCGTGACGCAGGGCACCAGTGGCATGGAACTCAGCCTGTTCAGCCGCGACGTGATTGCGATGGGCACGGCGATTGCCCTGTCGCACGACATGTTTGACGCTGCGCTGCTGCTCGGTGTGTGCGACAAGATCGTTCCAGGCCTGTTGATTGGCGCGCTGCAGTTTGGCCATTTGCCGATGGTTTTCGTGCCCGCCGGCCCCATGCCGTCGGGCTTGCCGAACAAGGAAAAAGCCCATATTCGCGAGCTGGCCGCGCAGGGGCTGATCGGGCGTGATGCGCTGCTGGAAGGCGAACTCAGGTCGTATCACAGCCCCGGCACCTGCACGTTTTACGGCACCGCCAACAGCAACCAGATGCTGCTGGAGGCGATGGGCCTGCATGTGCCCGGCACGGCTTTTGTCGCGCCCGCCGACGTGCTGCGCGACGAACTCACGCGCGAGGCGGCGCGTACCGTGCTCGGCATTACCAAGGCCAAACGCTTTGCGCCCATCGGCCATGTGGTCGATGAACGCGCCATCGTCAACGCCATGGTGGCGCTGCTGGCCACGGGCGGCTCGACCAACCACCTGATTCACTGGGTGGCGGTGGCGCAAGCGGCCGGCATCGTGATTGACTGGAATGATTTTTCGGCGCTGTCTGATGTGGTGCCGTTGTTGACGCATGTCTATCCGAACGGCAGCGCCGATGTCAACCAGTTCCAGGCTGCAGGCGGGCCGGGGCTGGTGATTCGCGAATTGCTTGACGCCGGCCTGATGCATGAAGACGTGCTGACGGTGCGCGCCGGCGGCATTCGTGAATACACCGGCGTGCCGGCACTCGACGCCGGCGCGCTCGTCTGGCATGCCGTGGGTGACTCCACGGATGAATCCATCGTGCGCCCCGTGGTGCGGCCGTTCAGCGCCACCGGCGGGCTCAAGCTGCTGACGGGCAACCTGGGCCGCAGCGTGATCAAGGTGTCAGCCGTGCCCGATGACCGGCATGTGATTGAAGCGCCGGCGCGGGTGTTTGATTCGCAAGAGGCGCTGCTGGAAGCTTTCAATGACGGCGAACTGGAGCGGGTTTGCTTGTCAACTGCTGCGCAGGGCGTGGTCTGCGTGGTGCGCTGGCAAGGCCCGCAAGCCAACGGCATGCCCGAGCTGCACAAGCTCACGCCGCCGCTGGCGGTGTTGCAGGGCAAGGGGTTCAGGGTGGCGTTGCTGACCGATGGCCGCATGAGTGGCGCGTCGGGCAAGGTGCCGGCGGCCATTCACGTTTCGCCCGAAGCCGCTGCAGGCGGTCCGCTGGCCAAGGTGCGGGATGGCGACATCATCCGCATCGACGGCCTGACGGGCGATATGTTCGTGTTGGTGGTTGACGCCGAATGGGCCGCGCGGCCGGTCAGCGTGATGCCCGATGCATTGCGCCATCGCAATGGCATCGGCATGGGCAGGGGTTTGTTTAATGGCATGCGCCACAGGGCGCTGACGGCAGAAGAAGGAGCTTTGACATGGATGTAACGATGGATATCAGCGGACAACTCAGTGCCTTGCAGGTGATGCAGGACGCGCCCGTTATTCCGGTGATCGTGCTGACCGATGTGGCGCAGGCGGTGCTGCTGGCGCGCGCGCTGGTGGCGGGCGGCATTCGCATGCTCGAAGTGACCTTGCGCACGCCGCAGGCGCTGGCCTGCATTGAAGCCATTGCGCGCGATGTGCCGGAGGCCGTGGTTGGGGCTGGCACGGTGCGCAGCGCTGCCGATGCGCAGGCTTGCGCCTTGGCGGGTGCACGCTTTGCCGTCAGTCCGGGTTACACCCATGCGGTGGGCCAGGCTTGCCGGGATGCCGGTTTGGCGTTGCTACCAGGCGTGGCGACGGGCGGCGAAATCATGATGGCGCAGGAGGATGGTTTGCGTGAACTCAAGTTTTTCCCGGCGCTGCAGGCGGGCGGCACGGCGATGCTGAAGGCGTGGAGCGGGCCGTTTGGCGATGTGCGGTTTTGCCCGACGGGCGGGGTGTCGATGGCGAATGCGGCGGAGTTTCTGGCGCTGCCGAATGTGGTTTGCGTGGGGGGTTCGTGGCTGACGCCGGCGGATGCGGTGGCGCGTGGGGATTGGGCGCAGGTGACGGCGCTGGCGCATCAAGCCAGTCGGCTGGTGCGAGATTGATGGCGGTTTTTGGCTGATTTTTGATTGAATTGGGCTGTTGTGCAGGCTGGATGGGCGCTGAGTGCTATTTAATTGATAGTGTTTTCTCTTTGCTTGGGCTGGCTGGCCGGGGGTTGCCCGGCGGCAACTCACTTGTCTTTTGCTTCGCCAAAAGAAAGTAAGCAAAGAAAAGGCGACCCGGCT
>NZ_JAXCHR010000017.1:0-76305 GCF_035984465.1 Polaromonas sp. CG_9.5
GTTTGACCCTGCCGCATTCGACGTGGCCGAAATCAACCAGTGGCTCCACCAGACTGAGTCTTGAATTTCAATACGGGTACTGGGCGGACGCTTACCGATTTCGACACATGGCTGGCTGCGTTGCGGGACACAGTGGGGCAAAAACAGGTTTTGGCGAGGCTGGCCCGTTTGTCTTTGGGGCACTGGGGCGACTGCAATCCGGTTGGCGGCGATGTTGTCGAGCTTCGCCTGCATAGCGGTCCAGGCTATCGCGTCTATTGCTGGAAAGATGGCCTTACCGTGGTGATTGCACTGGGCGGTGGAGACAAGTCCAGCCAGGAGCGCGACATTGCCAAAGCACAGCACATGGTCACATTTTTGAAGGAGTAATCTGATGAACCCCACCGCCGCCGCACAACTTGGCATCAAACCCTTTGAAGCCGCCGACTACCTGCAATCCGACGAAGACTGCGCGCAGTACCTTCAGGCTTGTATGGACGAAGCGCCAGAAGACGCCGCCCTGTTCACCAAAGCCGTAGGCGACATCGCAAGGGCGCGCGGCATGATGCAACTGGCCCGCGACACCGGCATCACCCGAGAAGGGCTTTACAAAGCGCTGGGCGAACAAGGCAACCCCAGCTTTGCGACAGTGATCAAAGTCATGCACGCGCTGGGATTGCAGTTCAAGGTGGGGGCACGGCCGGCGCAAGGGTGAGTGCTAAATTGCGCTGTAGTCCTCGTGGGATATGCGCAAGCAGCTACAAAATTCATAGTGCAATGTGTTGCTTGATTCACTCCCGCAACAGAGCACGCGTACCGACTTCTTTTCATGGGCAACCAACATCGCGCCCATCGGCGGGAGCGCCTGTCAACTACCCATCAAGTAGACCAACGCCTGCAAGCTATTGTTTTGTATAGGTTTCACCCCACGCCATCGACGGATTAGGCCATTCCATCAAGTACTCAGCAAGCAAATTCAAGCCCAGCGCGGCACATAGCGCCGCATTTTGGGCGGTGCATCGGGGTCACTCAGGCGCACGACGCCTGCGTTTAGCGCTTCCTTGATCAGGCGGGACGCCGTGGCGCTGTTCTTGGTGTCGATGCCAAAGCGCTCGCGCAACGACGTATTGGTCATAAATTCTCGCTCTACGTAGCGCAGGCAAGCGTGCAAGTACACGGCCCGCACACGGTCGGCCTGGTCCATCTTGGTCAAGGTGCGCGGCGCAAACAGGGTGCTGCGGGTGCTATCGCCCACCACCTCAAAAGCAGGGGCGGGCAATTGATACAGCTCCGTTTGAAAAACCACCTTGTCCACACCGCTGCCACGCTCTTCGCAGATGCCCATGCGCCGCATCAGCGAAGCCAGCCCCTCGTTGCGAGAGCGGGGTGGGCTGTCCAGCATGCGAGAGGTTTCTACCAGCGGCACGCCGGGGTTGGTGATTTCCATGCGGTCGTCAAAAATCTCCACCATCGGCCCACTGCCGGTAATAGACAGGTCTTGGTGAATCAGCGCATTGGCCACCAGCTCACGAATCGCCAACTCAGGGTAAACCGGCACCGCCTTGCGCAGCGCCTGCCCAATCACCTCGTTCACCGGCAGTAGGTTGTTGATGAACCCTATCAAGCCCTCAAAGCCCGCCGCATAGCCCTTGGCCCCAGTCTGTTCACGCAGGGTATGGACTCGGCCCTTGCCCTTGTAAACCACCACCCGCACCGCCTTGCGTTGCAGCCCGCCAAAGTCTGACAACTGCTTGGCCAGCAAGATGGCGCCTACATTCGACACATTCCAATAACCGCCACCGGCAGCTTCAATCAACTTATCTGCGGCCAGCGCTTCCAAAATCGCGCTGTGCCCGTCGGGCAAGGCCCGGTCTACCAAATCAAAGTAGCTGGGGTAATCCAGCAATTTCAGCGTCTCATCCCCGGTGAGTTTCTCTGCGGCAGGCAAGCGCTCAAACGGCGTGGCATCTAGCGTGCGCCACAGGGCACGCTCTTTTTCTTGAAAGTCTTTCAGCCGCTTTTTATAAGTGCCAATCCGAATGAATGTGGCGCCGCCAAACTGCACCGGGTGCCGGAAAGCGCAGTCAATCTCTAGCAGCATGAGCTGCACACCATCAAACTCAACCCGCACAAACCGAAAGCCGATTTTGGGGGCGAGCTGGCGCAGCAGCCAGTTCTCTAGCTCTTCATTGCCCACGCGCTTGCTGAAAGGGTTAAACGCAGTGCCCAGCAATGCATGCGTGGCGTCATCAACACCCCAGACCATATAGGCGTGTGCCTTGCCCTCCAAGGCGGCCGAATTGGCCAGCGCAGAAATGTATTCACCAATTTCCGCCGGTTCGGCATCGTTGTGCTTGAACTCCAACCAGCCGGTTTCTTGCGGCAATGCGCACAGCTCGCGAACCAGGCTGGCCCAATACTGCACATCACGCATGGGTGCTGTCCTTCGACTTACGGCCCCGCGAAGCCTTCAATGGCGCAGATGTTGAGCGCTCGGCAGCGATGCGTGTCAGCAACACGCTGACTGGTTCGTCTTGCGGGTCTTGCGGCACCAGCTCTCCGCGAAAGGCCTTGGCCAGCACCAGTGGGCTCAGGCGCTGGGCGTGAGCGCGGGCGGTGGTTGCGCGGGCTTCGATGCGGTCGGCTAGGGCGAACAGGTTTTTTACCTGCCGAACAATTGCTTCAATTTCTGTCTGAGGAGGCACCGCAATTGGCAAAGCATTCAACGCGCCTTGAGTTAGCTTTGCTCTTCCCGTAGTCCCTGTGAGCCAGGGATGTACGTCGTAAAACATGAGTGAAAAACAGAGGTAATCCGCTCTGTGAACGTTGCCTGCTAACAAGACATGGGCATGATTGTTTACCCAGCAACGCCCAGAAGATCGATATGCGATTGGTTTTTCGCGCCCATAAAAAGTTTCGTCTTCGGTCACCAGTACCAACTCATCATCAAACAAAAAATCATCAACCATATCTACCTGGCCGTTTGCACCGTAGTACGGATACAAGCCCTTTGCAATAGCGCGCTTGTCTTTGGTGACAGGCACACGTTGATGATCCAGACACTCTGCAAACGTAGAAACGCTTTCGACCACCCATGACGCTGGTAGTTGCAACGCCCAATGCGTCAGGTCTGGCTTGCTAGGCTCCTTAAATTTTTTGTTGCTCGGTTGTTTCGCTCGTCGAGAGTTGAGCCGCTGTTCCACCTCTAGTTTGGCAACGCCAGTCGCTGTCGCATTCATGTCGCGCCATTCTTTGCTCAATTCCCCTGTAGTTGCCGCTCTTAACACCGTCTGCCGAAACCGTTTGAGCAAGGCGGGGATGGCGTCCAAGCGGTCGTTGCAGGACTGGATGCGGGTGAGCAGGGTGTCGAGTTGGTTGGCGATGCGGGTTTGCTCTGCGCGAGGTGCGAGCAGTATCGGTGTCTCCAGCAGGTAGTCTTTGGGCACACGTTTATGGCCAACAGAGCCCGTCATTAACATTGCACCTGTGCGCAAAAAGCCGTCGGTTTTCAGATGGGCTAACAAATACCGGGCATCAAGTGATTCTGTGCTGGTGCGACAAACAAAGTATTCCGTGCTGCCTGAGCCAACTCCATTCGGCAAAGCCTGTGCGATGCCAACTTTTCCGTTTTCAAAACAGGGCGTGATCTTTGCGAGAAGAACGTCACCATTTTGAAAATGGGTGTAGCCTTTTTTTACAGAAATCCATGGGCGTAATTCAAATCTAGGAACATCAAACCATGCTTTTCCAAGCAATGTCATCGGCACAAAACCAACTTCAGTTTGGTCGTCGATATCGGTTGTCTTTGGATTCAAATCAATCAGAGTGCCCAATGGAACGCGCACCCACCCTTCTGGCAACTCACTCATCTCGCCCCCTTCCAACAACACTCCACATCAGTCGTTCGCGCAGCTCCTGCAGAGGTTGGTATTGGGCGTAGTTTTTTAATTGTGCCGACAGCGTCGACAAATTGTCGCAACGCTGTCGCGACAATTTCAATACAGCAGTATTCGATTGGGCAGTATTCACAAATTGCCCTCGTCGGCGGTGGCGTCGTCCACCAGCAAGTCTTCCAGCGTGGCATCGGGGTCTTCGCCCAACTCTTCCAGCAGGCTACGCAGGTCGGCCATGGCGCCATCCAGTTCACGCATTACCAAGCGGGCCACCAGCGCGGGTTCGTCGCGCTGGGCCTCTGCGGTTTCGGCGTTGTCGTCTTTGAGCCAGCTGATGTCCAGGTTGTCGCCACGCGCTTTGATTTGCTCGCGGCTGTATTGGCGCCAGCGGCCTGCCTCGCCGGTGTCCACGCGCAGGGCCAAGGCTGCAGGGCCGCCGCAGGGGTCGGAGCCAAACACGTCTTCAAACTTGTCACGCGGAGTGCTGGCCGGTGCATCGGGCGCGGTGCGAAAGTAGTCGCGGGTAAAGGGAGTGCGCTTGCCAAACATGGGGCATGTTGGCGCGCATGTCGTACACCCACACTGCTTTGGTGTTGCCGGTGTCTTTAGCTCCTCGGGTAAAGAACAGCACATTGGTTTTGACACCCTGGGCGTAGAAGATGCCGGTGGGCAGGCGCAATATGGTGTGCAGGTTGCACTTGTCCATCAGGTCGCGGCGAATGTCTGCGCCAATATTGCTCTCAAACAGCACGTTGTCGGGCAGCACCACGGCGGCGCGGCCACCAGGTTTGAGGTTGCGGTAGATATGCTGCAAAAAGCAAAACTGCTTGTTGGTGGTGGGGTAGGTAAAGTCGGTGCGGGTGGGCAGGCCGCCGCCTTTTTTGGTGCCAAAGGGTGGATTGCTGAGGTTGAGTGTGGCCTGTGGCAGGCGGGTGCCTTCTTCGCCCAAGGTGTCGCCAAACTGGATGCCGCCTTCAATGCCGTGCAGCAGCATGTTCATCAGCGCCAGGCGGTGGGTGTCTTGCACCAGCTCCATGCCGTAAAAGGTGCTGGTGCGGTATTTGCGCTGCTGCGCTTCGGTGCGCGCGTCGGCCGGGAATTTGGCCCGCAGATAGTTGTTGGCGGCTATCAAAAATCCGCCGGTGCCAGCGGCCGGGTCTTGAATCACGTCGCTTAGCGTGGGCTGCATGACGGTGACGATGCTGTCGATCAAATCACGCGGGGTGAAGTACTGGCCCGCGCCGCTTTTCTTCTCATTGGCGTTGCGCTCCAGCAGGCCTTCATACAGGTCGCCCAGGTCGTCGCGCTGCACGCTGTACCAGTCAAGCTTGTCAATCTCCACCACCAGCTTCGACAAGGTGGCGGGCTTGGTGATGAAGGTGCTGGCGTTGGCATAGATTTGCTGCACGCTGCCATGGCCGTGCAGGCCGTAGTCCAGCAGCAGTTCTTTATACGTGTCCAGCCGGTCGGGGGCCGATGCGGCCATGAGGTCGGCCCAACGGGTGCCGTCCATTCTTACTTTTGGCTCGCCTTTCATGGGCGCTTTGTCGATGACCAGTGTGTCCTCTTGGCCGGTCTCTTGCATCATGCGCAAAAACAGCAGATAGGTGAGTTCGCTCACGTACTGGTGGTAGGTCACACCGTCGTCGCGCAACAGGTTGCACAGGTTCCACAGCTTGGCAACGATGTCAGACGCTGCGGGGTTCACTTGGGTCATAAATTCTTAGAGTTTTCAGGCAGACTTTTGATTGTCGGCCCACAGGGCGTCGTTAAAGGCTTCCAGCACGGGTTGGAGCTGGCCGTTGAAGAGTTTGTCTAGCCGGGCAAAGCCGCCGCCTTCGCGTTTGAAGAGCAGGTCGGGGTCGTCCAGCGCGTCGCGGTCTACCAGCATGTTGGCTTTGGTCTGCGCGGCAATGCGTTTAAGCCAATCGCGCTGGGGCTGCGTCCAGGGTTTGCCCGCCAGGGGCTTGGTCAGCAGGTCTTGCAGGGCGTGGTCTACGCGCTCGGCATACGGCAACAGCGCATCGCCAATGGCTGCTTGGCGGATGTAGCCAATGATGCGGGCGGCAATATCTTGATTGCTGTGCTCGCGCCAGGCGGTGGCCAAGCGGGTTTCGGTGAAGCCTGCCTGGTCTAGCGCCAGCACCAGTTCTTTAAGCTGCTTGCGGGTGAGGTCGCGTGGGCGGGTGAGCACGGTGATGAGCGCAGGCAGCTCATTGCCGTGACTGGTGATGAAGTCTTTGAACGCTTGTAAATAGTCTTCAGGCTTGCTGGCCGTGCCGTAGCCGCGCTCTATGCCTGCCAGTGCGTCGGGGTGGTCGGAGATAAACACGGGCTGGCCGCTGCTTTGGCGTTTGCGGTCCAGTATTTCGCCCAATTGGGGGTTATGAATAAACCAGTTGGCTATTTCGTCGACTGAGAGGGTGCGCAGTTTTTGAATGAAAGCGTCTGGCCCCATGCCAGCCTTGGTTTCAAAGTCTTGCGTGGCTTGTGCATCGAGGTGGCGCTTTTTGACTTGCAGCTTGGCCAAAAATTGCTCGCGTACCAATTCGCGCGCAGCAGGGTCTTGCACGGCCACCATTTCTTGCTCTAGCTGCGCAAAGCTGATGTTGGGGTTGACCACCACCGGGCGCATGGCGGTCAGGTTGCCAATGGCTTCAAAGATACGCACCGCGTCAAACACGCGGAAGCTGTCTTTGGGGGCGCCATCAAAATCGCACAGGCGGGTGGCGCGGCCCAGCATTTGGTCAAACAAGATGCGGCTGTTGACCTGGCGCAGGAAGACGAGGTTGCAGATTTCGGGCACGTCGATGCCGGTAGTGAGCAAGTCCACAGTCACGGTTACATTGGGCAGGCGTTCGTTTTTGAAGCGGCGGATCAGCTCCAGCGGTTTGTCGGCGTTGCCAGTGATTTTGATAACGGCGTCGTCTTCCACGCTGCCGTATTGGGCTTCAAATGCGGCCTTGAGCACGTCTACCACCAAGTCGGCATGGTCGGTGTTGACGCAGAAGATGAGTGTTTTGCGTTTGCCGGTGGGGTCTATCTCTTGCGCCAGGTACTGGCACACCACTTCATTAAAAGACCGGGTGATGACCTTGCGGTTGAAGTCCTCCACATTTAGGTCAATGGCGTCAGGCGCTTTGAACAGGTCGATCTGGTTGCGGCTTGCGTCGTATACCTTGACCTCTTCGCCCACCTTCCAGTGCATGCCGTCTTTTGATAACTCGGTGTAAATCTGAATAGGTGGCTCGTAGTCCACCAGAAAGCCATCGACCACGGCCTCGCGGTAGCTGTAGGTGTACGCCGGTGGGCCAAAAATCTCGGTGGTATGTAGAGCTGGGGTGGCGGTGAGGCCGATCTTGACGGCGTCAAAGTAGTCCAGCACGCGGCGGTATTTGGAGACGTAGTCGTCAAAACCGCGAAAGCTGAGCTCGGTGTCCGACATCTCGCGGTCCAGCGTGTAGCCGCGGTGGCACTCGTCAATCACCACACAGTCGTATTCATCTACCGTGGGCGGTGCCACACCGGCAGCCGGAAACAACACGCGGCGCATCATGCCTTGCACAGTGGCAATTTGGACGGCGGTGTCGTCGTCTGGCGATTGTTCTTGCAGTTCCTTAATGCCAAAGATGTCGGCAAAGGTTTGCAAGCGCTCCATGCGGGTGTCTTTGAACGAGTTGGCGGCCTGTTCGCCCAGTGCGGAGCGGTCCACCAAAAACAAGATGCGCTTAAAGCGCTGGGCCTTGAGCAGGCGATAAATCAGCGCAATGCATGTTTTGGTCTTACCGGTGCCGGTAGCCATGGCCAGCAAGATTTCGCGCTGGCCTTTGCCTATGCAGTCTTCCGTTGCAAGGATGGCCTGCTTTTGGTACGGGCGCAAAGGGAAGCCGAAGTTAAATTCGGCAATCGCCAACTGCTGGTGTGCTTTGACTTCGTCTGTGCCCAGCAGGCTTTTCAAGCCCTCTGGGCTGTACCAGCCGTCCAAGGCTTGGCTGCGGTTCTCCGGGTGGCGCAGGTCGCAAAACCAGATGCCGCTCTTGGTGGCCAACTGGCGCAGGTAGGGGCGACCATTGGCTGAGAAGACGAACGGAATGCGGTATTCAGACTTGTCGCCCCAATTGCGCTCGTGGAGCTGCGTTTCGCCACTGGCCGTAAATGTGCGGCTGTAGCGTTTGGCTTGCTGCAGCGCGCCGGATACGTCGACGTTTTTGCGCTTGGCTTCGACCACGGCCATGGGTGTGAGGCCGTGGAACAGCACGTAGTCGGCTACGTTACCGTCGCACGGCCACTCTGCAATGGCCAGGTTGCGTCCGCGTTGGGGACGCTTGCCCTTGCTGTAGCGCAGGGTGGGGGTGTCTGCCTCCCAGCCCGCTTGGCGCAGTTGCGCGTCGATGATGCGGCGGGTCTCGGATTCGTCCAGTTGCACCTGGGTGGCGGCGGAGGCCGAGGAGCGGAGGAATGTTGTGAACTGAGCGCTTGGAGCGGCTTGCGCGGCAGCTTGCAAAGACGCCAACTGTTCAGCCAGTTGCGCTTTCTCTTGTTCGGACTCGGTCGCCAATTGCTCCCAAACGGCTCGCTCTTCGCTCAGCGACGATAGCTGTGATTGGGCTGAATGCAATGCGACGTTAGTTTGTGCGTGCTGCGCTTGAAAGCCACTGACCGCTTCACGTAGTCGGGCCAACTCTGTCTGCAGCTCTGCAGTTTCTTGCTGCGGGGCCTGCGGGGGTACAAATGGCCCTGATTTGTATGCGGCATCTTTGAACGTGCGGTGAAACCAAAGCGCCAATTGCCAGCACAGCTTGAGTGTGGACAAGGCGCTTGCATGGTTGCCTTCCAGCGCGTGATTGGCTGCGTTGCCATTCACGCGGATTTGATCGAATACCTGCTTTATTTCCCTGGGTAGCGCACCTTCGTTTGCCAAGCGCCGAATGAGCTCGTATTGGGTTTCGCTAGGGTTTGTTAAAAGCCCGATTCGGGCTGCCAGTGACTGGGCCAATATCTCGGAGAACTGACGCAGCTTAAGTAGGCTGGTATTGGGGTCTTCTGCAAAATACCGTTCAGCGACAGCGCCGAGGCGCCAAAGCTGCTCCTCGTAAGGGCGCAGCATGTCAAAGTTGGAGCGGATGCTTGGTGTCATGGAGTGCCGATTCTCCGCTACAGCCGGCTTCTGAAAGCGGATGGCCTGCCGGCTCTGATCAACAACTTGCTTGTTGCCCGCGTAGCCGCCACATAAAACACGCGCGCCGCCTCCGTCTCGTCCTCGCCCGGCGCAGGCATGTGCCCCACGCCGGATAGCGCCACCACGGGGAACTCCAGGCCTTTGCTGACCTTCATGGTCATGACCTGAATGGCGTCTGCGCCGGGGTTGTAGTCGCCTCTTTTAGTTGTGCGCTCACGAGGACTTCTTTCCTTTGATCGTCTTGCTGGCTTTCGGTGCCTTTTTATCCTCATGCGCCAGAAACCCAATGGGTCGTTTGATCGGCTCCAGTGGTGTGGTCAGCTCACGCACCGCGTCCAGTAGTTGGCGCAACTGCAGCCGGGTGTTCCTGCTAAACGCATCGTGCGACATCTCTAGCGATTCGGTCTTCATCTCCAAGTCGGCCAGGCGCTTGGCGACATCCACATTGGCAGACAGTGACTGGCGCAACTGCACAAACGCGCGCACTACATAAATGCCCATCTCCACTGCTTGGCTTGACGTCAGCACATTAGCTGCCTGAATCGCCCCGTGCTCAGTAAACGCAAACGGCAGCGTCTTGGAAAACTTCAGGTTTTGGAGGTGGTCGCAATTTGCGACCACCTCGGTTTTCTCATCCTGCGTAAGTTGAAACAGAAAATCGCTGGGGAAGCGGTCCTGGTTGCGTTTGACCTGCTCATTGAGTCGCTTGGTCTGTACGCCGTACAGCGTCGCCAAGTCCACATCCAGCATGACCCGCAGGCCGCGAATCACTTGGATACGGCTCTCAATGCGCGGCACCAGTACCGAGTTGCTCGTAATCATGCTTGTAGCCTTTTCATGTTCCTAGCATTGCCCCAAACCCGCTGTCGCCGCCGACTGTCACTAGCAATTTCTGCGTAGCCCTTGTCGCCGCCACATAAAACACCCGGGCCGCCTCCGTCTCGTCCTCGCCCCGCGCAGGCATGTGCCCCACGCGGGGTAGCGCCACTACGGGGAACTCCAGGCCTTTGCTGATCTTCGTGGTCATCACCTTGATGGCGTCTGCACCGGGGTTGTAGTCGCCGCTGCGTTTGCGCACGCGGTGCGGCGACTTGCATTGGGCCAAGGCGTTGGCCAAGTGGGCGGCTATGGAAAACGCTTCGTCACGGAGTGTGGGCAGTTTGATGATGACGAGGGCTTGTCCGTCGCGCCCGCACCTCAAGAGTTGCTTCGGGCCAACCCGCACGGTGCGCCAACGCGAAAAATCACTGAGCAGTTGCCCCAAGCGCTCAGCCATCCGGCGCTTGCCCGCGCTATCGAATGAAGTGATCCCTGTACTGGGAATAAGAGTCGCCATTTCGCTGCCACCGCCCTGTCTTGTTGTTCAGTTTTTGATTAACACTTGGTAACAGGCGATCATGCAGCCAATGTTGCTTCGGAAGCCGAGTTAGATGCGAATTAATTCGACGGAGTGTTTACGTTGCGTGTCTCCAGAAGCCGCATCGCCATCCGCCTCATAAGACAGGGCTCAGAAACGTGGCATAGCGCGGTTGCCGTTTGAGTGACTGCCGTCTGCGCGTGGGCAGAACCGGTAGACGCAGTTGCAATACCCGTCTGCTACGTAAACCATAGCAACAAGCGCATCACCAGATTGCGGAAGCAATCTATTTCCCTGATTTCTCGTAACTACTCAGCTTGTTCATGAATCAGGTCACCGAGTCCGGATGACTTCGTCCCCATTGGGGAATGTTGGGGCGAGTGCCAGCGAGCGGGAGTGCTGCCCAAAAAATCGTCATCGGGGAACCCTCACCCCCGCCCTCTCCCAGAGGGAGAGGGAGCAAGAAGGTCAAATTCGATAAGCTGCGCAGTTACGGTTTTTTCGCCGTATCCCGCAATAAGTGCCCCAGCGGCAGCGCGCCGCTGGCTTTCACCTCGCCGAGCGAAAAGCTGGTGTGCAGGTCTTTCACATTTGGCAGGTTGATCAGCACGTCGCGCGCAAACTGGCTGAAGCTGTTCAGGTCGCGGCTGACGACCTGCAGTTCAAATGTGCCGGTGCCGCTGATGTAGTGGCAGCTGACCACTTCCGGAATCTTGCGGATCGCTTCTTCCAGCGACTGCAGCACGTCGCCGCTGTTGCGGGCGGCGTCTAGGCGCACGAAGGCCAGCACGCCCAGGCCGATCTTGTGGCGGTTGATCTCGGCGCGGTAGCCGGTGATGAAGCCGGATTCCTCCAGTGCCCGTACCCGTCGCCAGCACGGCGCGGCTGACAAGCCGACGCGCGACGCCAGTTCGGTGTTGGTCAGGCGCGCATCAAGCTGCAACTCGTTCAGGATGGCGATATCAAACTTGTCCAATGTTTCCATTTTTCGTATTTTGCAGCAAGAATCTTTCGCGAGGCGCGCTAAATCAGGCAAAAAAAGCAAAGACATATCACAAGGCGGGACATACACTTTTGCCTAAAGTCAAAGCACAGGCCTGACCGGGCTTGACGCTGGCAAAACCATCTGCCCACAAGGCGGGTTACAAAAACCATCCTGGAGACAAACACCATGAATGCACCGCTGCCCGAGCACATCCGCAAAGCGCTGGAAACCGTCACGCTCGACGACAAATATTCGATTGACCGGGGCCGCGCCTTCATGAGCGGCGTGCAGGCGCTGGTGCGGTTGCCGATGCTGCAGCGCACGCGTGATGCCATCAACGGGTTGAACACCGGCGGTTTCATCAGCGGCTACCGGGGTTCGCCACTCGGCGGCTACGACCAGGCGCTGTGGGCGGCCAAAAAGCACTTGGCGGCGCAAAACATCGTCTTTCAGCCCGGCGTGAACGAGGAACTGGGCGCCACCGCTGTCTGGGGTACGCAGCAGCTCGACCTGTACCCGCAAAGCAAAAAGTTCGACGGCGTGTTTGGCATCTGGTACGGCAAGGGGCCGGGCGTGGACCGTTGCTCGGACGTGTTCAAGCATGCCAATATGGCCGGCACGGCGAAACATGGCGGCGTGATTGCGATTGCCGGCGATGACCATATTTCCAAAAGCTCGACCGCGCCGCACCAGAGCGACCACATTTTCAAGGCCTGCGGCCTGCCGGTGTTCTTTCCATCCAGCGTGCAGGAAATCCTCGACATGGGGCTGCATGCGTTTGCCATGAGCCGCTTTTCGGGCGTCTGGTCAGGCATGAAGACGATTCAGGAAGTGGTGGAGTCGTCGAGTTCGGTGTCGGTGGACCCGGACCGCGTGAAAATCATCATGCCCGAGGACTTTGAGATGCCGCCGGGTGGCCTGCACATCCGCTGGCCCGACGCGCCGCTGGAGCAGGAAGCGCGGCTGATGGACTACAAATGGTATGCCGCACTGGCCTATGTGCGCGCCAACAAGCTCAACTACAACGTCATTTCCGGGCCAAACGACCGCTTCGGCCTGATTTCCAGCGGCAAGGCCTTCAACGACACGCGCCAGGCGCTGAACGACCTGGGGCTGGACGAAGACACCTGCCACCAGCTCGGCATCCGGCTGCACAAGGTCAACGTGGTGTGGCCGCTTGAGGCCAGCATCACGCGAGACTTTGCGCAGGGGCTGCAGGAAATTCTGGTGGTGGAAGAAAAGCGTCAGGTCATTGAATACCAGATCAAGGAAGAGCTCTACAACTGGCGCGCTGACGTGCGGCCTACCGTGCTCGGCAAGTTCGACGAACCCGAAGGTGACCAGTCGGGTGGCGAATGGGGCCGTGCCAACCCGAGCGACAACTGGCTGCTGCGCGCCAAGGCCGACCTGACGCCGGCCATCATTGCCAAGGCGATTGCCAAGCGCCTGAAAAAACTGGGCGTGCCCAGCGACATCGTGGCGCGCATGGATGCCAGGCTGGCGGTGATTGACGCCCGTGAGCGCGCATTGGTCGAGACCAAGCTGGACACCGGCGAACGCGCGCCGTGGTTTTGCAGCGGCTGCCCGCACAACACCAGCACGCGCGTGCCCGAAGGTTCACGCGCCGTGGCCGGCATTGGCTGCCACTACATGGCGACGTGGATGGACCGCAGCACCTCGACCTTCACGCAGATGGGCGGCGAGGGTGTGAGCTGGATTGGCCAGGCACCGTTCACCACCGATGCGCATGTGTTTGCCAATCTGGGCGATGGCACCTACTTTCACAGCGGCCTGCTGGCGATTCGCCAGAGCATTGCCGCTGGCGTCAACATCACCTACAAGATTTTGTACAACGATGCGGTCGCCATGACCGGCGGCCAGCAGGTCGGCGAGCGGCCCGAAGGCCATTCGGTGGCGCAAATCGCGCACAGCCTGCGCGCCGAGGGCGTGGTCAAGCTGATCGTGGTCACCGACGAGCCCGAGAAATACCACGGACGCACGCACACGCAGGACGCCAGTGCCGCGCGTGCCGGCCACGCCGAGTTATTGAACGATTTGCCGGCGGGCGTCGAGGTGTTTCACCGTGATGAACTCGACAAACTCCAGCGCGAGTTCCGCGAGCTCAAGGGCTGCACCGCCATCATTTACGACCAGACCTGCGCGACGGAAAAGCGCCGCCGCCGCAAGCGCGGCACGCTGGTCGACCCGGCCAAGCGCGTGGTCATCAACGAGCTGGTGTGCGAAGGCTGCGGCGACTGCTCGGTGCAATCGAACTGCCTGTCGGTCGAGCCGCTGGAAACCGAATTTGGCCGCAAGCGTCGTATCAACCAGAACACCTGCAACAAGGACTACTCCTGCGTCAAAGGCTTTTGCCCGAGCTTTGTGACCGTCGAGGGCGGACAGCTCAAAAAGCCCAAGAAAGAAAAGAAGGGCGACCTGAACAGCTTGAGCCCGATTCCCGAGCCGGTACTGCCGGTCGCTGAAAAGGCCTGGGGCATCGTCGTTGGCGGCGTCGGCGGCACCGGCGTCATCACCATCGGCCAGTTACTGGGCATGGCCGCGCACCTGGAAGGCAAGGGCGTGGTGACGCAGGACGCGGGCGGCCTGGCGCAAAAAGGCGGCGCGACCTGGAGCCACATTCAGATCGCCAACCGGCCTGAAGCAATTTTCACCACCAAGGTCGATACGGCAAAGGCTGACTTGGTGATTGGCTGCGACCCGATTGTCACGGCCAGCCCGTACACGCTGGCGACCATGCAGCCGGGCCGCACCTTTGTCGCCATGAACTCGCACGGCGCGCCAACGGCGGCGTTTGTCACCAACCCCGGCTGGCAATTTCCGGGTGGCAATTGCGAAAGCGCGGTGCAGGCTGCCGTGGGCGCAGAAGGCATGGCGAGTTTTGATGCCGAACAGGTTGCAGTGCAGCTAATTGGCGACTCTATCTACACCAACCCGCTGATTCTGGGTTTTGCCTGGCAAAAAGGCCGGGTGCCGCTGTCGCATGCCGCGCTGATGCGCGCCATCGAACTCAATGCCGTGCAGGTAGACAACAACAAGGCAGCGTTTGAATGGGGCCGTCGCTGTGCGCATGACCTGGCGTCAGTGCAGGCAATGTTCAAGGCGGCGCAGGTGATTGAATTCGTCAAAAAGCCATCGCAGACCGAAATGCTGACCAAGCGGGTGGCTTTCCTGACGGCTTACCAGAATGCAGCCTACGCACAGACCTATCAGTCCTTCGTGGAAAAAGTGCGCGCGGCAGAAGCGCCATTGGGCAAAACCACGCTGACCGAGGCAGTGACCCGTTATCTTTTCAAGCTCATGGCCTATAAGGACGAGTACGAAGTGGCGCGGCTGCACACGGACACCAGCTTCCTGAACAAGGTCAACGCCATGTTTGAAGGCGACTTCAAGCTCAATTACCACCTGGCGCCGCCGCTGCTGGCGAAGAAGAACGACCAGGGCGAGCTGCAAAAGCAGCAATTCGGCCCGTGGATGCTGACCGGCTTTAAATTGCTGGCCAAGCTCAAGGGTCTGCGCGGCACGTCTTTGGATGTGTTCGGCCGTACCGAAGAGCGCAAGGAAGAGCGCGCGTTGATTGCCGAGTACCGGGCGAGCATTGAGGAAGTGCTTGCCCGCCTGAGTATTGAAAATCATGCGACTGCGGTGGAAATCGCCCGGATTCCCGAGCTGATCAAGGGTTACGGCCATGTCAAGGCACGCCATTTGGCCGCAGCCCGGCCGCAATGGACGGCGTTGATGCAGGCCTTTCGCCAGCCAGCCATCGTGCAGAAAAAGCAGGCCGCCTGACGCTGCATACGTCTGCCGCCCGGGCTGTTTCAAGCTTTCCGGGCGGCAGGCCAACTGCCGTGGCGGGAGGTGCGTGAAAAATAGCCGTACGCGCGCCGGTTAAATTCGCGGCTTTTACTCGACGCATACAATCCACGATTTCCTGCTCCGGTCTTGCTGGCCTGAGCGCCTGTCAGTGTTTCTTTCCTAATCGTGGAGTTACCCGTGTTTATTTCATCAGCTTTTGCCCAAACTGCCCCCGCTGCTGCTGCAGCCGGTGGCAGCGACATGATGTCCACCCTGACCGGCATGCTGCCGCTGGTGCTGATGTTTGTGGTGCTGTATTTCGTGATGATCCGCCCGCAGATGCGCAAGCAAAAAGAGCATCGCACCATGATTGAAGCGCTGGCCAAAGGCGACGAAGTCGCTACTGCCGGTGGTTTGCTGGGCAAGGTCACACGTCTGGGTGAAGGCTACCTGACGCTGGAAATTTCCCCGGGTGTTGAAGTGCAACTGCAGCGCAGCGCGATTGTCCAGGTGCTGCCCAAGGGCGCCATCAACAGCGCCAAATAAAGCACCATTGCAATAACATGCTCCAGTCGGACCCTGGCTGGACCAGCCGGGTCTGCACTTTGTCTATCCGTTCATCAGGAACAAATCTCTCATGAATCGTTATCCGGCCTGGAAGTACGTCCTTATTGTGGTCGTGCTGCTGATCGCAGCCCTGTACACGTTGCCCAATTTCTTTGGCGAAGCGCCTGCGGTGCAAATTTCCAGCAGCAAGTCCACCGTCAAAGTCGACACGACGACGCTGGCCAAGGTGGAGCAGGCGTTGAAAGGCGCTGGCATCACGGCAGATGGCATCACGCTGGAAGCCGGTTCCATCAAGGCCCGCTTTGGCGATACCGATACCCAGGGCAAGGCCAAGGACGCCATCCAGACAGCGCTTTCGCCAGACCCTTCCGATTCGTCTTATGTGGTTGCGCTGAACTTGTTGTCGCGCTCACCGGCGTGGCTGACATCGCTGAACGCCAACCCGATGTACCTGGGGCTGGATTTGCGCGGCGGCGTGCATTTCATGCTGCAGGTGGACATGAAGGCTGCGCTGACCAAGCGTGCCGAGTCGCTGGCCGGTGACATTCGCCTGTCTCTGCGTGAAAAAAATATTCGCCACAGTGGCATTGCCCGCAACGGCGACGTGATCGAAATTCGCTTTGGTGATTCGGCCACCCTCACATCGGCCAAAAACCTGATCCAGGACCAGATTCCAGACCTCGAGATGGTGGAAGCCCCCGACGGCACCGGCTACAAGCTGAGCGCCACTATCAAGCCTGATGCTGCCCGCCGTATCCAGGACCAGGCGCTCAAGCAAAACATGGTGACGCTGCACAACCGGATCAATGAACTGGGCGTGGCCGAGCCGGTGATCCAGCAGCAGGGCATCGACCGCATCGTGGTGCAACTGCCGGGCGTGCAGGACACGGCCAAGGCCAAGGACATTCTGGGCCGTACCGCCACGCTTGAGATGCGTTTGGTGGAAGACAGCGCCGAAGCCCGCGCCGCTGAAAACAACAACGGCCCTGTGCCCTTTGGCGCGGAACGCTTTTTCGAGCGCAACGGCCAGGCGGTGATTGTCAAAAAGCAGGTCATCCTGACTGGCGAAAACCTGACCGATGCCCAACCAGGCTTTGATTCGCAGAATCAGCAACCCAAGGTTGATTTGACAGTGGATGCCAAGGGCGGCCGCATCATGCGCGACACCAGCCGCGAAAACCTGAAAAAACGCATGGCGATCCTGCTGTTTGAAAAAGGCAAGGGCGAAGTGCTGACGGCGCCGGTCATCCAGGGCGAACTCGGCAACCGTTTCCAGATTTCCGGCTCCATGAGCGTTGCCGAAGCCAGCGACCTGGCGTTGCTGCTGCGCGCCGGCTCACTGGCTGCGCCAATGGAGATTATTGAAGAGCGCACGATTGGGCCCACGCTGGGCGCCGAAAATATCACCAAGGGCTTTCATAGCGTGTCTTGGGGCTTTGCGGTGATCGTGGCTTTCATGGCGACGTACTACATGCTGTTCGGTTTGTTTTCCGGAATTGCGCTGGCGGTCAATTTGCTGCTGCTGGTGGCGGTGCTGTCAATGCTGCAGGCGACTTTGACCCTGCCGGGCATGGCGGCGATGGCGCTGGCGCTGGGCATGGCGATTGACTCCAACGTGCTGATCAATGAGCGCATTCGTGAAGAGCTTCGCGCGGGGGCTTCGCCGCAGGCCGCGATTCATGCGGGCTATGAACGCGCATGGGCGACGATTCTGGACTCCAACGTCTCGACACTGATTGCTGGTTTGGCCTTGTTAGCCTACGGCTCCGGGCCGGTGCGTGGCTTTGCCGTGGTGCATTGCATCGGTATTTTGACCAGTATGTTCTCGTCCGTCTTTTTCTCCCGCGGCTTGGTCAACCTCTGGTATGGTCGGCAAAAAAAGCTCAAGTCGCTGTCGATCGGTACGGTCTGGCATCCGCCAGCAGATGGCGTACTCGTCAAGTAATATCGCCCACTTTTTTCTGAGCTGCTTTCCTAGGACTCGAGATGGAATTTTTCAAAATCCGGCGTGACATTCCGTTCATGCGGCATGCCCTGATCTTTAACGTCATCAGTTTTATCACCTTTGCGCTGGCGGTTTTTTTCCTGCTCACGCGCGGCTTGCACCTGTCGGTCGAGTTCACCGGCGGCACGCTGATGGAGGTCAACTACACCCAGGCCGCCGACGTCGGCAAGATTCGCGACACGGTGTCAAAACTGGGCCTGAATGATGTGCAGGTGCAGAGTTTTGGCACTTCGCGTGACGTGATGATCCGCCTGCCGGCGCAAAAAGGCGTCAGCACCGCGCAGCAGAGCGATACCGTGATTGCCGCCCTCAAGGCCGCCAGCCCTGACGTGACGCTGCGCCGCACCGAGTTCGTCGGTCCGCAAGTGGGCGAGGAACTGGCGCAGGACGGCCTCAAGGCCCTGGCCATGGTGGTGTTCGGCATCATGGTCTACCTGGCGTTTCGTTTCGAGTGGAAATACGCGGTGGCGGCCATCATCGCCAACCTGCATGACGTGATCATCATTCTCGGATTTTTCGCCTTTTTCCAGTGGGAATTTTCGCTCGCCGTGCTGGCCGCCGTGCTGGCGGTGCTGGGTTATTCGGTGAACGAATCAGTGGTGATCTTTGACCGGATTCGCGAGAATTTCCGCCGCTACCGCAAGATGAACACGCAGGAGATCATCGACAACGCGATCACCTCCACCATCAGCCGGACCATCATCACCCACGGCTCGACCCAGATCATGGTGCTGTCGATGCTGCTGTTCGGCGGTCCGACGCTGTTCTATTTTGCGCTGGCGCTGACTATCGGCATTTTGTTCGGCATCTATTCGTCGGTGTTCGTGGCGGCGGCGATTGCCATGTGGCTGGGCATCAAGCGTGAAGACCTGATCAAGGGGCCGGCGAGAAAAGAAGAAGATCCCAACGATCCGAACGCAGGCGCCACGGTGTAACTCTCCTTAGTAGTCGTTCAAGTTGGCCTTACCTCCGCGCGACCTCAAGCACAGTCTTATTGCCGGACAGGCGCGCGCCCTTTTTACCGAGCGCGCCGTTCGCATGTTGCCTGTGCTGGCTGCAGCCATTGGCGATAGCCTGCTCGAGCTGGCTGCGCGGACGGGCAATGCCCGGGAAATGCAGGAACGGCGCGATGCGCTGCAGGCTTATCAAAAAAATAGCGCCATCTGGGCGCAAGGTACGCAGCGCGCCTGGAGTAAAAGGCTGCCGCCTGCCGTGGCTGCGGCCCGCTTGTCGCTTGCTGATTCTGGCAAGCTGGAACTGCTTGGCGATGACACCATAGAGCACAGGATTCTTGCTTCGCGCCTGGCACTGCGGCTGCTTGATTTTTCGAGCTGGGAACTCAATGACCTGCGTTTGCGCATCCAGAGCCTGGAAAACGTACCCGAATTGCACAGGCAGGACATTTTTCGGCCCGAAGTGCTTGCCCAAGGCCTGATTGAGCAGTGGGTACGTGCGGGCTTGCCGCAGTCGGTCTGGTTGCTGGTTCAGGAGATTACCCAGAAAAGCATGGCTGTGCAGATGCACGATATCTATCACGCCACCAATGAATTTTTGATTCGGCAAGGCGTGATGCCGGAGATTGACCTTCGGCCCCTGGTCAGGCGCACGCCTTCTGCCGTGAGTACGAATGTGCCGCCTAGCCAGACGGGGTTGCTTGAAAAAACCGGATCGGCCAAGGGCGAGACTGGAAATTCGCAGAGTGCCGATGGCGGCGACACTGCAAATGGCAGCCCTGCAGGCAGCGCGGCGATCCGTGGCGAAGACAGTGCTGCGCAGGCGGGCGCTATCAGCAGCGTTTCGGGGGACGGTCAGGACGAAGCGCGCAGGCAGATGGCAGACACGCCCATGGCCCGTGTGCGCGTACGGGCCCAAGCGGTCATGGGGCGGCTCAAGCAACTGCTGACGCGTCAGGTTCCGGGTTATGACGAGGCGCAGATGCATCAGGCATCACCGCAGCTGGCGCAGGCGATGAGCCGCCTGCAGCAGGCTGAAGAATCTACTGCTGACCTGCCGGCTTCGGTGCAAGGCCAGATGCAGAGCCAGACGCACGAGCAGCCTGATGTCGACCAGATGCTGCAGGCCCTGCGTCAGCGCACCAGTACGCTGAAACAGTCTGCGTCCACTTCGGCAGAAAAAGCCACTATTGAAATCGTCGCCTTGATGTTTCAGAGCATCCTGACCGAAGACCGGATTCCGCCTGGAATTCGTGTCTGGTTCGCGCGGCTGCAAATGCCCGTGCTTCGGGTTGCGATTGCCGAGCCCGAGTTTTTCAGCTCGCTGCGGCATCCGGCGCGCCAGCTGATTGACCGCATGGGCTCTTGCGTGCTGGGTTTTGATGTCACGGTGACGGGCAGCGTCATGGAAACCGAGATCCGGCGTGTGGTTCAGGTCATCGAGCAATATCCCGAAACCGGGCGCCGCGTATTTCAACTGGTTTATGACGAGTTCGACAAATTCCTGTCCTGTTTTCTGGCTGAGCAAGATGGCGTTGCACCGATGGTGAGTCTGGCGCAGCAGCTTGAGCAAAAAGAAACCATGACCATCCAGTACACCATCGAGATGCGCACCATGCTCAACGACATGTCGGTACGTGAAGAGATTCGGGATTTTTTGTTCAAGGTCTGGGCCGAGGTGCTGGCTGTTGCGGCGGTGAAAAACGGTCCGCAGCATGTGCACACGCTGCAGCTCAAACAGGCTGCGGCTGACCTGGTCTGGGCGGCCAGCGCCAAACCGAACCGTGTCGACCGCATCCGGGTAATTTCCACGCTTCCCGGTCAACTGCAGCTGCTGCGTCAGGGCATGGTCATGCTCGGTCTGAACCTGGCCGCGCAAGATGCCCAAGTCAAGATCATCAGCGACATCCTTGCTGATGCATTCATGTCGAAAACCGATGCCATTCCCCTGGAAAAAGTCCAGGCTATGGCCAAGCGGCTGACCAATCTTGAAGACTATCTTTCCGACCAGGATGTTGGCGACTTGCCGCTGGATGCTGACAGCCTCGTGATGATAGGAATTGATGCGGCAAATATCGAGATCATCGGCGATGGCGGCAACGAGCCGACAGACGCCATGCGGACCTGGGCGAGTGCCTTGCAGCCGGGCAGCTGGTTCAGCCTTGACCACAACGGCAAAGTCAGCCATGTGCAGTTTTCCTGGTGCAGCGAGCGCAAGCAGTTGCACCTTTTTGTGGCCGCCGATGGACGCAGTTTTCTGCTCCAGATGCGCAGACTGGCGGCCTATCTGCAGGCAGGCTTGCTGGTACCGACTGAAGAAGAAGCCCTGACGGTGCGTGCCACGCGCGAAGCACTGGCCAAACTCGACGCCAATCCAGAGCGACTGCTCAGCCAGGATTGACTGACGAAAAAAGGGCAGATTATTGCGGCTGCAGTGCGGCCCAGAAGCGCAGGCTCAGTGCGCCAAACGGCCTTCGGTATCGTCACACAGCTCGTCAAGCACCAGCGCATCAGGTTCTTCGCCGAAGCTCCAGTAAACCATCAGGACGATGATTTTCAGGTCGTCCAGCGGAACCGGATCACCGGGTGACGCCATGGCGCGGTCAATCACAATTTCCCGCATGTAGGGCGGCAATACGCCGGATGCTTCAAGAAAGCACACAAATCCCAGGCTTTGCGCACCCAGATGGGTTTGTTCAGCCACTGAATAAATGCGCAGGCTGTTGCTCGACTGCGCCTGCATGCAGGACAGAGCGCTGGCGGCTTCGGCAGGGTCTGAAGTCGCTGTGGTTTCGGGCAGGCTGATCTGCGTGCCTTTGGCGGCGGTGTTCAAGCCGTCCAGCCAGACGAGCGCTTGCTGGATTTCCTCGGCATCAAAGCCGGCTGCGGTGAGTTTGCGGCCCAGCCGGTCAGACTCCGGGCAGGCGTCGCCTTGCCAGTAATTTTCGTAAACATAGACCAGAACTTCAAACATGTAACCAATATAGCGCAGATAGCATCAGCCTGCCGCCAGGCGCTGGAACAGTCCGCCGGGCAGGCGCGCCACTTTTCCGTCGAGCTCAAGCGTCAGCAATTGGGCCTGCAAATGAGGCGTTGGCAGCCCGGTTCGTGCTTGCAGCGCATCCAGGCTTGACGCATCAAAGCCCAACGCGGCCAACAGCGGGTCTTCATCCTCGGTTGCGGCGTCATCTTCTTCGGTTTGTGCGTCGTCCGGCTCCGGGGGTTCTGCGGATGAACCGGTCGGCATGAGTTTCAGCTCTTCGAGCACATCCTGCGCTACTTCCACCAGCTTGGCGCCTTGCTTGATGAGCGCATGGCAGCCGCGCGATTGCGGCGAATGGATTGAGCCGGGAATGGCAAACACTTCCTTGCCCTGCTCGGCGGCCAGGCGCGCGGTGATCAACGAGCCTGACTGCAGCGCCGCCTCAACCACCAGCGTTCCCCGGCTCAGGCCGGAAATGATGCGGTTGCGTCGGGGGAAATTGGCCGTCAGCGGCGGTGTGCCCAGCGCAAACTCGCTGATGAGCATGCCCTGGCGTGCAATCCGGTGCGCCAGATCAAGGTGTTTTTTGGGATAAACCCGGTCCAGCCCGGTGCCGACGACAGCAATCGTATCGCCGTCGCCCAGCATCGCGCCATCATGCGCCGCGCCGTCGATGCCCAGCGCCAGGCCCGACACCACACAGATGCCGGCGCTGCCAAACGCCTTGGCAAACTGCCGGGCATTGCTTTCTCCCTGCGGCGTAGGGTTGCGGCTGCCCACGATAGCCAGGCTGTTTGCTATTTTTTTGGTAGCTGATTCGGCATGAACAGCCAGCGCGCCCAGCATATAAAGCATCAAAGGCGGGTCTTCGATGTTGAGCAGCTCAGCTGGATAAGCCGCGTCGCCCAGAACGGTGACGCGCCGGTCGTCGCCGGCTTGCAGCCAGTCCAGCGTGGTTTGCAACTGCGCCGCCAGCAGGGGCGGCTCGCTTTGCAAGATGCGGGCCAGTTTGTCCGAGCCGATTTTTTGCAAGGTGGCGCTGCTCTGCTCAAAAATGGCCTGCGCCGAGCCGAACGCCGTCAGCAGCTTGCGGGCCGTGGTGTTGCCCACGCCGGGCGTGAGGGCCAGCCGCAGCCAGGCGTTCAGTTCGTGGGGATCCATGACGGGAATTTTTTAAAAGATGCAGGAAGGACGGCGGCATCAGCCGCCTGTGCTGATGCAGTGCGAACGCCCGGAAGGCGCAAAGAGGGAGCCCTCAATCCGGATTGGCGAAGCGGTCGCCGACCTTGACACTGTCCGTCACCTGCAACACCAGCGCATACGACAAGGTGTCAAAGGTGCGAAACACCATCAGCAGGCCGTTGCGTTCATTGGGCAGCTTGAGGTTGGGCCGGGCGCTGTCGGTTTTGTCGAGCAGCCGCTCGCCGTCCTTTGCGATGGCCATCACGTGACCGCGCTCCAGCCCGTCCAGTGCGCCCCGGTTGACCACCACGATCTGGTTTTCGGCGGCATGCACGATGCCGTTGCCATATACCGAGACGATTTGCCCGGTAATCTGGGTGGACGGCGCGCGCGGAACATAGCTGCGCAGCTCGCGCGGTGGCTCGGGAATCAGCCGGTCGCCCACGCGCATTTCTTCCTTGGCGGTCACGATATCGATGGTGGCCGGAACGATGTCGGTCTGCGCCTGGCCGTCCTTGTCGGTGCTCTGGGCGGTGCTTTCGCCGCGCACCAGTTCCACCTTGCCGACATAGTGGGCTTCGTAGCCCAGGATTTGCTGGGTGGTCGGGTCTTTGAGCGGCGTGGCGTTGCGAAACACGCGGAAATCAAGCGGCTCGCCCTTGGCGTCGCTGAGCGGCTTGCCCGCGCCATCGCCCACATAGGCACCGCGTGCATAAGCGCGGTCACCCCGGCTGAGAAGCACCCGCCCTTCCTGGGTGGCCACGATGCGCGGGGCTTGCGAAAAAGTGAGTTCATCAACAATCAGCGGTTCGGCCAGAAACGGCTCAATGTCTTGTGGCGCCAGCGTGGGAATCGAGGCATCGGCCAGTGTCTCGTAGCGTGTGCGCGGCGACACATGAACTGTGTTGTAGGGCTCTGCGCCACTTCCAGCGCGGCGGGTGCGCAGGGTCGCCTTGCCGTTGCTTTTTTCAAGATACAGCTGTTGGCCGGGGTAGATGAGGTGCGGATTGCGGATGTCGTTGAGATTCATGCCCCACAGTTCCGGCCAGCGCCAAGGGCTTTTCAGGAACATTCGGGAAATGGCCCACAGCGTATCGCCGGGCCTGACGATGTAGCTGTCAGGGGCATTGGGAGCCAGGTCAGCCTCCGGAATACCCGTTTGGGCCACCTCGGCGGCAGTGGCCTTTTGGCTCGGGGTAATCGGAAAGTCCTGTGCCTGCAGGCCTGTTGACGCACCCAGCAGGGCGGCGGCAGCGATTGAAATTTGACTGAAACGACCAAAAATAGTTTGCATCTTGAAGCTTGTTGGGTCTGCTGCGGTTGTTTTTGGCTGCAGAGGGCACGTTTTGTAATGTTTGTATCTTGGGGCAATTTTTCAGGGATTCTGTACCCAAGCCCTTGATTAAGCAACGGTTTGCAGCTTCTGAGACGATAGGGCCGTTCAAATTATGGGGAAAAGTGGCGAAAATAGCGACTTCCCCGCTCATTCTTGCCATGACTCAACTCACCATTCTCCGTTTTCCCGACCCGCGCCTGCACACCGTGGCCAAGCCCATCGACAAGGTAGAAGCGCGCCATCGCCAGCTGGTAGATGCCATGTTCAAGACCATGTATGAAGCCGAAGGCATCGGTCTGGCCGCCACGCAGGTCGATGTGCATGAGCGCCTGGTGGTGATTGACGTGAGTGAAAACCGCGACCAGCCGCTGGTGCTGATCAACCCCGAAATCGTCTGGGCCAGCCCCGAGACGCGCATCGGCGACGAAGGCTGCCTGTCGGTGCCGGGTATTTATGACGGCGTGGAACGTGCGCTGGCGGTGAAGGTCGAAGCCCTTGACCTGGACGGCCAGCGCCAGGTGCACGAGGCAGAAGGCATGCTGGCGGTCTGCATCCAGCATGAAATGGACCACTTGATGGGCAAGGTGTTTGTCGAATACCTGTCACCTTTGAAGCGCAACCGCATCAAGACCAAGATGGTCAAGCAGAAAAAAGACGAAGAACGCGACGCAGTACGCTGAATTTGCCGTCCGGGGGTTTTGGCGTGTGCGGCGCGAGATGACGCACCGACTCTTTAGAATCACGCCCCATGCGCGTTATTTTTGCCGGAACTCCTGAATTTGCCCGTGTGGCGCTTGCCCAGCTGCACAGCGCTGGGTTTGAAATTCCTTTGGTATTGACCCAGCCTGACCGGCCCGCCGGTCGCGGCATGAAGCTGCAGGCGTCTGCCGTCAAGCAGTGGGCGCAAAGCCAGTCCATTGCTGTCGCCCAGCCCAGAAGCTTGCGGCTGGACGGCAAATACCCCGAAGATGCTGCCGCCGCCCGCGCTGCCATTGAAGCGGCGCAGGCCGATGTCATGGTGGTCGCCGCCTATGGCTTGATCCTGCCGCAATGGGTGCTGGACACGCCCCGGCTCGGCTGCCTGAACATCCATGCGTCGCTGCTGCCGCGCTGGCGTGGCGCGGCCCCCATTCACCGCGCCATCGAAGCCGGCGACTCACAAACCGGCGTCACCATCATGCAGATGGATGCCGGCCTCGACACCGGCGACATGCTGCTGGTCGAAAGCCTGGCCATCAACGCCACCGACACCACCGGCCAGTTGCACGACCGGCTGGCTGCGCTGGGTGCCGACCTGGTGGTGCAGGCCATCAAATTGGCCGGCGCAGGCGCCCTGACGGCTAAGGCGCAGCCTGAAGCCGGTGTCACCTATGCCAGCAAGATTGACAAGGCCGAGGCGCAGATCGACTGGCGCGAGCCGGCCACGGTGATCGCGCGGCGCATGCGCGCTTTCAACCCCACGCCCGGCACCGTCACCACGCTGGACGGCACGCCGCTGAAGCTATTTTGCTCTGTAATTGATAGCTGCTTGCGCCCGTCCGCTGTGCGCGAGGGCACGATTTTGCTTGCAGATGAGGCCGGAATCGCGGTTCAGTGCGGAGACGGCGTGCTGCGCGTCACCGAACTGCAGCGCACCGGCGGCAAGCGCCTGCCGGTGGCTGAGTTTTTGCGTGGCACGCCGCTGCCGCCTGGCACGCTGCTGGGCGGTGCGGCAGACGGCGCTGCGGCTTGAAATCTGCCCTGATGCCTGAAGGAAAAATCTCTCTGCTGACGCAGACGCGCGCCCTGTTGCGCGACCCCGATTTGCGCAAAGGCGCGCGCGACATGATCGGCATGTCGATTGGTGTGGCGGCCTGGGGGCTGGTCACGGGCGTGGCCATGATCAAAGGCGGCCTGAGCGTGGGCCTGGCGATTTTCATGTCGCTGGTGGTGTTTGCCGGCAGTGCCCAACTCGCCGTGATGCCGCTGCTGGCTACCGGCGCGCCGCTCTGGGTGGTCTGGTTCACCGCAGCCTGTATCAATGTGCGCTTCATCATTTTCAGCGCTGTCTGGCGTGGGCATTTCGGGCATTTCCCGCGTTTCAAGCGCTGCCTGCTCGGCTACTTGAGTGGCGACGTGACCTACATCATGTTCACCCAGCGCTACCCGGACGGCAAACCTGGCCCCGGCCAGATTCCGTATTTTCTGGGTGCGTCCCTGCTGAACTGGGCGTCGTGGCATGTGGCCTCGATTGCCGGCATTTTGCTGGCCAATGTGTTGCCGGTGTCGTGGGGGCTGGGTTTTGCCGGCGTGCTGGCGCTGCTCGGTGTGCTGTGCTCCATGCTGGTCGACCGGGCCACCTGGCTGGCGCTGGGCGTGGCGGGCAGTGCCGCGCTGGCCGCTTACGCGCTGCCGATGCGGCTCAATGTGCTGGTGGCGATTGCTGCGGCCATGATGATCGGCCTGATCATCGAAGCCACCGACAAGGCCTTGCAGGGCAAACCCGTCAAGGTCGATGAGGCGCTGCACGAATGAACACCTGGGAAACCGTGCTGGCCATCGTCGGGCTGGCCGTCATCACATTGATCACGCGCAGTTTTTTCCTGATTCCGGATAAGGAAGTGCCGTTGCCGAACTGGTTGCGCCGCAGCCTGCGTTACGCGCCGCTGGCCGCCTTGGGCGGCGTGCTGGCGCCTGAGATTTTGATGCACAACGGCCAGCTGGTGAGTACGCTGATGGACGCCCGCCTGCCCGCAGCGTTGCTGGCCGGTGCTTTTTATTTCTGGAAGCGCAGCATTCTGGGCACGATTGCGCTTGGCATGGCGGTCTACTTGCCGCTGCATATTGGCCTGGGCTGGTGAGTGTTGCCCCCACGGTCGCCCACTGCGTGTGGCTTCCTGCCCCCCGAGGGGGCCGCTGCGCCTGCAGCCCGGCGAAGCCGGTTCTGCGGCCCATGCTGGGTTGGGGCGCAGCGACGGTCGTGCGTTGCGGGTAGTTTTTGCTCTCTTCTAGGGGCGCTGCGCCTGCGGCCCGGCGGAGCCGGTTCCTCGGCCCCTGCTGAGTTAGAGCGCGGCTACCGTCGGTGGCTGGGTGTAGTTTTTTACTCTCTTCTACCGGTTGTTGCGCCTGCGACCTGGCAAAGCCGGTTCCTCGGCCCTTGCTGAGTTGTAGATAGCGCGCCCTGTGGTCGCCCAGTCTGTGGGCCGCCCCTACAATTCTTCCAGCCAACCGCGCCTGTCAGCGGTTTTTTCAACCTTTGTACTTTGCGAGTCGTCATGAATTTCATCCGTTTTTCCGATTTGTGCGCCAGCGGCCAAGTGGCTGGCAAGCGCGTGTTTATCCGCGCTGATTTGAACGTCCCGCAAGACAGCAACGGTGCCATCACCGAAGACACGCGCATCCGCGCGTCGGTGCCGTGTTTGCAGATGGCGCTGGATGCCGGCGCGGCGGTGATGGTCACGTCGCACCTCGGGCGCCCCACGGAAGGTGAATTCAAGCCGGCTGATTCTCTGGCACCCGTGGCGCAGCGCCTGGGCGAGTTGATGCAGCGCGAGATTCCGGTCGTCAGCGACTGGGTTGACGGCGTGGACGTGCAGCCCGGCCAGCTGGTGATGCTGGAAAACTGCCGCCTGAACAAAGGCGAGAAAAAGAACAACGAAGCGCTGGCCCGCAAGATGGCTGCGCTGTGCGATATTTTTGTGCATGACGCTTTCGGCACCGCGCACCGCGCCGAAGCCTCGACCTACGGCATCGCCCAGTACGCACCCATTGCCTGCGCCGGCCCGCTGCTGGCCGCCGAGATGGACGCCATCACGGCGGCTTTTGCGCATCCGAAGCGGCCGCTGGTCGCCATCGTCGCGGGCAGCAAGGTTTCGACCAAGCTGACCATCTTGAAGGCGCTGGCCGATAACGTCGATCAGCTGATCGTCGGCGGCGGCATTGCCAACACCTTCATGCTGGCTGCCGGCCTGAAGATTGGCAAGAGCCTGGCCGAGCCCGACCTGCTGGCCGAAGCCACAGCGGTGATGGCGGCCATGAAGGCACGCGGGGCAGAAGTGCCGATTCCGACCGACGTCGTCTGCGCCAAAACTTTTGCTGCCAATGCACCCGCCACCGTCAAGCCAGCCACTGCAGTCGAGGACGACGACCTGATCCTGGACATCGGCCCTGACACCACCGCCCGGCTGGCCGCGCAGCTCAAGCGCGCTGGCACCATCGTCTGGAACGGCCCGGTCGGCGTGTTCGAGTTCGACGCGTTTTCGCACGGCACCGAAGGCATCGCCCGCGCGATTGCCGCCTCCAGCGCCTTCAGCATTGCCGGCGGCGGCGACACGCTGGCGGCGATTGCCAAGTACGGCATTGAAAAAGACGTGGGCTACATCTCGACCGGTGGCGGCGCTTTCCTCGAAGTGCTCGAAGGCAAGACCCTGCCAGCCTTTGAAATCCTGCAAAAGCGGGCCAACGGCTGAAAACTGTTTGCTTCTGTTTTGATAGCTGGTTACGCCCGTCCAGCATGCGCAATCAGCTGTTTTATTATAAAAACAGGGTTTCTTGGCGCGCCAGGCGTGCCGCCCGACGCTGCGCCTTTTTCCGGGCCTGGAAGCGCGGTTTTTGGTACCCGTTTGGTAACCGGTTCCGTGTGAGAATCGGCAAATAAACTACAAGGAGACACCCTTATGACGCTTCGCGCCACCAAAATCGTTGCCACCCTCGGCCCCGCTTCCAGTGATCCGGTCTTGCTGGAAAAAATGATACGCGCTGGCGTCAACGTGGTGCGGCTGAACTTCAGCCACGGCAAGGCGCAAGACCACATCGACCTGGCCGCTTTGGTGCGCGAAGTCGCCCAGCGCACGGGCCGCGAAGTCGCCATCATGGCTGATCTGCAAGGCCCGAAAATCCGCGTCGGCAAGTTCGCTGACGGCAAGGTGATGCTGGTTCCGGGCGAAAAATTCATCCTTGACGCGTCGCGCACCGAGCCGGGCGACATCAAGGGCGTTGGCCTGGACTACAAGGAACTGCCGCGCGATGTGAAGGCGCGCGATGTGCTGCTGCTGAACGACGGCCTGATCGTGCTGACCGTCGATGCGGTGCGCGGCGAGGAAGTCCACACCACCGTCAAGCTCGGCGGCGAGTTGTCGAACAACAAGGGCATCAACAAGCAGGGCGGTGGCCTGACCGCACCGGCGCTGACGGCCAAGGACATGGACGACATCCGGACGGCGATGAGTTTTCAGGCCGACTATGTGGCCGTGAGTTTCCCGAAAAACGCCACCGACATGGAAATGGCGCGCCAGCTGTGCAACGTGGCCGCCGCACCGTACAAACACAAGCCGGGCCTGATCGCCAAGATCGAGCGCGCCGAAGCCATCCCGAAGCTCGATGAAATCCTGAAAGTCAGCGACGGCATCATGGTCGCGCGGGGCGATTTGGCGGTTGAGGTCGGCAACGCCGCCGTGCCAGCGCTGCAAAAACGCATGATCAAGATGGCCCGCGCGCTGGACAAGGTGGTCATCACCGCCACGCAGATGATGGAAAGCATGATCCTGAACCCGGTGCCCACGCGTGCCGAGGTCAGCGACGTGGCCAATGCGGTGCTCGACGGCACCGATGCGGTGATGCTCAGCGCCGAAACCGCCGCCGGCCGCTTCCCGCTGGAAACCGTCGAGGAAATGGCAAAGATTTGCGAAGAAGCCGAGAAGGCCGAGTACAAGGAGCTGAGCGCCGACTTTTCGGGCAAGACCTTTGCGCGCATTGACCAGTCGATTGCCATGGGCGCGCTGTTCACGGCGCACCACCTGGGCGCCAAGGCGATTGTGGCCATGACCGACAGCGGCTCGACCGCGCTGTGGATGAGCCGCCATGACATCCGCGTGCCGATCTACGCACTGACCCCGCGCCTGGCGACCCAGCGCAAGATGGCGCTTTACCGCAACGTGCGGCCCATCCTGATGGACAACAGCGCCGACCGCGACACCGCGCTGCAACAGGCTGAAAGTCATTTGCTGCGCCTTGAAATTGTGCAGAGCGGCGATGTCTATGCCATCACCTGCGGCGAGCCGATGGGCGCGCCGGGCGGCACCAACATGCTCAAGATCTGCCGGGTGGCGTAGGCCCCCACGCTTGTCGCTTCGCGTACTGCGCTGCCCCCCGAGGGGGCGCTGCGCCTGTGGCCCGGCAAAGCCGGTTCCACGGCCCCTGCTGGCGCGGCGAGGGTGCACGGCGCGCCCGGTCGGTGCTGGTCTGAATCCACCGCCAGGGGCGCTGCGTATAGCCCTACACCATGAAAACTATCTTCTCTAAATTGCCAAGACGCTCGTTTTTTGCCATGCTGCCGGCGCTGCTCGCCGCCTGTTCGGGTACTGACCTGCTCAATGCCACCGTCGCCACCGACACCTACCGGCGCACCGAGGGCCTGGCCTATGGAAGCGATCCGCGCCAGTTGCTCGACGTCTACCAGCCTGATGCCACCACGCGCAATGCGCCGATGGTGGTGTTTTTTTACGGCGGCAGCTGGTCTTCAGGCGAGCGCGCCAACTACCGGTTTGTGGGCGAGGCGCTGGCTTCCAGGGGCATCGTGGCGGTGGTCGCCGACTACCGGCTGAGTCCGGCCTTTCGTTACCCGGCTTTCGTGCAGGACAGCGCCAGTGCTGTTCGCTGGGCGTTTGACCATGCGGCGGAGTTGGGTGCCGATGCAAAACGTATTTTCGTCATGGGCCACAGTGCCGGTGCCTACAACGCCGCCATGGTGGCGCTGGACAGCCGCTGGCTGGCAGCCGTCGGCTTGAGCCCTTCGCGCCTGGCCGGCTGGATCGGCCTGGCTGGCCCTTATGACTTTTTGCCGATTGGCGACGCCAAGACGCAAGTCGCCTTCAACTGGCCGAACACGTCGCTGGACACGCAGCCGATGGCGCATGTGTCGCGCGCGTCGCCGCCAGCCCTGTTGCTGGCGCCGGTGAATGACAGCGTGGTGGATCCGCAGCGCAGCACGGTGGCGATGGCGCGGCGGCTCAAAGCCAGTGGCGTGCGGGTCGAATCAGCCTTGTACGACGGTGTCAGCCATGTCACTTTGCTGGCGACCATGGCGCAAGTCCTGCGAGGTCGGGCGCCGGTGCTGGAACGCGTGAGCGGTTTCGTGCAATCAGTCGGCTGACTGCCGCATCTGCGCCTGCTGCCACTGTCCAGCACAGCCAGGCCGTCCACAGCGTGTGACTCATGTAATGCGCGCCGCGAATCTGCTGCGCCAGGCCAAACACCAGCCCGGCCAGCATGGCACCGGCAAACCAGCGCCAGGCCGTTTTGGGCAGCCCATGCCGAAAGGCAAAAAAACCGCCGATGAACGAAAACCCCGCCGACGCATGGCCAGCCGGAAAACACCCGCCTGTGCCACCATCGCGCAACCCCAAGGCCCAGTGCGACACGTAAGTCGCCACACCGCCGAATTCCTGCAAGTCCCAAGGGCAACTGGTGTGGCTGTACAGCTTGATGGTCGAGACGGTCAGCAGCGCGGCCAGCGTCGTCAGGGCCAACTGCGCCCGCCGCGCCTTCGGCAACTGCCTGAAGCTGCCGAAGGGCAGGAAAATCGCGATCAGCAGACCCAGCTCAATCGCCCACGGCCAGAGCCGGATGTCGTCATGCAGCACGCCGCGCCATAACCAGTGGCTCTCCAGCGCAAAACCGCTGGCAGCGCCAAACCAGTGCGCCAGAGTCAGATCCAGCCCCGAAGCGTCCCAAGCCAGCAACAGCAAAAAGCTGGCCACGGTGCCTAACAAAATACGCGGCGGGGCAGAAAGGAGGGGAGAGCGGAGGGTGAACATGAGCGATCTGGCGGGTGGGCTGCACGCAAGGTAGCCCGATTGCCTTAAGTTCTCCTTAAAAGCCGACCCACCCAAAAAATTTCGCAGTGGGCATGGACAATCAACCGATGCGAATCCTGGTAGTTGAAGACGATGCGGGCATTGCCACCGGCCTGCGTACCAACCTGCAGCAGCGCGGCTATGCCGTTGATGTGTGCGGCACGCTCGATTGCGCCTGGGCAGCGCTGCGCAGTGAAGTCTTTGACCTGGTGCTGCTCGATCTCGGCCTGCCCGATGGTGACGGCGGCGATCTTTTGCAGCGCATCCGGCAATCAAAGACAGCAAAAGACGGCTTGCCCGACGCCTTGATGCCGGTGCTCATCATGACGGCGCGCGACCAGGTGGCTGACCGTATTTCGGGCTTGAATCTGGGCGCCGACGACTACCTGGTCAAGCCCTTTGACCTGGACGAGCTCGAAGCCCGCATGCGTGCGCTGCTGCGCCGCGCGGCCGGTCGCGCCCACCCGCTGCTGCTGCAGGGCGATCTGGTGATTGACCCGGCTGCCCATACCGTGCTGCGCGCAGGGCAGGCCGTTGAGCTGACGCCGCGCGAATTTGCCTTGCTGGTGCTGCTGTTTGACTCGCGTGGCCGGGTGCTGTCGCGCCAGCAACTGGAGGCGCGCCTGTACAACTGGCAAGACACCGTGGGCAGCAATGCGGTTGAAGTGCATGTGCATCATTTGCGCCGCAAGCTCGGGGAAAGCCTGATCCAGACGGTGCGCGGCGTGGGCTATTTCATTCCCCGGCAAGAGCAGGCATGAAGCCGCCTGCAGGCCGGCAGGCATCGCTCACCCGCCGCCTGGTGTGCGGTGTGCTGGCCGCGCTGCTGCTGGTGTGGGCCGGGTTTGTGGTGGTTGGTTACCGCACCGGCGTGCATGAAGCAGACGAGCTGACCGACGGCCATCTGGCCGGAACCGCCGCGCTGCTGCTGACGCTTGATTTGCCGCCTTTTATGCAAAGCACGCCCCAGCTGACGCGCCAGGCAAATCTGGACGTGGCCCAGCCGTCCTTGACCAGCCTGAAAAAGCACGACTATCAATATTCGCTCAGCATTGTGGTGCGGGATTCTGACGGCCATCTGCTGGTACGCACTGGCGACGCGCCGCTGCCGCCTTTTGATCCGCGCGACGGCTTTGCCAATCTGCAATTGGGCAGCCCGGCCAGCGCATGGCGCAGCTTTTCCCAGTGGGATGCGGTGCAAAGCCGGCAGGTGATGGTGCTGGTCAAGGCCGAGGAACGGCATGATCTGGCGGCAGATGTCGCCATCCAGCTGGCTGAACCCGGCCTGTGGCTGCTGCCGGTGGTGGCGCTGGCGTTGGGCGCGGCCATTTTGCGCGGCCTGCAGCCGCTGCAGGCGCTGTCCCGCGATGTGGAAGCGCTGGAGACCGACCATGCCGCGCGCCTGCAGGCCCGTCACCCTTACCGCGAGTTCAATTCGGTCGTGCGTTCCATCAATCAGCTGGTGGGCCAGCAGCAGGACGCGCTGGAGCGCGAGCGCCAGCTGGCCAGTGAAATTGCCCACGAATTGCGCACGCCCCTGTCGTCGATTGCCCTGCAGGCGACCGCGCTGCGGGGCGCTTTGCCGGCCCCGGCGCAAGCGGCCGCGCTGCAGCAAATCAGCGCCGATGCCTTGCGCGCCGGGCATGTCATCAGCCAGCTTCTGGCTTTGGCCCGCAGCAGCCGCACAGACTTGGAACCCGCGCAGGTGCGACTCGACCTGGCCGAACTGGCGCGTCAGGTGGTGGCCGGCTACGCCCAGGCGGCGTGGGAAAGCGGGCACCCGCTCAGCGTGGAGGGTGCCGAAAACCTGCAGATCCAGGCGCATCCGCTGTTGCTGGAGCTGGCCCTGCGCAACCTGATCGACAACGCTCTGCAGCACACCCCGCGCGGCACGGCAATCAGCGTTCAATGGGGATGCGACGCGGGCATGCCGTGGCTGCAGGTCTGTGACGATGGCGCGGCGCAGCACAGCAGCAGCGCGCAGCCGGCACCGCCTTCGGGCGAACGTCTGGGGCTGGGCCACAAAATTGTCGGACGTGTCATGCACAAGCAGGGCGGCAGCTTTGCCCAGCATGCCGCGCCAGCGCCGTTTACCCGCTGCTACCGGCTGTGTTTTGGGGCAGTTTCCAGCACCGGCTGACTTTGGTCAGACGGTAGAATGACCGATTCGGGTTACGTCGCGGTTACCACCGCCCAAGGCACAGCGCTGGCGTTCAAAGCGCCGCAGTCCTGACCAACCCCTTGCGACCGTTTTATTAACTTTCAGGGAACTCAGATCATGGCACTCGTTTCGATGCGCGAGCTGCTGGACCATGCCGCCGCCAATGGCTACGGCATTCCAGCTTTCAACGTCAACAACCTGGAGCAGGTGCAGGCCGTGATGGCCGCTGCCGACGAGGTCGGCGCACCCGTCATCTTGCAAGCCAGCGCAGGCGCACGCAAGTACGCCGGCGAAGCCTTCATCAAGCACCTGATTCTGGCGGCTGTCGAGGCGTATCCGCACATTCCGCTGGTCATGCATCAGGACCACGGCCAGAGCCCGGCGATTTGCCAGGGCGCGATTGACCTGGGCTTCAGCTCGGTGATGATGGACGGCAGCCTGGAGGCCGACGGCAAGACCATTGCCAGCTTCGAGTACAACGTTGAAGTCACCCGCAAGGTGGTCGACATGGCCCATGCGTTCGGCGTGTCGGTCGAAGGCGAACTCGGTTGCCTCGGCAGTCTGGAGACCATGCAAGGCGACAAGGAAGACGGCCACGGCACCGACGCCATCATGACGCACGACCAGTTGCTGACCGACCCCGAAGAAGCTGCCGAATTCGTCAAGCGCACCCAGCTTGATGCGCTGGCGATTGCCATCGGCACCAGCCACGGCGCTTACAAGTTCACGCGCAAGCCCACCGGCGACATTTTGGCGATCGAGCGCGTGAAGGAAATCCACCGGCGCATTCCCAACACCCATCTGGTGATGCACGGCTCGTCGAGCGTGCCGCAAGACCTGCTGGCGCAGATCAACCAGTACGGCGGCCACATGAAGGAAACCTACGGCGTGCCAGTCGAGGAAATCCAGAAAGCCATCCAGTTTGGCGTGCGCAAGATCAACATCGACACCGACATCCGCCTGGCCATGACTGGCGCGGTGCGCAAGTTCCTGGCTGAAAACCCGGACAAGTTCGATGCCCGTGAATGGCTCAAGCCCGCCCGTGAAGCCGCCAAGGCGATCTGCAAGCAGCGCTACATCGAATTCGGTTGCGAAGGCCAGGCCGCCGGCATCAAGGGCCGCAGCCTGCAGGTCGTGGCGGCGCAATACACCAACGGCGAGCTGGCGCAAGTCGTTAATTGATCCCGCTGCCGTCGTCCAGTCCGCCGGATTGGCGATAATTCAAAGCCCGTGGTGGACTGCTTCAGTCGCACGGGCTTTTTTACTT
Organism: Polaromonas sp. CG_9.5; assembly: GCF_035984465.1. Taxonomy (NCBI): domain Bacteria; kingdom Pseudomonadati; phylum Pseudomonadota; class Betaproteobacteria; order Burkholderiales; family Comamonadaceae; genus Polaromonas; species Polaromonas sp. CG_9.5. The sequence continues at coordinate 35,493 of NZ_JAXCHR010000017.1, forward strand.
TTTCAACCCGCAGACCCGCATGACCACCACGACCCCCGCACTTCATACCTCGGCCCTGACTTCCTTGCCCCTGCTGGCGCGCGGCAAGGTGCGCGACAACTATGCCGTGGGCAAGGACCGGCTGCTGATGGTGGCCAGCGACCGCCTGAGCGCCTTTGACGTGATTCTGGGCGAGCCGATTCCCGGCAAGGGCGCTTTGCTCACGCAAATGGCGCTGTTCTGGTTCGACAAGCTGGGCGACATCTGCCCCAACCACCTGACCGGCGAAGCGCCTGAAAGCGTGGTGACCGCAGCTGAAGTGCCGCAGGTCACGGGCCGTTCAATGCTGGTCAAGCGGCTCAAACCCATTCCGGTCGAAGCCGTGGTGCGCGGTTATCTGGCGGGCAGTGGCTGGGCCGAATACCAGCAAAACCAGTCCGTCTGCGGCGTGCCGCTGCCCGCCGGCCTGCAAAACGCCAGCAAGCTGCCCGAGCCGATTTTCACGCCCGCCGCCAAGGCCGAAGTGGGCGAGCATGACGAGAACATCAGCTACGAGCAGGTCGTAACCCTCGTCGGCCCCGAACTGGCCGCGCAGATCAAGCAGCTCAGCATCGCGATTTACGAAAAAGCCGCCGCTTTTGCGTTGACGAAAGGCATCATCATTGCCGACACCAAGTTCGAGTTTGGCCTCGATGAAAACGGCACGCTGACGCTGATGGACGAAGTGCTGACGCCCGATTCATCGCGCTACTGGCCCATCGAGGGCTACGAAGCCGCCTTTGCCGCCGGACAAAACCCGCCCAGCTACGACAAGCAGTTTGTGCGCGACTGGCTGGAAGCCGTGCGCATCAACGGCAAGCCGTGGGACAAAACCCCGCCATCGCCGCACCTGCCGCCCGACGTGATTGCCAAGACCGCCGCCAAATACCAGGAAGCGATGACGCGGCTGACGGCTTGATCTGGCTGCGCTGTTGTTGAAAGCTTTGCTGTGCGATTCGACGGCACGCTCACCCAATGGAATGATGACAGAGGCTTTGGCTTCGTCACGCCGGCCCAGGGTGGACAGGATGTGTTTGTCCATATTTCATCGTTTCCGCGAGACGGCCGGCGGCCCCAGCTTCAGGAGCGGCTGTCGTTCGAGCTGGAGCTGAACAAGGACGGTAAGAAACGCGCTGTCAGCGTGCGCCGTCCTGAAGTTTCACGACCCGGCGCTCGCCCTTCAACACCCGTCCAGCGTTCGCGGCCCGCGCGAAGTTTTTTTGCGCAAGCCGTCACGGTGGTGATGCTGGTCGCTGTTGGCGTGTATGGCTACGCGCACTATTCAAAACGGGTCAGCGCCTATACCCCCTCAGATTCAGGCACCTCAAGCGTGCTGCCGGCTGCACAGTTGCCGCAGCCCGCCTTGGCCAACTATCGTTGTGACGGTCGCCAGCATTGCTCTCAGATGACTTCCTGCGCGGAAGCCACCTTTTTTCTCAAGAACTGCCCAAGCGTGAAGATGGATGGAGATAACGACGGTGTGCCGTGTGAGCAGCAGTTGTGTACCGGTTCTTTTGCCCATTAAGCGGAGTAGCCGGTGATTTTTTAATGAAATGTGCCCGTGGCGCTTGCTGCACGGTCAATGTCAGCTACTGATTCAATAGCAAAAAAGCCCCGCTGCGCAGAATGCAACGGGGCTTTTTTAATGCCAGCGCACAAACCGCCAGCGGTCTGCACGCCTTCTGGCGTGGGCTTAGTTGCCGCGATAGGTCGAGAAGCCGTAAGGGCTCAGCAGCAGCGGGATGTGGTAATGCGGCACCGTGCCGTCCACCGCAAAAATCACCGGCACTTCAGGGAAGAACGATGCCTGCTTGTGTGCGGTAAACCACTCGCCGGTCTTGAAGGTGACGCGGTAGTTGCCTTTTTCCAGCGTCTTGCCTTCCGGGTACAGCGCCGGAATGCGGCCTTGCTCGTTGGTCGTGCCGCTGTTCAGTTCAGCCCAGTTTTTGCCGTCCTGCTTTTCGAGCAGCACTTTGACGCCCGGCGAAGGCAGGCCGTCTTGCAGGTTCAGCACGTGAACGCTCAGCGGGTTGGTAGCAGCAAAAGCGATGGCTGAAGCGCCGCACAGGGCAATGCCGGCGCACAGGGATTTGAAAGTCATCATGGGGAAGTTTCCTTTTCGGGTGGGATTACGGGTTACGGATAAAGAACTTGGGCCTGTGCCCGGTCAAGGGGCGGTTGGCATGACTTGGGCAATCGCCTTGAGCGCGCAGCCTTCGTCTTGCGCCGCACCACCTGAGCCGCCTACGCCGATAGCACCGATCACGTCGTTGCCGACCTTCAACGGCACGCCGCCGCCAATCAAGAGCAGTGAATCGACGGTGTTGAGGTTTTGCGATTCGGGGTTGGCGCGGGCGTTGGCGGCCAGCAGGCGCGTGGGTGTCTTGGTCGACAAGGCGGTGAAGGCCTTGCGCTGAGCGGCTTCGGTGTTGTGCGGGCCGACGCTGTCGTCGCGCTGCACGGCAATCAGGTTGCCGCCCCGGTCGACCACCACGGCCACCGCCGAGCGGCCATCGGCGTGGCAGGCGGCCAGCGTGGCGTTGATCAGCTCATTCGCCATCGCCAGTGAAACGTTTTCCTGCTTCAACGTGACGGCCGGGGCGGCCCAGGCGCTGGACGCGGCGGCGGCGCACAGTGCCAGGCTGCTGAGGGCCAAAGCGGCGGTACGGGGGAAGAGTTGCATCGGGTTTCCTTGGGGTCAATTCAGGGACGCTGCTTGGAGCGAAGGCCTTGATGATGCAGCGCCGACCGCGTCAAAACGATGGCCCACAGATGACAACTTTGTCATGTACGCGTGCCCCGTTTGCGTTTAGTCTTGCCTGCAAGGAGACGACGCATGCGTATACTGGTGGTGGAAGACGAGGTCAAGGCGGCAGACTATTTGCGCAAGGGGCTGGGCGAGTCGGGCTACCTGGTCGAGGTGGCGCACAACGGGCTGGACGGCCAGTTTCTGGCGCAGGAAAGCGAGTTCGACCTGATCATCCTGGACGTGATGCTGCCCGGCATTGACGGCTGGCAGCTGCTGCAAATCATCCGGCGCAAGAGCCAGGTGCCGGTGCTGTTTTTGACGGCACGCGACGCGGTGCAAGACCGCGTCAAGGGGCTGGAGTTGGGTGCCGACGACTATCTGGTCAAGCCGTTTTCGTACGCCGAATTGCTGGCGCGCGTGCGCACACTGTTGCGCCGTGGCCCGCCGCGCGAGGCCGAGCAGTTTCAGGTGGCCGACTTGCAGCTCGACGTGCTGCGCCGGCGCGTGGCGCGCGGGACCGAGCGCATCGTGCTGACGAACAAGGAGTTTGCCCTGCTGCAGCTATTGATGGAGCGCACCGGCGAGGTGCTGTCGCGCGCGCAGATTGCCTCGCAGGTCTGGCAGATGAACTTTGACAGCGACACCAACGTGGTCGATGTGGCGATTCGCCGGCTGCGCGCCAAGGTCGATGATCCGTTCAGCCCGAAGCTGATCCACACCGTTCGCGGCATGGGCTACACGCTCGAAGCGCCGGAAGCATGACGGCGCGCATCACAGCGCTGTGGCCGCGTGCCCTCAGCCTGCGGCTGGCGCTGATGTTTGCGCTGGCCAGCGTACTGCTGCTGGGCGCGCTGGGGCTGTACCTGTACCAGTCGCTGGAACGCGAGATTGCCTGGCGCGACGACGTTTCGCTGGTCGGCCGCGTCGAGCGCATGGGCGTCTTGATTGGCGACAGCGACAGCATCGAGGCGCTGCGCCAGCGCCCGCAGCTCTACGCCAACATGCTGGGCAACCAGGGTGATTTGCTCTGGGTACTCGACGGCAACGGCCAGCCGCTGATCGAAATCAACCCGGCCCGTTTACCGGTGCCTTCGTTGCCGCCGGGGCCGGGCGTGCAGCTGCAGGATGGCGTGGGCGAGCCGTCGCGTCTGGCCTGGCTGCATGTACGCCAGGACGGCCGCGACCTGACACTGATTGCGGGCAAGCTGCTGGCCGAACGCAGCCAGATGCTCGCCGCCTACCGGCTGAAACTGTGGCTGGCGCTGGGTGCCGGCGCATTGCTGGCCTTTTTGCTCGGCTGGGCGGTCAGCCTGCGCGGCCTGCGCCCGGTGCGCACGCTGGCGGCGCGTGCGGCGTCTATTGATGTGCAGCATCTGCACCTGCGGCTCGACAGCGCGCAGCAGGTTATCGAGCTGCGCCAGCTCAGCGACGCGCTGAACCAGATGCTGGCGCGGCTGGAAGACGGCTTTGGCAGGCTGTCGCGCTTTTCAGAAGACCTGGCGCACGAGATGCGCACGCCGCTGAACAACCTGATGGGCCAGACCCAGTTCGCCCTGCAAAAACCGCGCAGCACTGAGGATTACGAGGCGCTGCTGGCGTCCAGCCAGGAAGAGTACGAGCGGCTGGCGCGAATGATCGACAACATGCTGTTTCTGGCGCGTGCCGAGCAGCCCGATGCGGTGCTGAACCGCGAACCCATCGCGCTACACGATGCCGTGGCGCAACTGGGCGATTACTTTGAAGGCATGGCCGAAGAGCGCGGCATCGTGCTGGTGAATGAAGCCGACGGCGCACTGGCGGCTGACCCGCAGTTGCTGCGCCGGGCACTTGCCAATTTGCTGGCCAACGCACTGCGCTACGGCAGCGCCGACAGCCCGGTGCGCATCGCCAGCCAGCGGCACGGCAGCTGGGTGGACATCAGCGTCACCAACCAGGGCGCGCCGATCGCGCTAGAGCACCTGCCGCGCCTGTTTGACCGCTTTTACCGCTGCGACCCGTCGCGCGCCGAGCCAGGCGACTCGGGCGGACTGGGGCTGGCCATCGTGCGTTCCATCATGCAGTTGCACGGCGGCGCGGTGCGCGTCGAAAGCAGCGCCACCGGGACCTGCTTTACCTTGCGCTTTCCGGTAGCGGATTAGCGCACATCAGCTCAGCACCACGCTGCTCAGGCGCCGGCGATACGTCGCCACCGTCGCGTCTTCCGGCGGAATCTGGCCGTCGGCGACCTTGGGCTTGGGCGTTTCAATGATGTCGAGAATGGCGATGTAGGTCTTGCGCGCCAGGCCGTCGTTCCACGCCTTGTCGCGCATCAGGATTTCGAGCAGTTCGTCGAGCGCATCGGTCCAGCGCTGGTCGGCCAGCAGCGAACGGGCTTGGTCAAAGCGGGCGTCGAAATCGCGCTTGTTGGCGGCGATTTTTTCATCAAACAGGGCGGATGCGCTTGCTGCATCGGCGTTGGTAGCTACAAAATCAAGAGCATCCATCCAGCGCTTGAGCGAATCAAAACGCCGTACCACCGCCGTCTGGGCAATCACCGGCGCAAACGCCACCTTGGCATCATCGTCACGGCCCAGGCTTAGGAGCTGCTTGACATAGTCGAAGCGGGCGGTTTCGTTGGCCGGGTCGGCGGCGACGGCGCTTTGCAGCCTTTCGAGCACGGCCTCAGGCGCAGTGTCCAGCACCACTTCTTCTTCGGGCGGCGCTGGTTCAGGGGCGGGCGGCAGGTGCTTGTCCAGAAATTCCTTGATCTTGCCTTCAGGCAGCGCGCCGGTGAAGCCGTCAACCGGCTGGCCGTTCACCACCAAAATGCAGGTCGGAACGCTTTGGATGCCAAAGGCGGCGCTGAGTTTTTCCTCGCGGATCGCATCGACCCGGACTAGCTTGAAGCTGCCGCCGTAAGCGGCTTCGAGCTGCTCCAGCAGCGGGCCAAGCAGCTCGCCGGGGTCGCCGCCGGGCGCCCAGAAGTCCACCAGCACGGGCGTGGTCATGGAAGCGGCAATGACTTCTTCCTGAAAATTGGCAATAGTGACGTCGATCATGAGGGGTTACCGATAAGAGGGTCAAAGAGGGGATCAAACAGTTGGCGGGTCGGCGCAGCCTGAAGCCGGCCGGGCGCCACCTTGGCAGCAGGCATGACGATAGCATGGGCGCGCGGCGGCGATGAACCCGCCGGGTATGCCTGCTTGCGTGCAGCCCCAGCCCGTAAAATCAGCGCTTTCCGGCGTACCGCCCCTTCAACATCAGGACGTGAACCCTCCCTTATGACGACGACAACAAACAATCCGGCAAGCCCTCTGGTGGGCGTGGTGATGGGCTCCAGCAGCGACTGGGACACGATGCAGCATGCCGTGCAAATCCTGCAGCACTTTGGCGTGGCGCATGACGCGCGCGTGGTGTCGGCCCACCGCATGCCCGACGATTTGTTCGCCTATGCCGAGTCAGCCGCCGGACGCGGGCTGCAGGCGATCATTGCAGGTGCCGGCGGCGCAGCGCATTTGCCGGGCATGCTGGCCGCCAAGACCCCCGTGCCGGTGCTCGGCGTGCCCGTCGCCAGCAAGCATTTGCAAGGCGTTGATTCATTGCACAGCATCGTGCAAATGCCCAAAGGCATTCCGGTCGCTACCTTTGCCATCGGCAACGCGGGCGCGGCCAATGCGGCGCTGTTTGCCGTCGCCATGCTGGCCCTGCATGACAAAACGCTGGCCGACAAGTTGCAGGCTTTTCGCGCTGAACAAACCGAAGCCGCCCGCGCCATGACGCTGCCGCCGCTATGACTACCTTGCCCATCTTCCCCGGTACGGTCGATGAAACCGGCCGACCCGCCACGCTCGGCGTGATGGGCGGCGGCCAGTTGGGCCGTATGTTCGTGCATGCCGCGCAGCGCCTGGGCTACTTCACCGCCGTGCTCGACCCGGACGCGCACAGCCCGGCTGGCCGCGTCAGCCACCACCACGTCAAGACCGCCTACACCGATGTGCAGGGGCTGTCGCAACTGGCCGGCCTGTGCGACGCCATCACCACTGAATTTGAAAACGTACCGGCCAGCGCGCTGCAAGCCTTGGCCGTGGCCCGTCCGGTCGCGCCCGGTGCGGCGGCGGTGGCGATTGCGCAAGACCGGATTCAGGAAAAATCGCATTTCATGGCCTCGGCCGGTGGGGCGGACGTGCGCTGCGCGCCGTATGCGGTCATTGAAACGCTGGCGCAACTCCAGGCCGTGCCCGACGACTTGCTGCCCGGCATCTTGAAAACCGCGCGCATGGGCTACGACGGCAAGGGCCAGCTGCGCGTCAAAAATGCCGCTGAACTGGCGGCCGCCTGGGCCGAACTCGACCAGACCGCCTGCGTGCTGGAGAAAATGCTGCCCTTGAGCGCCGAATGCTCGGTCATCGTGGCGCGCTCCTGGCAGGGCGACATCGTCAGTTTTCCGCCGCAGCTGAACCTGCATGTCGACGGCATTCTGGCCGTGACCGAGGTTTATGAAGGAAATATGCCTGTAGCGCTTGCTGCACGGGCGCAAGCAGCTGCGAAATCAATAGCAAATCACATCGGCTATGTCGGCGTGCTGTGCGTCGAATTCTTCGTGGTGGACGACGGCAGCGCAGACGGCGGGCTGGTCGTCAACGAGATGGCACCGCGCCCGCACAACAGCGGCCACTACACGCTAGACGCCTGCGACGTGTCGCAATTCGACTTGCAGGTGCATGCAATGGCCGGCTTGCCGCTGCCCACGCCGCGCCAGCATTCACCGGCCATCATGCTCAATTTGCTCGGCGATGTCTGGTTTGACGCCACCGGCCAGGCGCGCACGCCCGACTGGCAGGCGGTGCTGGCGTTGCCCGGCGCGCACCTTCACCTGTACGGCAAGCTTGATGCCCGACCGGGCCGCAAGATGGGCCACCTGACGCTCACCGGCGCCGACGTGGCCGGCGTGAAAGCCACCGCCCGCCAGGCCGCCGCGATTCTGGGCCTGCCGGGTTTTGAAAGCGACGAATGATTCTGCCCGGCACCGACCCGCAAGCCATTGAAGACGCCGCCCGCTGCATCCAGGCCGGCGGGCTGGTCGGCTTTCCGACCGAAACCGTCTACGGCCTGGGCGCTGATGCGTCCAGCGATGCCGCCGTCGCCGGCATTTTTGCCGCCAAAGGCCGGCCCGCGAACCATCCCTTGATTGTTCATGTGGCCGACGCGGCGCAGGTCAACGACTACGCCAGCAGCGTGCCACCCTTCGCTGAACGGCTGATGCAGGCGTTCTGGCCGGGCCCGCTGACGGTCATCCTGCCGCGCAAGGATGGCGTGGCGGCGGCAGCGGCCGGCGGGCAAAACTCCATCGGCCTGCGTTGCCCGGCGCATCCGGTCGCGCTGGCTTTTTTAAAGGCCTGCAACACCGGCGTGGCCGGCCCCAGCGCCAACCGCTTCGGCCGCGTCAGCCCAACCACTGCCGAGCATGTGGCCGGCGAGTTTGGCGACGACCTGCTGGTGTTAGAGGGCGGGCCGTGCGCAGTCGGCATTGAGTCCAGCATCGTCGATTGCACACGCGGCCAGCCGGTGCTGCTGCGCCCCGGCGTGCTGACCCGCGCGCAACTCGAAGCCGCCTGCGGCCAGCCGGTGCTGGACAAGGACGCTGTGCAAACCATCGGCAGCGCCCCGCGCGCGTCCGGCACGCTGGAATCGCACTACGCGCCGAATGCCAAGGTGCGCCTGATGGAGGCTAGCGCCATGCAAACCGCGCTCGACCTGCTCGGTGCAGACGCGGCCCACATCGCCGTCTATGCCCGCACCATTTTGCGCATCCAGTCCCCCAACGTGCTTTACCGCCGCATGCCCGACGACGCACTGGCCACCGCGCAGCAGCTGTTTTCGGTGCTGCGCAGTTTTGATGCGCAAGGTGCTCGGTTGATCTGGGTGGAAACCTTGCCCGTTGCTAGCGAATGGGACGGCGTGCGCGACCGGCTGGGGCGGGCTGCGGCGAGTTGAGGGTTTGGGTGTTGGCGTGATTGGCGTGATTGGCGTGATTGGCGAGTTTCGGCCAGGAGTGGACACTCGGATTGCACGCTCGACCTGACGCACGCCCGTTTGTTTTTTGCCCAATGGCACCGGCTTTGGCACCTTATCGTGGTGTGCAAGAGTTTGCTCCGACCCACCCTTCGACATCACCTTGCCTTAAACGGCGACAAACACAAGCAGTGCAAAAATTGGTGTTTTATACAATCCTGCGTCTATGAATCCATCCGTCGTCCATGCTGAATTAATCGCCACTTTCAAGAGGGCAGAAGTGGATGCTGCGCACAAGCTCGGGTTGATAAAAACGGTTGCAAAAAAGGGGCCCAAGGCTATTGAGGCGGCCATTGATACCGCTGCAAGCGCTGAAAAACGCAGGGATGCGTATGCAAAAAAGTTGAGCGCCCTGGGGATAGTCCTTGATGATTGAGCTGGCCTCACTACCTGCATAGGCACCTTCCATCTGGAAGCCAGGCAGCGCTATAGCGTGCCATGAAGGACGCCTATGGCGAGGCTGTTCTCGGCTAGAAGCAGCCATATTCGGTGCTGCGCAGTTTTGATGCGCAGGGCGTGCGATTGATCTGGGTGGAAACCTTGCCCAGTGATAGCGGGTGAGGTGGCGTCCGTGACCGGCTGGCTCTCAGTGATCGGCAGACGCCGCCTGCAAGTCATATCCCAGCCGTTTAGACAACCGGGCAGAGATATCTGCCAGTGCGGTTTTAATTTGCTCTTTGTTCGGCGTGGGCGTCCCGTCTATACGCGCAATATGCGGGATGTTGATGGCGGCAACGACTCGCTGACCCAACCCCCATACCGGGAATGCGATATTCGTCACGCCCTGGATCTGGATGCTCGGCATCATGGCGTAGCCGGTTTGCCGCACGGCCATCAACAGTGAAAACAACTGTCCCGGATCAATGTCAAGCTCTCCTTCGACCTTGATGTGATAGCTGAGCATGCGCGTGCGCGTCACTTCGTCCTGGTAGGCCAGCAGCACGTGGCCAGAAGAGGTGTCGCTCAAGCCCATCAGCACACCCACCTTCAGGCCGAACGACCAGCGTTCCGGGCTGTCGACCTGTGCAATCACGACCACCCGGCCATTTTGGTAAATCGTGAGGTGCGCCGATTGACGCGTGCGCTCGACAAGCTCTTGCAGCAAAGGATGCGCAGCGTCCACCAGCGACTTGATCGGCGGCTGTCGATGCGCCAGCGCAAACATCTTCAGCGTCAAGGTGTAGCGGTCGCTCGAATCGGCCTGGATGTAGCCACGGCGCTCCAGCGTAACCACCATGCGAAAAATCTCGTTGACATTGCGTTGCAGCACCTGGCTGAGCTCGTTGAGTGAGTACCCGTCGGCGCTCGCACTCAGGGCCTCAAGTATGTCCAGACCCTTGTCCAGCGCTGGCGCGGTATAGCGCGCGGTCGGGTCTGGCTCACTCGGGGTCTCTGATGGATTGGGCTCTGTGGTCATGGCGGAAGGGGGTTGCGTATTCATGAAGTTCAGCCGTCGCTGGCCTGTTGTCTGTGGCGATGATAACCGTGGCACTGCAAAAAACAGCGCTGAAAATCTCATAGATAAAAATCAAATTTATAAATAAAAACAAAAGACAAAGGGAAAACCCTATTTTTTCTATAGAAAAACTCATACATACTTCGTTTAATTGTGAAAAAAGAGCATCTTTTTAAAAGAAATTTGTTTTTACATACGAAATCAAATAATGAGGTTGGATTGCGGTTCTGGGTGGATGTCTGGGCAAATGGTTGCTTGTTGACGCTCTCTGATTCGCCTCCTGCCGCTTTGGGGCCGGCGCCCCGTCATGTCACTACTGGAGAAGAAATGGCTGGTCGTTTAGCAGGAAAAACAGCATTGGTCACGGCCGCTGCCCAAGGCATTGGCCGTGCAACGGCAGAGTTATTTGCGCGTGAGGGCGCCACCGTCATCGCTACTGACATCAACCAGGAGTTGTTGTCGAGCTTGCAGGGTTGCCAGGTTTTCAAACTTGATGTCACGCGAAGCGACGACATTGCGGCACTGGCGGCGAAGGTCGGCGCCATTGACGTTCTGTTCAACTGCGCGGGTTATGTTCACGATGGAAACATCCTTAACTGTGATCGCCAGGCCTGGGATTTTTCCTTTGCGCTCAACGTGACGGCAAGCTATGAGATGGCGCGCGCATTCTTGCCCGGCATGCTGGCGCGTGGTCAGGGCTCCATCATCAACATGGCGTCGGCCGCGTCCAGCGTCAAAGGCGTGCCAAATCGTTTTGTGTATGGCGCCACCAAGGCGGCCGTGATCGGCATGACCAAAGCCATCGCCGCAGATTTCGTGGCCCAGGGCATACGTTGCAATGCCATTTGCCCGGGCACTGTCGAGTCTCCTTCGCTGCAGGCGCGGATTGCCTCGCAAGCCGGCAAATACGAAAAATCCATTGATCAGGTGCGGGCCGACTTCGTGGCGCGCCAACCCATAGGCCGGGTGGGTCGGGCCGAGGAAATCGCTTTGCTGGCCTTGTACCTGGCGTCAGACGAGTCTGCCTTTACCACCGGCACCGCACAAATCATCGACGGCGGCTGGTCCAACTGAGTTCACCCCGTTCCCCACTAAAGGATAAGTATGAAATTACTACGTTACGGCCCGGTTGGCCACGAAAAACCCGCCATTCTTGACGCGCAGAACGCGGTTCGCGACCTGTCCGGCGTGATCAGTGACATCACGGCAGAACAGCTGTCGCCGCAAGGGCTTGAAGCCTTGCGAAAAATAGACCTGACAACGCTGCCGGTAGTGGCGCAACCCGGACGGATTGGCACGCCCTATGCCGGTGTCGGCAAGTTCATCTGTGTCGGCTTGAACTACAGCGACCATGCGGCTGAAACCGGCGCTGCAGTGCCAGCTGAACCCATTTTGTTCAACAAATGGTCTCGTCCCACCGGCCCCAACGACACACTGGTCATTCCCCAGAATTCGTTGAAAACCGACTGGGAAGTGGAGCTGGGTGTGGTGATTGGCAAGAAGGCGCGTTATGTGCCGCTGGAAACCGCGCTGGAGCATGTTGCGGGTTACTGCGTGATCAACGATGTGTCTGAGCGCGAGTACCAGATTGAGCGTGGCGGTACCTGGGACAAGGGCAAGGGCTGCGATACCTTCGGCCCCATCGGCCCTTGGCTGGTCACGTCGGATGAAGTTGCCGACCCGCAAAAGCTCGGCATGTGGCTTGATGTCAATGGCAAACGTTTTCAAAACGGCAGTACGCAAACCATGATTTTCAATGTGGCGTACCTGATTCACTACATCAGCCAGTTCACGACGCTCTATCCGGGCGACCTGATCTCGACCGGCACGCCGCCCGGGGTTGGACTTGGCCAAAAGCCCCCGGTCTACCTCAAGGACGGTGATGTTGTGCGCCTGGGCATTGAGGGCTTGGGTGAGCAGATGCAGCAGGCCCGCGCCTGGGATGCCGCCTTGCTGGATTGACGATGCCAAGGCCGTGCGTCTTTGCGCATGGCCATCCGGTTCTTTTTTCTACCCTGCATTCTCCACACAACCTTTGAATTGCCATGAGCTACGCCTTCGAGTTTGATACGGTGTTTCACGCCTGGCCCTTGCTGCTGGAGGGCACGCTGCAGACGATTAAGCTGTCTTTCTCAGCGATGGTGATTGGCCTGGCGATTGCCGTGGTGTGCGCATGGGGGAAAACGCATGGCGGGCGGCCGGTCAAGTGGGTGATCAATGCCTATATAGAGCTGATCCGCAATACGCCGTTTCTGATCCAGCTGTTCTTCTTCTTTTTTGCGCTGCCCAGCATTGGCGTGCAATGGTCACCGACCACGGCAGCGCTGGTGGCAATGTTCGTTAATCTGGGTGCGTTTTCTGCCGAGATTATTCGCGCCGGTATCGAGTCGATTCCCAAAGGGCAGGTGGAAGCCGGGCTGGCGCTCAATCTCAAGCCGCATCAGATATTCCTTTTTGTGGTTCTCAAGCCCGCCTTGAAAACGATCTTTCCGGCGCTCTCCAGTCAATTTATTTTGTTGATGCTGACCTCCAGCATCGTGTCCGCCATTTCAGCCGATGACCTGACATCGGTTGCCGCCAGTCTGCAGTCCGAAACATTCAGGAGTTTCGAGATCTACATCGTGGTCACGACCATCTATTTCGCCTTGTCGATGATGTTCATTGGTCTGTTCAAGCTCTGCTACCAGCGCTTTCTTTACTATCCGGGCAGCAAGTAATGCGTGACTTTTCGCTTTCTGACGTCTGGCTGATTGTTGAGGCCGCCCGCTGGACACTGGCGCTGTCTTTGATCGCCCTGCTGGGCGGTGGCATTGGCGGGCTGATTGTGGCGCTTTGCCGCACTTGCGACAACACTGCATTGCGCACGCTGGCGCGCAGCTTCATCTTGCTGTTCCAGGGCACGCCGCTGCTGCTTCAGCTGTTTCTGATCTTCTTCGGTTTGCCGGTGATGGGACTGGACGTGAGTCCGTGGATTGCGGCCGGTATGGCGCTGGTATTGAACACCAGTGCATTTTTTGGCGAAATCTGGCGTGGCTGCATCGAAGCCGTTCCGCAGGGCCAGACCGAGGCCAGCAAAGCGCTGAATCTGAGTTATGTCAACCGCTTCCGGTATGTGATCTTGCCGCAGGCATTCCGGATTGCCGTCGCCCCAACCGTCGGCTTCATGGTGCAGATCATCAAGGGCACCTCACTGACCGCGATCATCGGCTTTGCGGAATTGACCCGAACGGCCCAAGTGGTGAACAACGCCACGTTTGCACCGATGGAGGTTTTTGGCCTGGTTGCCGTTATCTACTTTTTCTTGTGCTGGCCGCTGTCCAGATGGGCCGATCACTTGGAGGCACGCTTGAAACTATCAGGCCGGTAGCCAAGGTTTTTTATTAAAAGAACCGGTACACATCAAGCCGGCTTACACATTGACTCGGGACGCCCGATAACCCAAGGAAACAACATGCGATCCAATACCCTGAAAACAAAGCTCTACACCTCTGCCCTGGCATTGCTGGGCGCCAGCGCCCTGATGGCGGCGTCCGTCGCACACGCCGAGGATTACCTGGCCACGATCAAGCAACGCGGAACGATCAAGGTGGGCATTGTGGTTGACTTCCCCCCTTACGGCGTGACCGACAGCAATAACCAGCCCGATGGCTACGATGCCGATGTCGCCAAACTGCTGGCCAAACAACTCGGTGTCAAGCTCGAACTGATCCCGGTGACCGGCCCCAACCGGATTCCTTACTTGCTGACCGACAAGACCGATGTGCTGGTCGCTTCTTTGGCCATCACGCCTGAGCGTGAAAAACAGGTGCAGTTTTCCAACCCTTATTCTGCCGCCGGCATGGTTCTGCTCGGGCCCAACAAGGTCAGCATCTCTTCGGCAGAAGATTTGAAGAACTACAAGATTGGTGTGCCGCGTGCCAGTACGACGGACATGGGCGTGACGAAAATCGCCCCTGCCGGCACCAACATTCGGCGCTTTGACGACGACGCATCGGCGCTGCAGGCCATGATGGCCGGTCAGGTTGACCTGGCGGGCACATCAACTGCCATTGCTTCCCAAGCGCAAAAAAGAGCACCCGGCCGGTTCGAGATCAAATACAAGATCAATGAGCAGCTGATGGGCATCACGATGCGCAAAGACCGGCCCGAACTGCTGGCTGCCATGAATGGCTTTATTGCCACCAACGTGGCCAACGGCCAGCTCAATCAGCTGTTTGAAAAGTGGATCGGCACGCCACTGCCTGACACCGTCAAAAAGCCGGCCAAATAAACCAGTGCCAGATTTTTTTACAGCCTTTTCGTGAGCGTGTTGTGCAATGACCAATGACAGTCCAATGATTCAGTTCAGCCAGGTCGAGAAATGGTATGGCGATTTCAAGGTTCTGACCGACATCAATCTGTCAGTCAGAACTGGCGAGCGCATTGTCATTTGCGGGCCATCAGGGTCCGGAAAATCAACGCTGATCCGCTGCATCAACGGGCTGGAATCGATCCAGCGCGGGCGCATTGACGTGAATGGCATTGAGCTGAGCGGCTCTGCGCACCAAGTGGGGCAGGTCAGGCAGCATGTTGGCATGGTGTTTCAGCAGTTCAACCTGTTTCCTCACCTGACGATTTTGCAAAACTGCACCTTGTCGCCCATGCGCTCATTGAAACTCAGCCAGGCTGAGGCGGAAGCCACCGCCATGGATTATTTGCGGCGTGTGCGTATTCCCGATCAGGCCAACAAGTACCCCAGCCAGTTGTCGGGCGGCCAGCAACAAAGGGTGGCTATCGCACGTGCTTTGTGCATGAAACCACAGATCATGTTGTTTGACGAACCCACTTCGGCGTTGGATCCAGAAATGGTCAAGGAAGTGCTCGATACCATGATTTCGCTGGCTGAAGACGGCATGACGATGTTGTGCGTCACGCACGAAATGGGATTTGCCCGCAGTGTTGCAGACCGCGTGATCTTTATGGCGCAAGGCGAAATCCTTGAGCAAGCGCCTCCCGAAGAGTTTTTCAAAAACCCGAAGCATGAGATCACCCGTAATTTTCTCGGGCAAATCCTCAATCACTAGGTGACGCTACAGCGCAATCCGGTTTGACGGGTAACCACAGAATATGAGAAATCAAGCATTTTGCTATTTTATTAATAGCTGAAAACGCATATGCAGTATGCGCAATCGGCCTTTTTTATTCAAAAGTAGTCGTTTTTGGGTCTAACGCGTGCGCTTTAGAAGCCGTCCTGCCCCCTGAACAGCGCTATGTGCTAAAGCGCTGGACACAAGTGCTGCCTGAGGCACGCGATCATTTCAACGGCGGGCCACCGCGCCGAATAGGCCGGCTGGCAGCTTGAGCCCTGTCAGGCGGCAGCTTTCAAGCCTTTGTGCCAATGAAGGATTCCACTCCTGCAGGCCAACGCCCAGGCATTTCAGGCCGGCTTCGAGCCGGGTCCATTCGTGCGCAAAGGCCGGCGGCTGTTCATCGGTCGGCAGGGCTGCAATGCGCGCCAGGACTTGCGGCCCCAGGTAGTCGCGGGCGACCGGTTGCCAGTCCAACTCCTGCGGCAGCCGCAGGATGTCGATACCTACGGGGCCGCATCGGTGAATCGCGGCCACCGAGAGGCCGGCTTCATGGCTGACCGACAAGCCGATGCCAATGCCGTGGCGGGGCAGGTCGACGCGAATCGCCTGTCCAGGCCGGGAGGCCAGCACAATCGATTCTGGCGTGCAGTCCAGTTGCAGTCCCAGCACCTCGCGCACTGCTGTGCGTAACTGTAGACGCGCCACATGGCGCAGCGGGCTGTCGGGCGTGGCAACGCTGATCACGACCAAGTCCGGCGCGGTGCCGGCCAACGCCGTCATCAGTGGCCGCGATTCTGGCCAGCCATGAACGGCGACTTGCGTCTGGTCTATCGCTGGCAGCCTCAAACCCGCGCCGGCGCTGCCGGGCAGCCGCGCCAGGCTGTCGCCGCCGGGATGAATTCGCCCTTCATCACCAGCGTCAGCGCGCCCAGCTTGGCGTTGTCGCCCACCACGGCGCTGTACAGCACGGCGCTGCGCGGCCCCATGTAGACGCGGCGGCCGATGGTGACGTGGTCGATCTTCATGATGCGGTCTTCGAACAGGTGGGTTTGCGGGCAGGCCAGGGCGTTGAGTTCGCTGTAGTCGCCAATCGTCACACAGTCGAATTCGGTGATGTCGGTGGTGTCCAGGTACACGCCGCGCCCGATGCGGCTGCCCAGCAGGTTCAGCGCGACCGGCAGCCACGGCGTGCCGCGCAGGTAGCGCATGAAATTCGGCACGGCAATGCCTTCGTACAGGTTGGTCACGGCTTCGGACAGCCAGACAAACGGCGTCCACATCGGCACGCTGCATTTTTGGTAACGCCGCAGCAGCAGCCACTTGAGCACCGCCACAAAAACGAAGGTACCCACGCCGTACGCCAAGCCGGCCAGCGTCAGGTCAAGCACCACTTCGCCCCAGCGCCCGTCAGCCGCCAACGGCATCACGTCGAGCACGATGGTGTAGCCGACGGCAATGACAAACGCATGCGGCGCGACGATGCGAAAGGCTTCGACCGCACCGCGTCCGATGCGGCGCAGCACCGACGGCCTGAAGGTCAGGTGTTCGGCAAACCCGCGCACTTCTTCACGCGCCGGCAGGTTGATGGGCGGCGAGCCGAGCCAGGTGTCGCCGTTGCGCATCGCGTCGTTGCCAGGCACGGTCGAATGCACGCCGATCAGCACGTTTTCGGGCAGCGTCGTGCCGTCGGGAATATAAGCGCCGTTGCCGACAAAGCTGCGCCGCGAAATCACCGTCGGCTTCATCGTCATCCAGCCGCCGTCGATCTTTTCGTCGCCCAGCATCACCGCGTCGGCAATGAAGGTGTCTTCGCCCAGCGTCAGCATGTCGGGCACCAGGCCCAGCGCGGTCGATATCTCAGCGCCCCGGCCCACTTTGGCACCCAGCAGCCGGTACCAAAACGGCGCATACACCGTGGCATACACGCCATGCAGCACGCTCAAAGAGCATTCCTGAATCTGGTTGACCAGCCATTTGGCGCAGTATTTGTTGCTGTGTACCGGCCAGCTGCCCGGCTTCATGCGCGGCAGCACGCCCCAGCGGATTGCCGCCGAAAGCAGGGCGGTGAGAACAATCAGCACCGCCGTGGCCGGAAAGGCCAGCATGAAATACCTGGCCAGCTGCAACGGAATCTCGCGGGTGGGCATGGGGCCGAAGTTGTCAGTGTTGTCGATCCAGTCGATCAGCATGAAGCTGGGAAACACCGGCAAAAAGAACAGCGTCGTGATCAGCAGCGCACCACACAGGAAAAACACGGCCTCAGTGGCGCTTCGGAGCCGGGTGACCGGCAGCCGCGCAGGGTTGCTTGCCTTGTCGAACGCGCCCACATCGCGCGCTGGCGAGCCGCTCCAGGTGCGGTCGGCTGGCACGGTCATGCCGTCGCTCAGCGCGGTTTGCCCTTCCAGGTGGCCGAAAGCGCCAATCGCCGTATTGCCTTCCAGAACGACATACGAGCCGACACCGGCATCCGCGCCGATGGCGATGGCGCCCAGGCGCAACTCGCCGTGCTCGACGCGCGCGTTCTCGAAATTGACGGCGTTGCCAATGCTGGCCCTGTCGCCAATTACCAACAAATCGGGCGCGCGCAGGGTGACTGAGCCAATCACCACTTCACTGCCGATTTTTGCGCCCAGAGCGCGCAGCCACCACGCATAGAGCGACGAGCCATTGAGCATGTAAGTCGGCGCGGACTCGATCAGCCGGTCGGCCAGCCACCAGCGGTAATACGTCAGGCCCCACAGCGGGTAGCGGCCCGGCTTCAAGCGTCCGGCGACCAGCCATTTGCCGACAATCGCCAGCACGAAGCCCAGCAGCGTGGCCAGCAGGTAAGCGCCCGTTGCGGCGGCAATCGCCAGCTTCAGCGAGTCGCCCGGATCGCCCGTGAAGAAGTGATAAGCAAAAAATGGCGCCAGCCACTGGCTCATGTGCAGCGTCACCAGCACCGGAATGGCGGCGGCCTGAGCCGCGCCGCAACGCCAGCGCTTCCAGGCCGACGGCGGCGTCCAGCGGGTATCGACCGGCGGCGGCGCATCATGCGTTTGCGCCAGCGCTTCGGCAATGCGCCCGACGGTGCGGTTTTGGTAAATGTCGCGCACCGTGACATGCGCAAAACGCGCATCGGCGCGCAACGCGGACGCCAGGCGCGCCGCAAACAGCGAATGGCCGCCCAGGTCGGAAAAGAAGTCCGCGCTGCGGCGAATCGCTTGGCCGGGAAACAGCTTTGACAAGGCGTCGAATAGCGCTTGTTCAGCCGGGTTCTCGGGCGCGTCGGAATCGGCGGCATCGCGTGCCACCAGCGCCAGCGGACGCGCCTTCAAGTCCTTGCGGTCAATCTTGCCCGACGTGAGGCGCGGCATTTCCGTCAGCATTTCAAAGTGGCCGGGCACCATGTACGGCGGCAGCACGGCGCTGAGTGCAGCGCGCAGCACGGTGTTGGACAGCGTCTGGCCGCTTTCCGCGACGAGGAAGGCAATCAGCTGGTCGATGCCGTCTTCAGGGCGCAGCACCACGGCCACCGTGCCCACGCCGGGCTGTTTGGCCAGCACGGCTTCGATCTCGCCCAGTTCAACCCGAAAGCCGCGAATCTTCACCTGGTCGTCGGTGCGGCCCAGGCACTGCACGCAGCCGTCCGGGTCGATGCGGGCCAGGTCGCCGGTGCGGTAGAGGCGCGTTTGCTCGGCGCTGCTGGCCCACGGGTTGGGCAGGAATTTCTCGGCACTCAGGTCGGGGCGGCCCAGATAACCCGCCGCCACGCCGGGGCCGGTGATGCACAGCTCACCAACGTCGCCGCGCGGCAGCAGCTTCAAGCCGTTTTCAATGTCGGTGCTGATGACCAGCAAGCCGTAGTTGGGCAGCGGCCGGCCAATCGTCACCGGCTCGCCCGGATGCAATTCGGCCAGGCTGGCCGACACGGTGGCTTCGGTCGGGCCGTAGGTGTTGAACACTTGGCGTCCGGGCCGTGCCCAGCGCGCCACCAGCGACTGCGGACACATTTCGCCGCCCAGGTTGATCAGCCGCAGGCTGGTCACGTCCTGGGTAAACAGCGCCAGCAGCGTCGGCACTGCGTGCAGCACGGTGATGCGGTTTTCTTCCAGCGCACGCGGCAGCGCTTCGGGGTCAGACGCTAGTTCCTTGGGGGCAAGCCACAGCGCGGCACCGGCCAAATAGCTGACCCAGATTTCCTCGAACGACATGTCAAAGGCGACTGAAAAGCCCTGGTACACGCGGTCGGTGTCCGTAATGCCGAGCAGGGCGTTTTCGCTGCGCAGAAAGTGGCAGATGCTGCCCTGGCTGATTTCAATGCCTTTGGGCTTGCCGGTCGAACCCGAGGTATAGATGACATACGCCGGGTCAGACGGCTTGACGCCCTGACGCCGGAGCAATGGCACCCCACCGGGGACTGACAGCGCTTCGGCAGTCCACACCGTGCGGCCGCAATTCTCCAAGCGCGGCGCAAAGCTGGCGCAGCTGACAATGCCGGGCGCGTTCGCATCGTCCAGGCACACGGCAATACGTTCGACCGGCGTATCGGCATCAAACGGCAGCCAGGCCGCGCCGGTCTTGGCAATCGCCGCCTGCATCACCAGCAGGTCAATGCCGCGCGGCAGCCACAAGCCGACGATTTGCCCAGGGCGCACGCCGGCTTCGATCAGGCTGGATGCGACCTGGTCGGCCTGCGCATCAAGCTCGCGGTAGGTCAGTTGCCGCTCACCGAAGATCAACGCCAGATGGTCGGGAATGCGGGTGGCCGTCGCCTCCAGCAGGTCGGCCAGCACTTCAGTGCGAATCAGGTCGGGCCGAACGGGCCCCAGCAAAATGTCCGGATTTAGAGCGGGATCGTCGGCGGGAAGAAGGTGAATCGGAGAGAGATCGGCGGCGTCGAGAAGTGAGGGTGTGGTCATTGCGGGGCTTGGTAGTGCCCGATTTTGACAGATAGACTGTTTTCTGAACGAAGTTTTATGGGGATAAATCCTCTTCAGCGCAAGCGGCTCTGGCCAGCCCGGCTGAAGGCAATAACGGGCCGGATCGCCAACCGGCCCGTGCGTTCATCAGTTCAGCGCAGTGCGCACATTGTCTTTGTAGACATACAGCGTGACGGCGGGTTTGGTCAGCTCGCCATTGGCGGTGAAGGCGATGTTAGCGGTGACGCCCTTGAACTGCGTTTTGCCGATAAAAGGCGTGTAGGTCTTCGGGTCAACCGAGTTGGCGCGCTTCATGGCGTCGACCAGCACAAAGGTCGCGTCATAGGCGTACGGGCTGTAGATCTGGAACTGGCCGGGGAACTTGGCGTCGTACTTTTTCTTCCATTCGGTGCCGCCCTGCATTTTCTGGATTGATGCGCCGCCGGTGGCGCAGGTCACGTTTTTGATCGATGCGGCCTTGCTCGACAGCTCGGGCAGCTTTTCAGTGCACAGCGCATCGCCGCCGAAGAACTTCACATCGGTCAGGCCGAGTTGCGCCAGCTGGCGCAGCATCGGGCCAGCCTGCGCGTCCAGTCCGCCAAAGAACACCGCATCGGGCTTTTTGGCCTTGATGCCGGTCAGGATGGCCATGAAGTCGGTGGCTTTGTCGGTGGTGAATTCCTCTGCCACCACCTCGATGCCTTTTTCCTTGGCGGTGGCCTTGAACACATCGGCCAGGCCCTGGCCGTAGGCGGTGCGGTCGTCAATCACGGCGACCTTCTTGATTTTCAGGGTGTCATGGGCGTAGATGGCCAGCGCTGCGCCGAGCGCGTTGTCGTTGGCAATCAGGCGATACGTGGTTTTGTAGCCGGGCTTGGTCAGGTCGGGGTTGGAGGCCGACGCGGTGATGTTGGGAATGCCGCATTTGTTGTAGACCGTCGCGGCCGGGATGGATGTGCCCGATTGCAGATGGCCGACCACGCCGGCGACCTTGGCGTCGCACAGCTTTTGCGCCACGGCGGTGGCCTGGCGCGGGTCGCCCGCGTCGTCTTCGGCCACCAGCTCGAACTTGATCTTCTTGCCGCCAATCACCAGGTTCTGCGCATTGAGCTCGCCCAAGGCCAGGCTGACGCCGTTTTCAGTGTCCTTGCCGATATGGGCAATGCCGCCGGACGTGGGGCCGGCATGGGCAATCTTGACGGTTTGCACCTCCTGGGCGTGGGTCATCGGGGCGGCCAAGCACAGGGCGGCAGCAGCAAGGGCGATACGGGAACGGGCGGTCAGGCAAAAGGCGGGCATGTCAAATCTTTCTGTCAAAAGAAAAATTATAGGACGCCGGGTTGGGCCCTTTTGCTGGGGCCAGCGCAAGGCCAGTTCGTGTCCAATCAGCGCATGAACCCTACCGAACCCCACGACGCCACCGACCACCGCCTGACCGAGCTGGAGATCAAGGCCAGCTTCAACGAAGACCTGCTTGACCAGCTGAACCAGGTCGTCATCCGCCAGCAGCAGCAAATCGACGCGTTGCTGCGCGAAGTCGAGCGGTTGCGCCAGCAAATGCCCGAAGCCAGCAGCGGCGTGTTCAGCCGGGCCGGCGACGACCTGCCGCCGCATTATTGAGCGCGCTGCAGGCTGTTTTTTGGAAGTTTAATGACCAAAAATGGCGATTGCGCAGGCTGCATAAGCGCAAGCAGCTATTAATAAAATAGCAATCAAGGCGCTGGGCTGCCAGTATGTAAAAGGTTGAAACATCCATATACCATCCACTTGGATGGTTTTAAGATAGCGGCATGCCACCAAGAACCGCCAACACCGTCGCCGTCAGCAAACCGGCTGACGAAAAAATCACCATCAACCTGGGCTATGTCGATCTGGGCCAGATTGACTTGCTGGTGCAGGAAGGCTTTTACGCCAACCGCACCGACCTGATCCGCACCGCCATCCGCAACCAGCTCGTCAACCATGCCGAAGTGGTCAAGCAGGTGGTGGCGCGCAAGACGCTGGTGCTGGGCATCCAGCATTTCACCGCCGACGACCTGCGCGCTGTGCAGGCGTCGGGCGAAGCCTTGCAGATCCGTGTGCTGGGCTTGGCCACCATCGCCCTTGACGTCACCCCCGAGCTCGCCCTGGCCGCCATTGATTCGGTGGTGGTGCTGGGCGCGCTGCACGCCAGCCCGGCTGTAAAGGCGGCGTTGGCCGGCCGCATCCGCTGATATTTCAACCTGTTCCCTGAATCCACCCGTTCCCAGAAGGAAAACACCATGAACGCCAACCTTGAACGCATCCTCTCCGAAGCCTCGCGCATGGCGCAAGGCGCCATGCAAAAAGCCCTGGCGTCAGCCAGCCAGCACGCCGACAGCGGCGGTGAAAATCCATTGCAACGGCTGGCCGCTGGCGCTAAAAATACCGCCAGCCCGATGAACAACCCGGCCTTCCAGAATTCGATGGCCGAAGCCACGCGGCTGATGCAAACCGGCAACCTGCAGGCCGCCACCGCAGCCATCCAGGCCGCACTCGGCGGCGCTGCGATGCCGGCCAGCGCGGCTGACGACCCGAACGTCATCGACGTGGAAGCGCATGAAGTCGGCCGCGCAGCGCCAGCGCAAAAACCCGCTGAGCCGACCGTCAAGCCCGGCCCGGCGGGCCAGTTCATCAGCGGCAGCCACACCGAGGGCACGGCCGGCAGCCGCGAGTACAAGCTCTACATTCCGCCAGCGTCCTTCACCGAGCCATTGCCGCTGGTGGTGATGCTGCACGGTTGCACGCAAAACCCGGACGACTTTGCCGCCGGCACGGGCATGAACGAAGCGGCCTTGAAGCGCGGGTTTTACGTGCTTTACCCGGCGCAGACGCAGCACGCCAATTCGTCGCGCTGCTGGAACTGGTTCAAGCACAACCACCAAAAGCGCGGCCGGGGCGAGCCGGCATTGCTGGCGGGCATGACGCGTGACGTGATGAAACGCTACAACATCGACCCCCAGCGCGTCTATGTGGCCGGCCTGTCGGCAGGCGGCGCGATGGCGGCCATTTTGGGCGACGCTTACCCCGACCTGTTTGCCGCCGTCGGTGTGCATTCGGGCCTGGCGACTGGGTCGGCGACCAATGTGCAGACCGCGCTCAGCGTGATGCAGACCGGCGCGCCGCCCAGCACCCGCACCACGGCCAGCCCGCCGACCATCGTCTTTCACGGCGACAAGGACGCGACCGTGAACCCGGTCAATGGCGAGCAGGTGCTGGCGGCCAGCGCCGGTGCCCACACGCCCGAAACCAAGAGCGCCAAGAGCGCCAATGGCCGCGACTACACCCAGCGCAGCTACAAAGACGCCAGCGGCCATGTGGTGGCGGAACACTGGGCCGTGCATGGCGCGGGCCACGCTTGGTCGGGCGGCAGCGCGCGCGGTTCATACACCGACGGCACCGGCCCGGATGCGTCTGAAGAAATGCTGCGTTTCTTCCTGGCGAACACGCTGCGCAAGGCGCATTGAGCTGGCGCTGAAGCGTCTGAGGTTTCCCGCAAAAAAGCGCCGTTCGCCACAAGCGAGCGGCGCTTTTTTGCCTTTTGCCGTCAGATGGCTGCCACGCCAGACGGTGATTGCCGCCTTATAGAATTACGCCCCTGCCATTACCTATCGGTTTGCCCTGCCATGAACATCACCGTCAACGAAGAACTGCTTGCCTACATCGACCCGCTGACACCGGAAGAAAACGAAGCGCTGGAGCGCAGCCTGCTGGCCGAGGGTTGCCGCGACGCGCTCGTCCTGTGGGGCGAGGTGCTAGTCGATGGCCATAACCGCCACCGCATTTGCACGCAGCACGGCATTCCTTTCAACACTGTGCAAAACACGCGCTTCACCTCGATTGACGACGTGCATTTATGGATGATCGAGCAGCATTTGGGCCGACGCAGCGTGTCAGACTTTCAGCGCGGTGTGCTGGCCCTGCGCCGCAAGGACATCCTGACCGCGCGGCTGCAGCCGGCGACTGCCGAAGCGTCTGGCTCTGAAGCGCCCCCTGTGCCGGGCAAACCCGAGCCGGTGCCGACGATGGGTGCCATCGCCAAGTCGGCGCGCATCAGCAACGCCACCATCAACCAGATTGAAAAAATCCAGAAATCCGCCGCGCCCGAACTGGTCGCGGCGGTGAAATCGGGCACGATCTCGATCAACGCGGCGGCGACTGTGGCGTCGTTGCCGGTCGAGGCACAGGTGGCAGCGGTGGCCGGCGGCAAGAAAGAGCTGCAGCAAGCCGCCCGGCAAGTGCGCGAAAGCCAGGCCGTCGCCCGCACCGAACCCGAAACGCCCGAAGGCGTGATTGCCCGGCTGCGCCAGACCATCACCGAACTCAGCGCCGAGAATGCCGCGCTCAAGGCCAGGCTGGCTGAACTGACCTTCTGAGCGTCTGTTTTTATCCGCAGTTTCTAGGGCAAATCCGCTCAGGCTGGCGGCGCGGGCGCGCTGCGTTCATGTCACCGACTCCATCATCCGGCCCAACGTGAAATAGAAGGTCGCGCCTTCGTTTGGCTGGCTTTGCGCCCAGACGCGGCCGCCGTGGCGTTCAATGATGCGTTTCACGGTGGCCAGTCCGATGCCTGAGCCCGAGAATTCTCCGGGCGAATGCAGGCGCTCGAACGTGCCGAAAAGCTTGTGGGCGAAGGCCATGTCAAACCCCGCGCCGTTGTCCCGGACAAAAAAGACCGTGTCGCCGTCAGCGTCCAGATGGCTGCCGACTTCAATGCGTGCCAAGGGCTGTCTGGAGGTAAATTTCCAGGCGTTGCCGATCAGGTTGTGCATAACGGCGGACAACAGGCGCGAATCACCGCAGGCGCTCAGGCCGTCCTGAATATGCACTTCTGCCTGGCTCTTGCGTTCCGGTTCCTGCTCAAGGCAGTCACGCACGCTTTCCCTGGCCGTGGCCGACAGGTTTACCGGCTCGCACTTGAACTGTTCACGCGACAAATGCGCCAGCGTCAGCAGGCCGTCGATCAACTCGCCCATCTGCTTGGCCGCTGCAATGATGCGGCTCAGGTAGTGGTGGCCTTTGGGGCTGATGCGGTCGCCCTCGGACTTGATCAGCAGGTGGCTGAAAGCGTGAATGGTATTGAGCGGCGAGCGCAGGTCATGCGAGACCGAATACGAAAAAGAGGCCAGCTCCGTGTTGGCCACCTTCATCTGCGACGTGCGCAGTTGCACCCGTTCTTCGAGCGCGCTGTTGAGGCTGATGATTTCTTCGCGCTGGCGCTTGCGTTCGGTGATGTCGCGCTGCACAGACACCCAGTGGGTGAAGGTTCCGGCTTCGTCGGTCAGGGGCGCAATATCAATTTCAAGCCACAGCTCGTCACCGCCTTTGGTGTAGCTGATGACTTCTGCGCGCACCGGCTCCCAGTTTTTCAGGGCGGCCTGTATCCGTGCCAGGCCTTCGCCCTGGGATTTGGGGCCAAACAGAAGCTTTGGCGTGTTGCCGATGGCTTCTGCGCGGCTGTAACCGGTGTAGCGCTCGAACGCATCGTTGACAAAAACAATCTCCGGAACCCGCCCGTTGAGGGGTTTGGCGCTGGTGATGATCACAATGTCGTTCAGCCGCGACACGGCAGTTTCCAGCAGGCGCAGTTGCGCCTGGTCCAGGTGCCGCTGGGTGACATTCTGGAAGTAGATGGCAACCCCGGTATCGCTGGGGTAGACGTGAATCTCAAACCAGGTATTCAAGGACGGATACAAGGTTTCAAAGTGAATGGTGCGCTGCTCCAGCGCCGCTTTGCGGTATTCAAGCTCCATGGGGGTGCCGACGATCTCGGGAAATTCCTGCCAGATGTTTTTCCCCAGAATGTCTTCGCGGCGGCGCTGGATCATGGTCTCTGCCTGACCGTTCACAAAGGTGAAGTTCCAGTCCGTGTCCAGCAGACAAAAACCGTCCGTGATGGTTTTCAGCGTGGTGACCAGCCGCACTTCCAGCGCCTGCATGCGTTCTTCGGCTGCCTTTTGTTCTGAAATGTCCTGAAAGGCGCCCTGAAGGCGGATGATTTGCCCGTCTGCATCACGCACCGCCTCGCCAATCGAACGCACCCAGATGCGCCTGCCCTTGGCGGTCATCTTGGGCAGCACAAACTCGTAAGGCGTTCCGTCTTGCGCGCAAGCCTCTACATACCGGGCCACCATTGCCTGGTGCTCGGGTAAAAAGTAGTTGATTCCTTCTTCCAGACTCGGCTGGTAGCCCGGTGGCAAGTCGTGAATCAGGCAGTTTTCATCAGACCAGGTCAAGATTTTCTCGGGCATCTCAATCGTCCAGCCGCCCAGGTGCGCCACCTTGCCGGCGATCCGGATGATGGAGAGACTTTTCTCTTGCAGCGCCGCAGCTTGCTTGAGGTCGTCAATATCGGTAAAAGTACCCAGCCATTGCGACTTCTGGCCGTTGGCATCGGTAAGCGGCAATGCGCGGCTCAGCATCCAGCGGTAAACGCCATCCGCCCGGCGGATGCGGTGCTCGACTTCATAGACATCGCCGCGCTGCGACGCCTGTTCGCGGTGTCTGGAGACCGCCAGGCTGTCTTCTTGGTGAAGCAAACGCGTCCAGCCGTGGCCCAGGCTTTCGTCCAGCGCCAGGCCGGAGTAGGCGGTCCAGCCCTGGTTGAAATAGGTGTGCTGACCGTCGGCTTGCATCACCCAGGCGATTTGCGGCATGGCGTCGGCCACTTGGTGAAGGGCGTGCGACGGCGGGGCGAATGCAGGGGCGTCTTGGGCCGATTCCTTTGAAACGTCAGCGTCTGGCCCAGCGGGTTCTCTGGCCGGGTCAAGCCGCCGCAGGGGGGCAAGGATGAATTTTTCGCTGGCCCAGCGGGCCATTAACAAGCCCAATGCCGCCAGCGCCAAAATCAGCATGATTGACTGCCCCAGAGGGCGCTGCGCTGATAACGTGACGGCATCACGGGACAGGCGCAAGCCGGCATCGGCAGGCAGACCCGCGTCAGGCGCACGGACAGCCGTTTCGGTAGCTTTTTGCGAACCAGGCGCTGCTTGCATTGCGCTGGCCAGCAAGGGAGGCTCAGCGTCCTGCAGCGCTTTTTGCGGGCCCGGCAGCGCGGTAAAGATGACGAATGCCAGCAAGGGCAGCATCCCGAGCAGCGCCATGAAAAGCAGGCGTGATCGCAGTCCGGTCAAAAAAGTTTGCAGCTCAAGGGACTTCATGACAGTGCACTTTCAAGTAGACCGATATTTCTGCCCAGGCCGAAAAGCCTGCAAAAATCTATAAAGCAAAGCGTAATCCGAACCGCGAAGGCTTGTTGTCAACAGAGAAAGTTGATTCGGGTTTGCAGTAGAAATATGTATCTAAATGAAACTTTAACATGATAAGTCGAGCCGCGACGCAGGCGTGCGCACGGCTTGACGCGCCTGGCACCCCGAAGACCAGCACGCACCGATGGATGGGCTTTTCAGCGCCGCGCGTCAGACCTTTTTCAGAAAGCACGCTTTCAGCATGAAGCTGCCCGCGTCCATCTTGCAATCGACCTCATGGTCGCCGCCGACCAGACGGATGCTTTTGACCTTGGTGCCCATCTTGAGCGTGGTGGAGGAACCCCTGACCTTCAAATCCTTGATGAGCACCACGGCATCGCCGTTGGCCAGCACATTGCCGTTTGCGTCCTTGACGACGGCATCGTCGCTGTCGTCGATGTCAGCGGCGGCGGCCATCGGCCATTCATGGCCGCAGTCGGCGCACACGCAGTTGTCGGCGTCAAGGTAGGTGTTTTCCATCGCGCACTGGGGGCAGGCGGGTGGGGTGGAGGCAGCAGGCATGGGTTGCTTCAATCGTAAAGTGTAAAAAATAGGGCAAGTGAATGACGCGCGGCCTGCCGCTCAAGCGGGTTTTGGCGCGCTGCGGCTGTGGCCGTAGTTGCGCTGCATGACGCCGTTCAGCGGCTGCCTTCCTTCACCGCCCAGTCCACCAGGGCTTCGAGCGCTGGCCGTGCGGCGGGTGCGTTGGGATGGTTGATGATGCCGACCACCACCAAACGCCGGCCACTGGGTGTGTGAACGTAGCCCGCCAGCGCGGTGGCGTCGCGCAGGGTGCCCGATTTCAGGTGCGCCCAGCCTTGCGACACCTGCGATTTGCTGCGCTTGAGCGTGCCATCGACGCCGGTGATCGGCAGCGACGCCATCAGCTCGGGCATCGCGCCCGAGACATAGGCGGTTTGCAGCATGCGCGCCAGTCCCTGCGGCGTGACGCGCCCCTGCCGCGACAGGCCCGAGCCGTTGTCAAGCACCGGCATATCCGCGCCGCCGTTCGGCGTGCCGAAACGCGATTGCCACCAGCCGCGTACCACTTCACGCGACGCGTCCACGCTGGCACCGCCGGGGCGCTGCAGGCTGAGCGTTAAAAACAGCTGCTGCGCCATCACGTTGTTGCTGTATTTGTTGATGTCGCGGATCACCTCGGCCAGCGACGGCGACTCCATTTCAAACACCGGCACCAAACCCGCCGGGGCCACGCCGTCACGCACCCGGCCGCCCAGCTTGCCGCCCATTTCCTGCCACAGCCCGGCAATCGCCCGCGCGCCATAGCTGGCCGGGTCGGGGTAGGCAATGAACCAGGTTTTTTCGCCGCAAGCCACCGGGTAGGTGCCGCTGAACGCCATGCGAAACGGGTCGGCAAAGTCAGGTTTGAGCTGCGCGCGGTAGTCGCCGCACTGCGCCAGCGCGCCGCCGCCGTTGCCGCTGGCTGACAGCGGCACGCTGGCCTGCATTTGCACGCTGGCCAGTGGCGGGTCAAAGTTGACGCTGGCCGTGCCGTTGCCGGGATTGGGCACAAACGTCATCACCACCGATTTGTAATTGACCAGCAGCGCATCGGGCTGAACGTTGTAGGGGCGCAGCGCTTCGCCGTCAAAGTCGCCGGGGTTTTGGGTCGATGCCGCAAACGCGCTGTGGTCGAGCAAAATGTCGCCGCTGATGGTCTTGATGCCCAAGCCCTGCACCCGGCGCAGCAGCAGCCACAGCCGCTCCATCACCAGCTTGGGGTCGCCCTTGCCCTGAATGATCAGGTTGCCCTGCAACACGCCGTTGACGATCGGGCCATCGGCATACACCGGCGTTTTCCAGGTGTAGGCCGGGCCGAGCAGTTCCAGCCCGGCATAGGTCGTAACCAGTTTCATGACCGACGCCGGGTTCATCGGGCTGGCGGCGCGCCAGCTCAGCAGCGGCGCGGTTTTGCCGTTCAGGAGGGGTGCGGCGTCAAGCACCACGGCGGCAAACGCTTCGCGCGGCACCTTGGCGCGCGCCAGCAGCGCATCGACCTCGGGCGGCAGGGTTTGGGCGTGGGCATTGGCTTGAGAAGCTGCAAAAGTTGCCAGCGTAACCAACAAAACAGCGGTGATGCGTGGCACGGGGGCGGCGCGGAAACAGGTAAAAAGCATGCAGACATTATCCGTGCGGCATAACTCTTCAAAGCATCGAACTTTGTCTAGGCGAGAGTCATCTGGGGCGCATGCCACACGGTTTTTTAACGTCTTTTGATGTGGGCGTCAGCACCATAAAATATTATTTTGATAGCTGGTAGTGCACGTCCAACAAGGGCTAACGACTGATTTTTCTTTGCTTTTTAATCACTGGCCTCAACGAGCAATCAATCACCAGCACAGCAATTTTGTTTTTCGATTCAACGGGGACGGTGCTTTGCAGTCGCTGCTGTAATTCCAGTGCTGTCTTGGGCCTGGTTCCGCCATCACCAGCGACGGGTTGACCGGTGCCACCAAACCAGAACACAAGAAAAATGCCATAACCATCACATGCAAGTTCGCGCGTGTATCTTGCAATCAATTGATTTTCGATGGCTTTCCACAAGTCCTTATGCATCTCGCGCTTGATTTCAACGGGTATGTTGTAGCCCTGTGCCGAGACTTTGATATCAGCGCGTTTATCGTCTGCATAACGGCCCTCGGGTTCGGCGTTAATACCTAAAAGTGCCAATACAGGCTTCAATTTCGACAAAAACCGGTTGCGGCATTCCTCTTCAAGTTGAGGTTTGTCCCCATTCCAGTATTGACGGTAGTCATTGGTGTTGCCGTTCCGAATTTCGTGACTGAGTTGCTGCAGATGATCCAGTGTCAGCGCCCACAAGTCGGCGGCATTGGCTGGCATCAAGTTGGCCAGGGTGGCGCACACCTGCGACACGGATGCAGGTTTGAACAAGGCCTTGCGCCGCGTGACGCGCTGGTCAAAGATGGCCCGGCGCAAATAGTCATCCCATGGTTTCAGATTTTTTTGCTGAAGCAATGAATCGAGTGCTTGTGCGGCGGCTTCGTCGTGCAGGCTGGCAAGCGTGGATATCAGCTCCTCCACATAACGACCTAACTCCATGGCAGGAGATACGAAGCCTGATTGAGCAAACCATCTAGGGCTGCACTGTGGCCCCATCAGCGCAATCAAAAACTCGATGGCCGCCACAGACAGCATGGCTTTCGGGCCGTTCCGTTCGCGTTTCTCATGCACCAGCGCGAGCAAATGACTGACGCGGGCCTGTGTCTGGGTGATGTATTGCCGGGCGGGTTCAAGGTAGAGATCGGGTGCCAGCTGCAAGCCAGCTGTGAACCAGTAAACGCGTTGCGCCACATCGCTCCGTTTGTCTTTAAGTTTGCCTGCAACTATTTCCAGCTGGACATTCCTGTCCAGGCTGGCCATGAGCGAGATGATGAGCAGGCGCAGGCTCTGCAATTGATTTTTGTGCGCCTTGCGGGGAAAGCTGTCGAGTAGCGCCGGCGTAATCCGTTTGGCAATTTCGGAGTAGTCAGGGTCATGCACAAGCGCATTCAAACCATCAACGTGTTCTTTTTTTGCGGCTATTTGTGCCTGAATCAGTGAACCCATGACGCGGCCCAGAATTTCGGCTCGCGTCGCTACCATGCGCTTGAACCATTCAGGGGTCGAGTCGAAGTTATTCGTCAGACGAAACGCTGCCACCATTTCCAGAACGGGCTCGGGTAGATCAAGGGCTGTGTCGGGGTTTTCTGTGTAGCGCAACTCCATCGCGGCCAGGCAGGGCGAAGCGAGGTTGTAGCGTCGGCCTTGAATATTGAGTTCAATGATTTCCTTGGCTGTGGGCAAGTCAGTGCGAAACAGGCACTGGCGCAGACCATGCAGCGCCAGCTGCAGCCATTCCTGATTTTGATTTAGGAGCTCTAGCAGGCGGGCTTCTGCGGTTTTTTCCTGGGATTGGTGAAATAGGTTGAGATAAGCGTTGCCAATTTCAATCAAGGCACCCAAGTGGGCAGGGCCTTCTCGAAACCCTTGAAGTGTTCTGTGAAAGAAATCCAGCTTTTGCCGGGCCTCTTTCCTCGTCCGGTTTCGATCTTCAATATCCAGGTCAATCGACTCTTGATCAATATCCTCTCGGGGATAAGGAGACCGCAAAAATTCATCTATCCACACTGCATCATGTGGGTGGCTTGCCCGCCATAACTCAACTAATTGAAGTGCGTTGTCTATGCCTTTTCTATTTGAGGTTAGATAAAACGCTTCAGCAACAAGATAACGGCGCAATTCACCATCCGAAGTTTTTTCTGCAAGCGATAAATACCAGTGTTCGGAACCGCAAGGGGCTGGAGCGTCATAGAGGTGCCTGCGAACGAGCCATGCCATGCCCGGTCGTGTTTTTTCTTGCTGCAGGCCATACTCGAAAAGCGCCTTGTATTGGCTAGGGTGGTCTTTAAGCCATTTTCCAAGATCTTCTCTTTGCTGTTGTTTCAGTGGAGAGTAATGACGGCTGCTTAGCCCCAGCGACAACCAGCGATACAAATGCGGCGTCTCCAGTTGCTGTCCGTGCAGGTTCACACCTTTAACGAGAAGCTCGCCAACAATACTTGCACACCCAAAGCGGTCGTGTTGGTTGCCAAGCTGGTAGCCGCTGGAAATCAGCGCATCCAGCAAAGCCGGAATGTCATCGTTCGGGGCGTTTTTTTCAGCCAAATCATGCCAAAAACGCCAGTAAGAACCCATCAATACACCAGATTTTGGCTTTCTGAAGTAAGACCATATTTCTGCCGGTGCAAGCTGGCCGGGGTACAGCGCCAAAAGCAGCGTTCCGAGTAGTTCGTCTTCGCTGTCTTCTACTTTGCCGCTGTGAATGTCTGCCAGCAGTTGTCGGGAAACCGGCCATTGACCCTCGCTGCGTTCCCATGCCATGAGAATCCGTAAAGCTTCGGTTCGCGAGCCTGACCAATAACCCGCATCCCGGACGACTTGCTCAAGTTCTGCTTTGAGTCCTGGCATGCCATGCCCATACGCCAGCGCATCCAGTACGCAATCGACCAATGCCAGATGCGCCGCACTGCGGTCAGCCAACCTCAACAAACTCCGGAAATCTTCCTCCATGTCTGCCGTGGCCAATGCGCCGAAGGCTTGGGTGTTCCAGCTTTGCGTTCTGAAATAGGTGTAGCGCTTTGCCTCATTGCTCAGGGCGTCCAGCACCCGTAGCTTCTCCAAACGCGTGAAAGTGCGCACATCGCCATTGAGAATGACGCCCGGCGGATCGCGGTCAATGAACTCCAGGCGCAAGTTCCCTGTTGTAATCGCGGCCAGCCAGGCATGCAGGCCGCGCAGTTCGGGCACCACGCCGCCATCTTCACCGAGCATCAATGCCAGTACGCGTTTGGAAGGCAGCCCTTTGTTGATACGCTTGGCGAGGTAGTGGGCGGCCAGGTATTCGGCCACGGTCCGGTGGACGGGGAAAAATTGACTGCGGCCATTGCCCTTGAACAGCCGTGTGTGTAGCGCCGCCCGGCAGCTCGCCATGGCGGGTGACGATGGGCTGGTGGGTAATTCGGGCAGGGCTACCACACCTTGTTGGCTGCCGCCTGGCCGTTGAAGCGCTATCGATCCTCCACCCGAAAGCAGCATCAGGGCGCACAGGTAGCCAGCGGCCCGAAGAAGTTCGTCGTCGGGCTGGACGGTTTCCCGTGTGACGGCCAGCCATTGTTCGTTGTGTTCCTGAACAAGTTTGGCGCAAGCCATTTCATAGGTTTGCGTTTTATTGTCTGGCCAACCGCTGGCGGTTGCCTCGACCAGCATGCGCAGGGTTTGCGGGTTGTCCAGCAAACCGCCGAGATCGCGTTGTTCGGCCTGCTGGATGAAGTCTGCAGCACTCTGCAGACTGGACGCTTGCCAATGCGCGACCAACGCTTCAATCTCGTGTCGGCTCAAGGCATCAAGGTGCAATTCCAGGAAATTTTCCTCACCCACCAGACGCTGCAATGCGGCACTGTCGGCGTTGCCGCGCCAGTCTGCTTCCCGGCAGGAAATGCGGAACTTGGGCGTGCCCAGCTTTTGTAGTTTGGCGCGTATCTGCTCAAGTGCTGTGAAGCCCATTGCCGCGCCTGCAGAGATTTCATCAAGTCCGTCGATGAACAGGAGCGGATGGGGATTTAGGGGCAAATCAAGTACTACAAAATCGCGCGCGGTAACGTAGTGACCACCCTCCGCCTGGTGGCGCGCCAGGAACGCATCTGTCTTTCCGGCACCCGGGTTTCCTATCAGCACCCAGGCATGCACCGCGCTGTAATGGCTGATGGGTTCAGGCGCCGACAAAGCCCCGTCTTTTTGACGCACACGCACCTTGCGCTCAATGGGCAGGCGATCCTGAATGCTTGAACTCATACGGGCTCCAGCCAATGGGCCAGCGGATAGGACAAGAACTCGGTCAAGTCCACGCCACCCGCACCCACCAGCAGGCGGCGGCAACCTGTGTGCTGTTGCGCAAATGCGTCCAGCCCATTGAGCTTGCCTTGTGTGGGGCCTCTTTTGACTTCAATCGCTGTCAGCCGTTTCGCATCCGAAATGACAAAGTCCACTTCGTGAGGACTTTCGCGCCAGTAATGCACTTTTTCAGTCGCTCTGGCTGTGTTGCACAGGTGCGCGCCTAAAGCACTTTCCGCAAGGCGTCCCCAGAATGAACGGTCAGCCTGGGCCTGGGCAAATGTATAGGGCGTCGCACTCGACATGAGGGCTGCGTTCAAGACCTTGAACTTGGGCGGCGAAGCGCGTTGACGGGCGACACCCCGGTGATATTTATGCAGTCCCGTCAGCAATCCCGCATTGCCGAGCAGGTCAAGGTAGCCCGCCAGGGTGGTTTCATTGCCGGCGTCTTCAAGTTGGCCCTTGACTTTGTTCAGCGCAAGAATCTGTCCCGAATAGCTGCAGCCGAGCGTGAAGAGCTGTTTCAGAAGTGCTGGCTTGTCAACCCGCACCATTTGCAGGATGTCGGTGTCGATGCTGGGCTGCACCAGACTTGCCAGTACGTAATTGCGCCAGCGCTCTTCATCACGGATGAAAGGGGCGCTGCCCGGATAACCGCCAAAGAAAAAGTACTCATTGAGCGTGAAGTCGAAGGCTTCATGCATCTCCGGAAAAGACCAGTGTGTGACGGGGATGAGTTCATACCTACCCGTCAGGCTTTCCGTCAGGCCTTTTTGCATCAACAACGGCGAACTGCCCAACAAGACGACGTGCATGTCCAGGCCTGCGGCACGGTCCGCATCCCATAGGCCCTTGACCACTTCAGACCAGCGCGGGATTTTCTGAATTTCGTCAAAAACCAGAATGAAGGCTTGTTCTGGCGCATTTGATCGGGCGTGTTTGAATTGTTCGCGGGCAATTTGCCAGTTGCGAATCAACCATGCCGCGTTGCGTGGCTCACCGGTAGATTCGGCGCTTGTCTCCCCATACAGGCCAAATGAGTTCGTTAACGGCGCTTCATATTGGTCAACGGCGATAAACTGATGGGCAATACCTTCAAGCGCAGCACGCACCAACGTTGTTTTTCCGACCTGTCTGGGGCCTGCGACGATGGTGATGAAGCGAGAAGTTTCTCCAAACCGTTTGCGAAGCTCGGAAACTTGGGCACGTTGATATGACATGATTTGTACTGAGTAAATTTACTCAGTATTATCTATTTCTGATTTTTAAAGTCAAAAGAATAGATTTTTAACCTTGCTAAAGCCGATTATTACTATTGAAACAATAGCTGCTTGCGCACGCACTGTATGCGCCAGCGCCTTATTTGATGCCTAAACTTCTTAAATTCCTTGCTTTTGACACCAGCACCGACCGCATGTCGGTGGCCGTGACCGATGGCGTGCGCGTCTGGCAGCATGACGGGCCGGGCGGCGCGCAGGCGTCGACGCACCTGATTCCGGCCATTCAGGCCTTGCTGGCCGAATCCGGCCTGGCGCTGGGCGAGATGGACGCGATTGTCTTTGGCCGGGGGCCGGGTTCTTTCACCGGACTGCGCACGGCTTGCGCGGTGGCGCAAGGGCTGGCGTTTGGCGCGAACCACGGCGCGGGCATTGCGGTGCTGCCCATCGACACGCTGATGGCGGTGGCCGAAGAGGCGCGTTTCCAGCAGGCCGGCGCTATGGCTTCGACCGATGCGCCTGTCACCATCATGGCGCTGCTCGATGCACGGATGGACGAAATGTATGTGCAGAGCTATCTATTCAATAGCGGCTTGTGCAAGCCCATCCTGCACTGCGAACTGATTCGGCCTGAAAACCTGGTGGCCGGGCCGTCGGTGCAGTGGCTGGCCGGCAATGTGTTTGGCGTGTACGCTGACCGGCTGCCCGCCCACCTCGCGGCGCTGCCCTGCGTGCCGGCGCTGCCCACCGCCACCGCGCTGCTGCGTCTCGCGCCCGCGCTGGCCGCCGCCGGTCAGTGCGTAGCGGCAGATCAAGCCCTGCCGCTGTACGTGCGCGACAAAGTCGCCCAGACCACCGCAGAGCGCGCACAGATCAAGGCGCTGGCGCTGGCCGCCCTTGCCGCGCCAGTCGTTCCGGCTGAAAACTGATCGGCTGGCCTGATGACCGCCGCCCCATCCTTTCAGCCGCTTGAAGCCCGCTTTGACGCCATGACGCGTGCCCGGCTACCGGCCGTGTTGCGCGTGGAGCAAAGCGCCTATCCGCATCCGTGGAGCGAGCATAATTTTCTCGACTCGATGCTGGCCGGCTACCAGGCGCAATTGCTGGTGGCGGGCAGCGCCGAAAGCCCCGAACTGCTGGGTTATTTTGTCGCCATGAAGGGCGTGGACGAGGTGCATTTGCTCAACATCACCGTCGCGCCCGCGTCGCAGCACCAAGGCTGGGGCCGTGTGATGCTCGATGCGTTGGGCGTCTGGTCGCGCGGGCAGGGCGCGCAGTGGCTGTGGCTGGAAGTGCGGGTCAGCAACATGCGCGCCCGGGCGGTATACGAAAGCCACGGCTTTAAACATGTGGGCACGCGCCGCCACTATTACCCCGCCAGCCCCGGCCTGCCCCAAGGCGAAGACGCCATTGTGATGAGCCGGGCGCTGTGAGTTTTTCTTGAAAAGCCTTTATTCATGAGCCTGAACCTCGACAAACGCCAGCGCGCCATGCTGCGCGAAATGGGTGTGCGTGTCTGGCAACCGCTGGCAGCGCCTGCCGCCGTGCTGGCTGCTCCTGAATCAATAGCTGTTAGCGCTGGTGTGGCAAGCGCAAGCGGCCATTTTGATGCGCAAAATGAAAAATCCGGCGCTGTCATGGCACCGACCGCGCCGCTGGCGACAGTTGTTCCCGCCGCGCCCGCCATCAGACGCGACGCGGCCCCGGTTCGCAGCACCATGCCGTCCGTCGCTGCCGCACCACCCGCCGCCGATGCGCCGGTCAGCCCGCAAGCTGCCTGGCAGTTGGGCGACGCGCAGGCGCTGTATGCGCCAGGCGCCCAGCCCGGTGGCCTGCGCTGGCTGGTGCTGGCCGAAACCCCGGCCAGCGGCCTGCAACAGCCGGTGTTTGAAGGCGATGCGGGCCGGCTGCTGAACAACATGCTGCGCGCCGCCGGCCTGCACCAAGCCGACGCCGTGCTGTTTGCCCCGCTGGTGCGCCAGGCGGCTGTGCCGGTCACTCCAGCGTTTTCAGCCGCGCTGGCCGCGCTGGTTGAACGCGCGCGGCCCGATGTCGTGCTGGTCATGGGCCGGCTGGCCGCGCTGGCGCTGCTGCAGTCGCATGAGCCGTTTGGCCGGTTGCGGGGCCGCGTGCATGCCCTGCACGGCGTCAAAACCATCGTCACCTACGATGCGGCCTATTTGCTGCGCACGCCCGCCGACAAGGGCAAAGCCTGGGACGACCTGTGCCTGGCCATGAGTTTGCACGCAGGCCTTTAATTTTTCTGTGCAGGCCGTGGGCGCTGCCTGCACCGTGAGCTTCTTACAATCAGCCCCATGATTTTTCTTGACATGCTGGGCGCCGCAGAACGCCAAAACAACTCCATGCTGTGCGTCGGCCTGGACCCTGAACCCGCCCGATTCCCCGGCACGCTCAAAGGCGATGCCAGCAAGATTTACGATTTCTGCGCCGCCATCGTCGATAGCGTGGCCGACTTGGCCAGTGCCTTCAAGCCGCAAATCGCCTACTTCGCCGCCCACCGCGCCGAGGGCCAGCTGGAGCGCCTGATGGACCACATGCGCCGCACCGCGCCGCACGTGCCGGTCATTCTGGACGCCAAGCGCGGCGACATCGGCAGCACCGCCGAGCAATACGCCCTTGAAGCCTTCGAGCGCTACGGCGCCGACGCAGTCACGCTGTCGCCCTTCATGGGCTTTGACTCGGTCGCGCCGTATTTGAAATACCACGGCAAGGGCGCTTTTTTGCTCTGCCGCACCTCCAACCCCGGCGGCGACGACCTGCAAAACCAGCGCCTCGCCTCGATTGAAGGCCAGCCACTGCTGTATGAGCATGTCGCCCGTCTGGCGCAAGGCCCGTGGAACCTCAACGGCCAGCTCGGGCTGGTGGTGGGGGCGACCTATCCTGCGGAAATTGAGCGGGTGCGGGCCGTAGCGCCGACCTTGCCGCTGCTGATTCCCGGCGTCGGCGCCCAAGGCGGTGACGCGGCGGCCACGGTGCGCGCAGGCTGGCGGCCGGGTGCGCCCATCATCGTCAACTCGTCACGCGCCATTCTTTATGCGTCGTCAAGCGAAGACTTTGCCGCCGCCGCCCGCCGCGAAGCGCTCAAGACGCGCGACACCCTGAATGCAGCCCGGCCCGCAGCGGGCTGATACCGCACCTAGAAACTATCAGCGCAAGCCACCTTGGTTGATAGGCAGGTAGCGAACGATCTTGGACAGGCCTTCGCTGCCACTGGCCGCACGAACGACCAACGCACTGCCCACGACCGAACCCGCCGTGCGCACCAAGAACGAAGGACTGCGGCGCGAAGCCAGCAACAGCGCCAGCCCCGCGCCCAGCACCAGCCAATGCTCACCCGCAAAGCCGGGCCGGTTCTGGTCATAGTCCTTGATTTCCTTGAAAGAGGGGATCGATGGCAGTTTCATGGTGCGGGTTTCCTTGTGCAAAAAGTCCCAGCTTATCGCCGGCCCCTGCCGTGCGCTGTCAGACAGTGCCGCCGCTTGCCGCCTGCCTTTGCGCCGGCGCATGCGCAAGGCGCACGGGCGGTGTGTTTGCGGGTCGGGTTTTAAAAAATAGGGTAACTACGCAGGTATTCACCGTTCCTGTCATTCCCGCGAAGGCGGGAATCCAAGGGTCTTCATCACACGTTTGTTGTGTCCAACTGGATTCCCGCCTTCGCGGGAATGACGAAGTACATAGAGCGCTGAGTAGTTACAAAATACAAGTCAAATCAGCCTCTGGCGCTTGATAGGCGTGCGTGAGCCGCTATCAATTTTTTAATTCACTCAAGTTAACCCAAAAGCGCTGGGTGTTTTTGTGCAATGCCTTTTTCTGCTGCATCGGCATTTTTCAGGTTCGGCGCTAAAGAGCCGTTCCACGGCGAATAGCCGCCTATCATCCTTGCTGCCATCATGCGGTTATCAACACCTTTGGCGTGCTTGGCGTGGTTTTTCCGCCGCCGCCTTGATGTTGCCGACCAATCGGAGTCTGCAATGACCTTTGCCAACCCGCACCAACCAGCCTGCCACCTATGAGCCTCGTCAAGTCAAAACAACGCGTCGCCGACCACGGCGAGGTTTTCACACCGGCATGGATGGTCGAGGCCATGCTCGATCTGGTCAAAGACGAGTCCGAGCGCATTGACTCGCGCTTTTTAGAGCCTGCCTGCGGCAGTGGCAATTTCATGGGGCAAATACTGCGGCGCAAGCTGGCGGCGGTCGAGCTGAAATATGGCCAATCTGACTTTGAGCGCCAGCATTACGCGCTGCTGGGGCTGATGTGCATTTACGGCATCGAGCTGCTGGCCGACAACATTGCCGAATGCCGCGCCCGCATGCTCACGCTGTTTGCCGACTACCTGAATCTGGATGCAGCGCATGACCTGTACCGCGCGGCGGCTTATGTGCTCTCGCTCAATATCGTGCATGGCGACGCGCTGACCATGCGTATCTGCACCGAGCCAGCGCCACCAACGCCGCCGTCGCCACCGTCGCCATTAACGCCACCGCCGCCGCCCATCACCTTTGCCGAGTGGGGCTACCTGGGCAAGGGCAAATTTCAGCGGCGTGACTTTCGCTTTGATGTGTTGACCGGCTCGTCCGCCTTCAGCGCCGAGGATTCCTTGTTTGCGCAGTTGGGCAAACATGAAATATTCACACCGATAAAAACCTATCCGTCGATGTCGGTGCGTGCGCTGGCTGCTGAGGCTTTGCCTGATGACTCGGCACAAACACTATGAAGACCCAAGCCAGTTTTACGCTGCGTGGCCGCAACCCCGATGTGCTGACCTGTATTGCCAATTTGTCGAACGATGAGGTGTTCACGCCGCCTGAATTTGCCAACCGAATGCTAGACACGCTGGCCGAAGCCTGGGCGGCAGACCATGATGGTGCCAGCCTGTGGGCCGATAAAACGGTCCGGTTTCTTGATCCCTGCACCAAGTCTGGGGTGTTCCTGCGTGAGATCACCAGTCGCCTGACTCTGGGGCTGGCGAGTGTCATTCCTGATCTGCAAGAGCGCGTCAACCATATCCTGACGAAACAGGTGTTTGGCATCGGCATCACGCGCCTGACCAGCCTGCTGGCACGGCGCAGCGTGTATTGCTCCAAGCATGCCAATAGTGCGCATTCGGTTGTCAGAGAGTTTGACAACGATGCGGGCAACATCTGGTTTCAGCGCACCAAGCACACTTGGATCAACGAAAAATGCAAGTTTTGCAGCGCAAGCCAAACGGCGCTAGACCGTGGCGAGGGGCTGGAAACCCACGCCTATGCCTTTATTCACACTGACAACATCAAAACTCGGATGGCCGAGTTGTTTGGGAACGATATGCAATTCGACGTCATTATTGGCAACCCGCCGTATCAGCTAGGTGATGGCGGTGGCGGAGGTGGAGCGTCTGCCACACCGATCTACAACCTGTTTGTTGAGACGGCACTCTCACTTGAGCCGAGGTATGTAGTAATGATCACTCCATCTCGTTGGTTTTCCGGCGGTAAAGGGTTGGATGACTTTCGTGATCGTATGCTGCGTGACCACCGGTTCGTGAAACTTGTCGATTTCCCCCAGTTGTATGACGTGTTGACCTTGCCCCTGGATTCCGTATCCCATAACCGAGATCATGAACGGGCTTGATGGGCCTGAGCCGCAAGCCAGTTTTCCTCAAACTGCATCGGG
>NZ_JAXCHR010000018.1:0-72353 GCF_035984465.1 Polaromonas sp. CG_9.5
CCGATGCAGTTTGAGGAAAACTGGCTTGCGGCTCAGGCCCATCAAGCCCGTTCATGATCTCGGTTATGGGATACGGAATCCAGGGGCAAGGTCAAAGAAAAGACATGAAACAAAGAATTTTTTGGTGCGCAGCCCTTCTGGCGGCAGCCATGAGCCCGGCCAGCCAGGCACAAATCCTGATCGGCCAGACCGCCGGATTTACCGGTGCCGTGGGTGCGGGCGTCAAGGAAACGACCGATGGCGCCAAGCTTTATATCGACTCCGTCAATGCAAACGGTGGGGTTGGCGGGCAAAAGATCG
This sequence comes from Polaromonas sp. CG_9.5, assembly GCF_035984465.1. Taxonomy (NCBI): domain Bacteria; kingdom Pseudomonadati; phylum Pseudomonadota; class Betaproteobacteria; order Burkholderiales; family Comamonadaceae; genus Polaromonas; species Polaromonas sp. CG_9.5. The sequence goes on from NZ_JAXCHR010000018.1 coordinate 301, forward strand.
AACTGATTTCGATGGACGACAAGTTCGAAACCAAAATTGCTGCAGAGAATGCACGCCAGTTGATCGAAGAGAAAAAAGTGGTGGCCATGTTCCTGACGCGCGGCACACCCCACACCCAAGCGGTGATTCCGCTGCTAAACCAATATGGTGTGCCGCTTGTTGGACCTTCCACGGGTGCCATGGTGCTGCACCAGCCCGTGCAAAAACACATCTTCAATGTGCGCGCAACTTACCAGCGCGAGGCTGAAAAAGCAGTCACCCACCTGACTTCAATCGGCATTACCAAAATTGCTGTTCTGTATCCGGATGACAGCTTCGGCAGCGACGGACTGGCGGGCGCACAAAAAGGCATGACAACCGCAAAAATCACGCCTGTCGCCGTTGAAAAATTCGACCGTTCCAAGCCGGACCTGTCTGCGATAGTGCCCGTGATTTACAAATCCAATGCGCAGGCTGTAATCATGATTGGATCCGGCCAGGTGGTGCTTGAAGGCGTAAAAGCCTTGCGTGCGGCCGGCTCTGCAGCCCAGATCGTGACGCTTTCGAACAATGCCTCCAGCGGTTTTGCCAAGAGTCTGGGTGACAGTGGCCGCAACGTGATTGTCACGCAGGTTTTTCCGTCCGAGCGCTCTATCGCCTATCCCATGATCAAGGAAGCCCTGAAATTGGCCCAGGCCAAACCACAGACAGAACTGAGCCCGGCCATGCTGGAAGGATTTGCTGCAGCAAAAGTGCTGGTTGAAGGTCTGCGCCGGGCCGGCCCCAAACCGACCCGCGAGACCCTTCAGTCTGCACTGGAGAACATGCGCAAATTTGATATGGGCGGGCTGGAGGTGAGTTTCAGCCCCGCCGACCATACCGGGCTTGATTTTGCCGATTTGTCCATCATTGGCAGCGACGGCAAGTTCAAGCGCTGAGCTGCATTTCAATCGTTGGCGTAAATATCAACCTGCCTGGTTTCCTTGATAAACAGCATGCCCACAACCAACGTCATTCCGGCAATGATGACGGGATACCACAGGCCGTTGTACATGTTGCCGGTTTGCGCGACGATGGCAAACGCGGTGGTTGGCAGCAAGCCGCCAAACCAGCCATTGCCAATGTGATAGGGCAGACTCATTGACGTGTAGCGGATGCGGGTTGGAAACATTTCAACCAGCATGGCGGCAATCGGGCCGTATACCATCGTCACCAGCAGCACCAGATAGAACAGGATCAACGTCACCGTGAATTTGTCAATCTTGGCGGGGTCTGCCTTGCTGGGGTAGCCGGCCAATTTCAGGTCTTCGGCAATCAGCTTCTTGAACTCGACCTCTTTTCTCCGGGCCGCTTCGACACCCAAGTCTTTGGCGCTGTAGCTTGGAATCGTCATCTCACCCATTTTGATAGTGGCCACGGTGCCGGCCGGTGCGGCAACATTTTCATAACTTACCGAGGCGCCGGCCAACACCTGCTTGGCAATGTCGCAAGAACTGGTGAATTTGGCGGTGCCGGTGGGGTTGAACTGGAATGAGCATTCGTTCGGATCTGCCGTCACCACCACCTGATTTTTGGCTTGTGCGGCGGCCAGATCAGGATTGGCGGCTTGGGTCAAGGCGCTGAACACGGGGAAATACGTCACCACCGCCAGCAGGCAACCCGCCATGATGATCGGCTTGCGGCCCATCTTGTCGGACAGCGTGCCAAATATGACAAAGAAAGGCGTGCCCAGAATCAGCGAATAAGCTACCAGAATATTGGCCGTCGTGCCGTCCACCTTCAGGGCTTGCGTCAGGAAGAACAGCGCGTAGAACTGGCCTGAATACCAGATCACTGCCTGGCCGGCGGTCAAGCCGATCAGGGCCAGAATCACGATTTTCAGGTTTTTCCATTGACCGAACGACTCCGCCAAAGGCGCTTTGGAAGTCTTGCCTTCCGCCTTCATTTTCTGGAACGCCGGCGACTCGTTCATGGACAGGCGCATGTAGACCGACACAACCAGCAGCACGATGGAGACAAGAAACGGAATACGCCAGCCCCAGTCCGCAAACGCGGCTTCGCCAATCACGGTTCGCACGCCCAAAATGACCACCAGGCTCAACAACAGGCCCAGCGTGGCCGTGGTTTGAATCCACGCGGTGTAAGCGCCACGCTTGTTTTGCGGTGCGTGCTCCGCCACATACGTCGCCGCGCCGCCGTATTCACCCCCCAGCGCAAGGCCTTGCAGCATGCGCAGTCCGATCAGGATGATCGGGGCGGCCACCCCAATCGACGCATAGCTGGGCAGCAGCCCCACGATAAAAGTAGACAGCCCCATGATCACGATGGTGACCAGAAAAGTGTATTTGCGACCGATCATGTCGCCCAGACGGCCAAACACCAGCGCACCGAATGGCCGCACGATGAAGCCGGCGGCAAACGCCAGCAGCGCAAAAATAAACGCCGACCCCGAGTCCAGTCCACTGAAAAACTGCTTGGCAATAATTGCAGCGAGCGAGCCGTACAGATAAAAGTCATACCACTCGAACACCGTGCCGAGCGATGACGCAAAAATGACTTTTCTTTGCTCTGCGGTCATCGGCGCGTCTTTCACAGCTGTGACCATTTTCAGGCGTCTCTTTCTTTGGCTGATGTCAATCACCCATCCCGGTGACAGCCTGACTATCTTGACCTTGGCTGACCGGATTCTGACGTCAACCAACCACAAACTGACCCGAACCTGAATGCCGGCTTACAACTACAGCATTAACCCTTGGGCCTGATTTTTCATTGCAATAAATGGGGCCAAAATACGCATTCAGCGTGCCTGGACGGCTGTTCGTACCAAGGGAAAATCCCTACCAGATTCGCTTACCCGACGTAAGGAGTTGGTCAGCACCCCCTCCCAAAATCCACCTCCTGCAATGCCCATTCGGGGCTGTTGCCATTACTGACTATCAAAGTCGGAGGAAATATATGAGCGATCCTGTCCGGGTTGATCCCATGGTGGCCAAGATTGAGGCCAACCCCAAGTACCACGAGCTACGCAGAAAGCGCAACACCTTCGGCTGGACCATGACGGCGCTGATGATGATTGTCTATTACGGCTACATCGCACTGATTGCTTTCAACAAGCCATTTTTGGCACAACCGATTGGCGCAGGCGTCACGTCGCTGGGTATTCCCATTGGCCTGGGCGTGATTGTTTTCACCATTGTCATCACTGGCATTTACGTGCGCCGCGCCAATGGCGAATACGATCGATTGACCACCGAAATTCTGAAAGAGGCTTCCAAATGAAGGCTGGACTCCAATTTTTGGCCGCATTGACGGCACTGCTCGCAGCAGCAGCCGCTCAAGCCGCTGGCGGTGACCTGGGACAGGTTGCCAAGCAGCCCACCAACTGGGTGGCCATCAGCATGTTTGCGGTTTTTGTGGTGGGCACGCTGTTCATCACCAAATGGGCGGCCTCCAAAACCAAGTCCGCCGCCGACTTCTACACCGGCGGCGGCGGCATCACCGGCTTTCAAAATGGCCTGGCCATTGCCGGCGACTACATGTCAGCCGCTTCGTTCCTGGGTATCACGGCGGCGGTCATGGCATCGGGCTATGACGGCCTGATCTACTCGATCGGCTTTCTGGTCGGCTGGCCGATCATCACCTTCCTGATGGCCGAGCGGCTGCGCAACCTGGGCAAATTTACCTTTGCCGACGTCGCCGGTTACCGCTTCCAGCAGGCACCGATCCGCATTTTTGCAGCCTCCGGCACGCTGGTGGTGGTGGCGTTCTACCTGATCGCCCAGATGGTGGGGGCAGGCTCGCTGATCAAACTGCTGTTTGGCCTGGACTACTGGCTCGCCGTGGTGATCGTCGGTGCGCTGATGATGATTTACGTGCTGTTCGGCGGCATGACCGCCACCACCTGGGTGCAGATCATCAAGGCCGTCCTGCTGCTGTCGGGCGTGACCTTCATGGCCTTCATGGTCATGTCGCAGTTCGGTTTCAGCTTTGAAGCCCTGTTTGCCGCCGGTGTTGCCGTGAAGACCCAACTGGCCCTCAACGGCGGCAAGCTGCCCGACGAGGCGGCCAAGATTGGACTGGCCGTGATGGGGCCTGGGGGATTCATCAAAGACCCGATCTCTGCCATCTCCTTCGGTATGGCGCTGATGTTCGGTACGGCTGGCCTGCCCCACATCCTGATGCGCTTTTTCACCGTGCCTGATGCCAAGGAAGCCCGCAAGTCCGTATTTTGGGCCACGACCTGGATTGGCTACTTCTATGTGCTGATTTTCATCGTCGGTTTCGGCGCCATCACGCTGGTGTTGACCAACCCCGAGTTTGCAGATACCGCCACAGGCATCATCAAGGGCGGCGGCGGTTCGGCCAACATGGCGGCTGTTCTGGTGGCCAAGGCAGTCGGCGGCAACGTGTTCTTCGGCTTTATCTCGGCAGTGGCTTTTGCCACCATCCTGGCTGTGGTGGCAGGTTTGACGCTGTCGGGCGCTTCTGCCGTGTCACACGACCTGTATGCCACCGTGATCAAAGGCGGCAAGGCTGACAGCGCCGCTGAACTGCGTATCTCGCGCATCACGACGCTGGCGCTCGGTGTGGTAGCTGTGGTGCTGGGCATTGCTTTCGAGAAGCAGAACATCGCCTTCATGGTGTCGCTGGCTTTTGCGATTGCCGCTTCGGCCAACTTCCCGGTGCTGTTCATGTCCGTGCTGTGGAAAGACTGCACCACGCGGGGCGCCGTGATTGGCGGCTTCCTGGGCTTGATCGCTGCCGTGGGCCTGACTGTGGTGTCGCCTTCAGTGTGGGAAGCCACCATGGGCAACCCCAAAGGCTCGGCCTGGTTCCCGTACTCTTCACCGGCTTTGTTCTCGGTCACCATCGGCTTTGTCGGCGTCTGGCTGTTCTCGATACTGGACCGCAGCCCACGCGCGGCGCTGGAGCGGGCTGCCTACAAATCGCAGCAAGTCCGGTCTGAAACCGGTCTGGGCGCATCGAAGTCTTCAGGCCACTAAGCCAGAGCGCTTTTAACCCCTGAAAAAAGCCGGGCAACTGCCCGGCTTTTTTCGTTTGCTATTAAATCAATAGCTGACAGCGCACGTGCAGTATGCGCAAGCGGCCTATTTCATTTATTTTTCAGGAAAATCCCTGCCGCTGTTCTGCCGGCAAGTCCAAACGCCTGTCAAAGGCTTATTTCAACGCGCGCAGTTTCAGAAAAGCCAGCGCCGCCATCACCGCATCGTTCAGCGCGTCGTGGGCCGGCCAGAGCGGCAACCCAAGGTCTTTCATCAGAACATCAAAGCGCAGGTCTACCGCGCCGCTGTGTTGCGCATGCTGGGGCAGTTGCCGGAACTTATGGTCGTAGTACAGCGCCGACACTTCAATCCTGGGCTGCGGCAGGCCCATGCCGAGCATCGGAAACAGCACCCGGTTGATCATGGCCAGGTCGAACTCCAGGTAATAACCCACCAGCGGCCGGCTGCCGATGAAACGCATCAGCTGCATCATGGCGTCGTCGGCGTTCAGGCCCTGGGCCACATCCTGCTCGCGCAGCCGGTGCACCCGCACGCTGTCGGCGGAAAGGCGCCGTTTTTCAGGCCGCACCAGCAATTCCAGGCGCTCGCTGGTCATGATGCGGTTGCCCCGAATGCGCACCGCGCCGATGGCGATGATGTCGTCAGTCCGCACATTGAGCCCCGTGGTTTCACAGTCCAGCGCCACCCATTCGTTCTCGGGCGGCGCGTCCCACATGAAGCTGAAGCGCGGGTCGCCCAGGTGGTACAGCATCCACTTGCGCTTGAGCGCGGCCAGCCACTGGCCGGGCGACAGGCCAGGCGCATTCACACGGCCTCCAGATGAAAGCGCTGGTTCAGCAGGGCCTTGAACTGCTTGACGACACCCAGCGTGTCTTTCAGCAAATCACGGTCCAGGCTGCTGAGCTTGTCCAGATGAATTTCGTCTGAGGCAGCCTGGCCGGTTTCGAGCCGCTGCAACCCGGTTTTCAGCTTCAGGCCCATGAAAAAATGCAGGCTGTCGATCAGGTCGTGCGCCAGCTTTTGCGGCAGCCGGCCCGCCTCCACCAAGGCGTTGACACGCTCGACCGTCGAGGTGGCGCGGATGCGATGGGCGAGTGCCAGACTGCGAACGCCATGCACCAGCGGAAAGGTGCCGTTTTTCTTGATGTCCAGCGCGTCCTTGCCCGGGTCGCCCAGGAAAGGAAGGTGCGCCCACCAGGCGCTGCTGCTGCCAAACGCGTTGATGGCAGCGGCAAAACGGGCCAGCATGGCGTCGTTGTCGGTGGTCATGTCATAGACGGCCGTACGCACTTGCTCCAGCAAGGCGCGGTCACCGCACACCGCACGGGCATCCAGAAAAATCGCCAGCGACATAAGGCCGTCCTGGCTGGCGGCCATCAGCCAAAACCGCACGGCCTGGCTGAAGTCGTCCGCGCTCTGGCACCACGCCGGGTTGCTGACCATGATGTTGCCCGGACACGGCGGATAGCCAAAATCAGCCAGCGCGGCAGAAAACTGCTGGCAAACCTGCGCCACATCGACCGTGGGCACATAGCCGTCGCGCAGCACCAGCCCATTGTCCTGGTCGGTCTTGAGCAGTTGCTCGCCCCGGCCTTCGCTGCCCATCACGAACAGGCAACTGTTGGCCACCAGCTCGGCCGGCGCCACCACTTGCCAGGCGCGCTCGAACAACTTGGCGTTGAGTTCCTGCACCAGCCGGGCAATCATGTTGATGTGCGTGCCGCTGCGGTAGAGCAGCGCAATCAGCCGGGTGATCTGGCCGGCCGCCAGCTTGAGGCTGGGTACATCCTGCGCATCCTGAATCTGGATGTTGATGAGGTAGGAATGGTTGGACAAAAAACTGAACAAATCCAGCGCTTCGAGTACGCCGGTGATGTTGTCGCCGTCGGCCACCACCACCCGGTGGACTTTGTGCCGGATCATGAGCGCCAGCGCATCGCCCAACTGGTCTTTGGGGCGCACCTTGATCAAAGAAAAATTGGCCAGCTCCCGCACCTTCAGCTGGTCCAGTGGCGTGCCGTCCAAAATAGCCCGCTGCAGGCCGGTGAGGGTAAAAATACCCAGTGCGGGCGGCGACAGCTGCCGGTCACGCACCAGCACGGTGGCGGTGCGAAGCGCATGAAACTCCTTGACCACGTCCAGGATCGAGGTGTCGGCATCGACAAAATGCGGCGTGCGCACAAAAGCCTCATCGACACGCGCCATCGTCAGCGACTGCAATTCATGCCGGCTTTGCCGCGCAGACAGCGCACTGAGCTTGTTCGACAAGTCAGAAAACAGCAGCGCACCAAAAGTGACATTGTCGGCAATCAGTTCGCTGACCGCTTGTTTGGCCAGCTGGTAGGCCACCACTTCTTCTGCGGCCACAAAGCGGCTGCTGGACTTGCCGGCCATCAGCCCCCGGCCATCAAAACAGTCTTCGGGGCCATAGGTGGTGACGACTTCGTTGCCATCGAACTGCTGCACGAAGCCCTTGATGATGACAAACAGGTGGGTGGGCTGCGCGCCCGGCGCCAGAACGGTGTCGCCCTGGGGGAAATAGGCAATATCGACGTTGTCCTGCACCAGCCGCTGCTCGTCGGGCGTCAGGCAGTCAAAAGGAGACGCTGAAAAATTGAATCCGCTGGGCATGGTGAACTGGCTCCTGTGGCTTGATGGGGCCAATTTTCTCACCCGCAGGCCGCCAGTTTACTGACGCCGCAGCCCTACCCGGACATTCGTTCCGGCGTCCCAGTCGGGGCCGTCAAACCAGGCATCACCCTGCAAATACGCACGCAGCATGGGCAGCGAATCCAGACCCCAGAACAGCTTGCCATCGACGACAAAAGCCGGAACCCCAAAGACGCCCAAAGCAATCGCCTCGTCGGTGTTGCGCTTGAGTTGCGCCTTGACCGCGTCGCCATTGACTTCGCGCGATGGCGTCAGCGTGTCGGCCAGCGCCTGCAAGCGGGCCGGCTCCAGCGCCTCAGCACCGCCACGCCAGACATGGCGAAAAATGGTTTCACAGACAAAGCGGTTCGGCGACGCAGCTTGCGCCGCAGGGCTGCAAGCCAGCGCCAGCCGCAACAGCGGCAAAGGGCTGAACGGATGGCTGGCCGGCATCTGCAAGGGAATGCTCCGGCTGTGCGCCAGCCACAGCACCTGGCGGTAAGTCCAGTCGCGTTTGGGCGCAATTTCTGCCGGGCCCAGCTGGCCGTGGTGCTTGAACATCGCACCAAGCAGCACGGGCTGGTAGTCCAGGCTGTAGCTCAATCCGCTCAAGGCTTCGGGCAACAGCTCGAAGGCCAGACAGGCATAGGGTGAAACGAAGTCGAGGTAGCAGGTGATGTGTTTCATGTCGCTGGCCGGGGTGTTGATAGACGAAGTCATGTCCATCACATCACCATCACGCCTTGCAAGGCATCCATGCGTTGCGTAATCAGTTTCCAGAGCGCCCGTTTTTCGTCATCGTCAGCGCGGCTCCAGACTGCAATCTCGTCGCCCGTGCGAAAGCAGCCTTCGCACAGCCCGGAACTGGCGCTCATGCGGCAAATGGAAATGCACGGTGACGGCACATCCGCCTGCGTGTCGAGCGCCTGGGCGCGCAACCTGACCAGGGTGATGGCGCGCTGGAGATCGCGCTTTTTTTCATCGTCATCGACCGCCACGTCGGCCACCGGCGCGCCCGTCAGGTCTTGCAATTGCCACGGCGAAAGCTGGAACACCGCATGCGGATGGCCGGCTGCGGCCCAAATCTCGTCAAAGCGGAACAGCGACGCGTCAATCAGCGTGACCGACGCCGTTGCATGCGCCAGCGGCGACACGCCACCGATAGAAAACCCGGTGCGCGACTTGACGAACGCCGCATCCGCGCGGCCCAGCCGCCGACCGTCCGGGCAAACCAGCGCTTCGACCTTCTTTTCATCGACGCGCCGGTCGCCCGAAGTGACGACCAGCACCGCCACATCGTCCGACTTGCGGCGAAAAATGATGCTCTTGGCAATCTGGCCGACCGCCACGCCCAGGGCGTCAGCTGCCTGCTGCGCGGTGCGGGCGGCGTCATCAAGCATGACGGGCATATGCGGATGGCCTTGGGCCTGCAGCACCTCGGCCACCCGCTGCACGCCTTCGGGCAGCACTTTCAATTCAGCACCGCACATCAATTTGCCCTCTTGTTCAGCAAGGCCGTTGCGGCGCGGGAGTTGGGCTTGCGGCCCAGAAATTCGCTGATGAACTGGCCTGCGTCGATCAGCTTGTCCAGGTCAATGCCGGTTTCAATGCCCATGCCGTGCAGCAAATACACCACGTCTTCGGTGGCCACGTTGCCGGTTGCGCCTTTGGCATACGGGCAGCCGCCCAGGCCGGCCACGGAAGTGTCGAACTGCCACACGCCCATCTGCAGGCAGATCAGCGTGTTCGCCAGCGCCTGGCCGTAGGTGTCATGGAAATGGCCCGACACGTCGTTCAGGTCGTAATGCTGCAATGCCGCTTCCATGGCGCGCTGCACCTTGCGCGGCGTGCCCACGCCAATCGTGTCGGCCACGCCGATATGCTGCACACCAATGCCCTTCATCAGCCCGGCCAGATAGGCTACGCGCTCGGGCGCAATTTCACCCTCATACGGGCAACCGACGGTGCACGACATGGCGCCGCGCACATAAATGCCCGCCGCCCGCGCCGCCGCCACCACGGGCGCAAAGCGCTCAATGCTTTCGGCAATCGAGCAGTTGATGTTGCGCTGGCTGAAAGCTTCACTGGCCGCGCCGAACACCACGATCTCGTCGGGCCACAGTTCGCGCGGCGCGGCCATAGCGGCCTGCAGCCCTTGCAGGTTGGGCGTCAGCACCGAATAGCGCACGCCCGGCTTGCGCGCAATGCCCGCCATGACTTCGGCGTTGTCAGCCATCTGCGGCACCCATTTGGGCGACACAAAACTGGTGACTTCGATTTCCGTCAGGCCAGCGTCCTGCAGGCGCTGCACCAGTTCGATCTTGACAGCGGCGGGGACGGGTGACTTTTCGTTTTGCAGGCCGTCACGCGGGCCGACGTCAACGAGCTTGACTTTGGAAGGGAGATTCATGGCTTCAGTATCCTTTGTTCAAATCAACCACGCCTTCAAGGCTGGCAACCGCCTCGCCCCGCTCCAGTGCCCGAATCTTGCCGACGATCTGCGCAATGCTTTCTTCGCGCAACGTGCGGGCCGAGGTGTGCGGCGTGACGGTGATTTTCGGGTGCGTCCAGAACGGATGCGCCGCCGGCAGGGGTTCGGTGCGAAATACATCGAGCGTGGCACCGGCCAAGTGGCCGCTGTCAATCAGCGCCATCAGGTCATCGTCGACCAGATGGCTGCCACGCGCCACGTTGATGACATAGCCGCCCGGCTGCAGGCGAGCCAGTGTGTCGTGACGCATGATATTTTCAGTGTCCGGCGTCAGCGGCAGCAGGCACACCAGAATGCGGCTGGCGGCCAGAAAATCGTTGAAGCCCGCTTGCCCTGAAAAGCATTGCACGCCGGGAATGGATTTGGCGGAACGGCTCCAGCCCCTCACCGGAAAATCAAACTGCGCCAGCGCCCGGCTCACGCGCTCGCCCAGAATGCCCAGGCCCATCACACCCACGGGAAAATCAGCACGCTGGTGCGGCTTGCGGTACGACCATTTGCCTTGTGCCGTATCGGCCTCGTAACCGCCGAACTCCCGGAAATGCCGGATCACCGCATGGCAGACGTATTCGGCCATTTGCACCGACATGCCGGCGTCGTCCAGACGCACGACCGGAACACCGGGCCGCAGGCGCAGCGCCATCAGCGCATCGACGCCAGCGCCGATGTTGAAGATGCTCTTGAGCTGTGTCTGCTCGTCGATGAATTGTTGCGGCGGCGTCCAGACCACGGCGTAGTCAGCAGCCGGCGCACCCGCTGACCAGACGTTGACCTCGGCATGGGGAAAGGCGGCACGCAGTCCTTCCAGCCAGGGCTGGGCTTTGGTGCCGGTACAGCAAAAACTGATGCGCATTCAGACTTTCCTTTAATTTCAGACCGTTATTTTGAGCAGTTCCGACCCTTCAGTCACCTGATCGCCCGGGGCATACAGCAGCTCCTCGACCACGCCATCGGCGGGCGCGGCAATCGTGTGCTCCATTTTCATCGCTTCCATCACCGCCAGCGGCTGGCCCTTTTTAACCGTGTCGCCGGCCTTGACGGAAAACGACAAAATCTTGCCCGGCATGGGGGCGGTCAAGCGTCCGCCTTCGGCCTGGCTTTCGCCGGCATGCGCCAGCAGGTCAATCGCCGTGATCTGGGTTGCGCCACGTGCGGTGAAAACATGGTCAACCTCGCCCTGGGTGTACACCGTTGCGCTCAAGCGCTGGCCGGCAAACTGAATGTCGATGCCTTTTGCATTTTTGGCAAACACGAGCGGCCCCGACACGTCCCTCACCGCCAGTTGCAAAGCGCCGTCATGGCCGTAGGTCAAGGTGGCTTTGGCCGGCTCGCCATGGAAGTCAAATTCAAAGGGCCGCTGCGTCACGCCATGCGTTTGCCAGCCGTCGCGGCGGCTGAACGGGTCTGTACCCTCGCCGGCTTTTTCGTCCAGCAGCGTCTGGGCAATGGCGCTGGCGGCGGCCATCGGCAGCCCGACCGGCTCCTGCTTGAACAGCACGGCTTCTTCACGCGGGATCAAGGCCGTATCAAGATTCGCCTCGGCAAACGAAGGGCTGCGCACCACATAGCGCAAGAACTGCACGTTGGTGCTCAAGCCGACGATGCGGGTCTGCGCCAGCGCTTCGTCCATGCGGGCCAGCGCTTCTTCACGCGTTTGTCCATGCACGATCAGCTTGGCGACCATCGAGTCGTAGAACGGCGAAATCGTGTCGCCCTGACGCACGCCGTCGTCAATCCGCACTGTGCTGCGCTCAAACGCCGTGCACACCGGCTTGTCGTACACATGCAGCGTGCCGGTGGTCGGCAGAAAATTGTTGTCCGGGTTCTCGGCACAAATGCGCGCCTCGATGGCATGGCCGTTGATCTTCAATTGGTCTTGCGCCAGCGGCAACGGCTCGCCCGACGCCACGCGCAATTGCCATTCGACCAGGTCCAGCCCGGTGATGGCTTCGGTCACCGGATGCTCGACCTGCAACCGGGTGTTCATTTCCATGAAGAAAAAGTTCATGCTGCCGTCTGCGCGCTGCTCGACGATGAATTCCACCGTGCCAGCGCCCACATAGTTGACCGCGCGGGCTGCGGCCACGGCGGCTTCGCCCATCCGGGCGCGCATTTCCGGTGTCATGCCGGGGGCCGGCGCTTCTTCCAGCACCTTCTGGTGCCGGCGCTGCACCGAGCAATCGCGTTCGAACAGGTAGACATAGTTGCCGTGCGTGTCGCCGAACACCTGGATTTCGATATGGCGCGGACGCTGGGCGTACTTCTCGACCAGCACCGTGTCGTTGCCAAAGCTGTTGATGGCTTCGCGTTGGCAAGAGGCCAGCGCGGCAGCAAAGTCTTCAGACTTTTCAACCATGCGCATGCCTTTGCCGCCGCCGCCCGCGCTGGCCTTGATGAGCACCGGGTAGCCGATGCGGTCGGCCTCGCGCTGCAGCATGGCCGGATCCTGGTCCGCGCCGTGGTAGCCCGGCACCAGCGGCACGCCGGCTTTTTCCATCAACTGCTTGGACTCGGCTTTCAGGCCCATCGCCTTGATCGCCGACGCCGGTGGGCCAATGAACACCAGCCCTGCGCTGGCGCAGGCCTTAGCAAATTCCTCGTTTTCGCTCAAAAATCCGTAGCCGGGGTGAATCGCTTCGGCACCCGTCGCCTTGGCCGCTTCGATGATTTTTTCCCAGCGCAGGTAGCTGTCTTTCGGTGCGCTGCCGCCGATGTGGATGGCTTCGTCGCAAAAGCTCACATGCTTGGCGCTGGCGTCAGCGTCTGAATACACGGCGACGGTTTTGATGGCCATGCGGCGGGCGGTGGCAGCAACGCGGCAAGCGATTTCACCGCGATTGGCAATGAGGATTTTTTTAAACATGAGGGTCATTCTTTGAAAAAGGGGACTTCAGGGTGAAAGCGGGCGACAAGCCCGGGTCAGGCTTGCCACTGAAAATGCGCGCCACGCGGGTAAACAACTGTTTCAAAAAGCGCCAGCACAGGCGAATCAGCCAGACGCTGAGCACCAGCACCACGACCAGCACCGGCAGAAAGACAAACGGATGCGCCACCGCCAGCCACAGCCCCGCTGGCACCAGACTGTCTTCGACCAGCGAGGTGCCGATGTTGCTGAACGGCTCGGGTGAGGTGTTAATCGCCGCCCGCGACGTGGCTTTTGCGGCAAAACTGGTCCCAGCGAGCGTGCCGCCTACGAGAGCAGCTACCAAACTCATAGCAGCGCTGTCAGCGCTGAACACACCCGCCGCCAGCGCCGCACCGGCCGGAATGCGGATCACGGCATGCACCACGTCCCAGAGCGAGTCCAGCCCCGGAATCTTGTCGGCAAAAAACTCGATAAACACCATAAAGCCACTGGCGCCCAGCACCACCGGATTGGCCAGCAGGTGCAGCCCCTGCGGCAGCTCCATCCAGCCGAGGTAGCCCGCCAGTCCGGTCAGCAACAACACCAGATACAGGCGGATGCCGCTGGCCCAGCCGACGGCGCCAGCCAAAGCGACGAGTTGCGCGGTGTCGAGTGCTTGCATGGTGAAGCTCCTTTAAAAAATCAAGCCAGCCAGGACGGCTTGCGCTTTTGCAGGAAAGACTGCACGCCTTCGCGGCCTTCGCTGCTGGTGCGAATGTCGGCAATGCCCTCGACCGTCTGGCCGATCAGCGGGGCTTCAATGTCGCGGCCCGCCACCTCTTGCACCAGCATCTTGCAGCTGCGCACGGCGTTCGGGCTGGCGTTGACCAGCGCCTGCGTCAGCTCCGCCACCTTGGCGTCCAGCTGATCGCGGCTGACCACTTCATGCACGAAGCCGATGCGGTGCGCTTCGTTCGCATCGAAGCGTTCGGCGGTCAAAAAGTAGCGGTGCGCCGCCCGTGCGCCCATGGCGCGGATCACATACGGGCTGATGGTGGCCGGAATCAAACCCAGCTTGACTTCGCTCAGGCAAAAGTTCGCCGTATCGACGCTCACCGCCATGTCGCAGGCCGCCACCAGCCCCATGCCGCCGGCGTACACATCGCCCTGAATGCGGGCGATGGTCGGCTTGGGGCATTCGTACATCACGCGCAGCATTTCGGCCAGCGCGGCGGCATCCAGCAGGTTTTCGTCGCGCGTGTAATCGGCCATGCGGCGCATCCAGTTCAGGTCCGCGCCGGCGCAAAAGGCCGGACCAACGGCCGCCAGCACCACGACGCGCGCCTCGGCGCGGCTGGCGGCGTCCTGAAAGGCTGCGGTGATTTCAGCAATCACCTCGTCGTTGAAAGCGTTGCGAATGTCGGGCCGGCTGAGGGTCAGCGTCAGTACGGCGCCGGTTTGGGTAGTTTGTAATGCGCTCATGATTTACATCCGGAACAAACCGAACTTCGTCTCTGGAATCGGCGCATTCTGCGACGCGCTCAGGCCCAGCGCCAGCACGCGGCGGGTGTCGGCAGGGTCGATCACGCCGTCGTCCCACAGCCGCGCGGTGGCGTAATACGGATGGCCCTGGTGCTCGTACTGGCTGCGGATCGGCGCCTTGAAGGCTTCTTCTTCCTCGGCCGTCCAGGCGCCGCCCTTGCCCTCGATACCGTCACGCTTGACGGTGGCGAGCACGCCGGCGGCCTGGTCGCCGCCCATGACGCTGATGCGCGCGTTCGGCCACATCCACAGGAAACGCGGCGAAAACGCGCGGCCACACATGCCGTAGTTGCCGGCGCCAAAACTGCCGCCGATGATGACGGTGAACTTCGGCACGGCAGCCGTTGCCACGGCGGTCACCATCTTGGCCCCGTTGCGCGCGATGCCTTCGTTCTCGTACTTGCGGCCCACCATAAAGCCGGTGATGTTCTGCAAAAACACCAGCGGAATCTTGCGCTGGCAGCACAGCTCGATGAAGTGCGTGGCCTTCAGGGCGGATTCGCTGAACAAAATGCCGTTGTTGGCGATGATGCCGACCGGCATGCCTTCGATGTGCGCAAAACCGCACACGATGGTCGTGCCGTAGCGCGCCTTGAACTCGTCAAAGTCGCTGCCATCGACGATGCGGGCGATGATTTCGCGCACGTCAAACGGTTTGCGCACATCGACCGGAATCACGCCATAGAGCTCTTCTACTACGAATTCAGGAGCTACCGGCGCCCGTCCAGCCTGCGCAACAGCCTTGTTTTTATTCAAATTCTTGACCGAAGCCCGCGCCAGCGCCAGCGCATGCAGGTCGTTTTGCGCCAGATGGTCGGCCACGCCCGACAGCCGGGTGTGGACATCGCCGCCACCCAAATCTTCCGCCGTCACCACTTCCCCGGTCGCGGCTTTGACCAGCGGCGGGCCGCCCAGGAAAATCGTTCCCTGGTTCTTGACGATGATGCTTTCGTCGCTCATGGCCGGCACATACGCGCCGCCGGCGGTGCAACTGCCCATGACCACGGCAATCTGCGAGATGCCGAGCGCGCTCATGTTGGCCTGGTTGAAAAAGATGCGGCCGAAATGGTCACGGTCGGGAAACACCTCGTCCTGGTTGGGCAGATTGGCGCCGCCCGAATCGACCAGGTAGATGCAGGTCAGGTTGTTTTGCTGGGCGATTTCCTGTGCGCGCAAGTGCTTCTTGACGGTCAGCGGGTAGTAGGTGCCGCCTTTCACCGTGGCGTCGTTGCAGACAATCATGCAATCGACGCCGCTGACGCGTCCAATGCCGACGATCAGTCCGGCGCAGGGCGCGTCGCCGTTGTACATGCCGAGTGCGGCCAGCGGTGCGACTTCGAGAAACGGCGTGCCGGGGTCGAGCAGCATCTGCACGCGGTCGCGTGGCAGCAATTTGCCGCGTGCCGTGTGCCGGGCGCGGGACACTTCGCCTCCACCGGCGGCGGACTTGGCGAGCTGCACATGCAGGTCATCGACCAGCGCGCGCATGGCGGCGGCGTTGGCCTGGAAGTCGGCAGAACGGGCGTTGAGTTTGGATTCGAGCGTGGTCATGTTGGCGTGTTCTTTCAGGCGTATCAGGCGTATCAAGCAGTCTTGTCTTCTTCCAGCCCAAGCTGGTTTTTCATTTCGTCACGTATCTTGAATTTCTGGATCTTGCCGGTCACCGTCATCGGGAAACCCTGCACGAAACGAATGTAGCGCGGCACCTTGTAGTGCGCAATCTTGCCTTTGCAGAAGTCGCGCACCTCGTCTTCGCTCAGGGTTTCGCCGGGCCGCGTAACGACCCAGGCGCAGAGTTCTTCGCCGTAGCGCTTGTCGGGCAGGCCGACGACCTGCACGTCCTGCACTTTCGGGTGGCGATAAAGGAATTCCTCGATCTCGCGCGGGTAGATGTTCTCGCCGCCGCGAATCACCATATCTTTGATACGACCGACGATGTTGACGTAGCCCTCAAAGTCCATGGTGGCCAGGTCGCCGGTGTGCATCCAGCACTCAGCGTCAATCGCCTCTGCGGTGCGGGGTGCGTCGTCCCAGTAGCCGTGCATGACCGAATAGCCGCGCGTGCAAAGTTCGCCCGACACGCCGGGGGCGACGATCTCTGCGCTTTCGGGGTCGATGATCTTGACCTCCAGGTGCGGCTGCACCAGGCCGACGGTGGACACGCGTTTTTCCAGCGGCGTGTCAACCGAACTCTGGCAGCTCACCGGGCTGGTTTCGGTCATGCCGTAGGCAATCGTGATCTGGCACAGGTTCATGTCGCTGACCACGCGCTTCATCACCTCGGTCGGGCACGGCGATCCGGCCATGATGCCGGTGCGTAGTGTGGACAAATCGAACTCGGCAAAGCGCGGGTGGTCCAGCTCGGCGATGAACATCGTCGGCACGCCGTGCAGGCCGGTGCATTGCTCGTCTTGCACCGTCTGCAGCACGCTCAGCGGCTCGAAGCCGTCGTTCGGATAAACAATGGTCGCGCCGTGCGTCAGGCACGCCAGATTTCCCAGCACCATGCCAAAGCAGTGGTACAGCGGCACCGGAATGCACAGCCGGTCATCTAGCGTGAGGCGCATCGCTTCACCGATGAAAAAGCCGTTGTTCAGGATGTTGCGGTGCGTCAGCGTCGCGCCCTTGGGGAACCCGGTGGTGCCGCTGGTGAACTGGATGTTGATCGGGTCGGTAGCCTTGAGCGTGGCGGCGATTGCAGCCAAGCGCACGTCATCGGGATTGCCGCTGGCGAGCAAATCAGAAAACCGCATCAAGCCGGGCTGGTCGTCGCCCTGTCCGGCTTCGTCAATCCAGACCACGGTTTTTAGATGCGGCAGCGTGACGGATTCAAGCTGGCCGGGCTGCGCGTGTGCCCACTCGGGGGTCAGCTCACGCAGCATGCCGAGGTAGTCGCTGGTCTTGAACCTCGCCATGGTGACGAGTGCCTTGCAACCCACCTTGTTCAGCGCGTATTCGACTTCCGCCGTGCGGTAAGCCGGGTTGATGTTGACCAGAATCAGGCCAACCTTGGCGGTGGCCAGTTGCAGCAGCAGCCATTCGGCATTGTTGTGCGACCAGATGCCAACGCGTTCGCCGGGCTGCAGGCCCAGGCCGAGCAGCGCGCTGGCCAGGCGGTCGCTTTCACGCTGCAATTCTCGGTAGCTGTAGCGGCGGTGCTGGTGAACACTGACCAGCGCTTCGTGGTCGGGCTGGCTGACTGCGATGGCATCGAAAAATGCGCCAATGGGCTGCTCGATCAGCGGCACATCAGTGGCGCCACGGGCGTAACTGAGCGTGAAGGGTGGCGTAAGGGGCGCTGCGGCGGCATGCGGTGAGGAAAGGTCTTGGCTCATGGTCGTCTCCTTGCGGCCGCCAGCAAGCGGCGGATTCATCAGTATGGCGCATGCCGCCGGGGTGCGGCCGACGATGGGCGTCATTCAGGTTGCAAATCTTGCCACGCAAGGGCAGACTCTTGGCCATGCCCATGCCTTCGTCGCCCCTTCTTTCATCTCAACCCATCCCCGCCCACACGCTGGCGGCAACGCCGATTGCCTTCGTGCAGGCGATAGTCCATGCTTACGACCGCCGTGGCATCAGCCCCGACAACGCGCTGGCGCAGGCACAAATTGCGCCGGCGGCATTGCTGGATTCGGCATCGCGCATCACGGCCTGGCAAATGGAGCGCATCTCGGGCCTGGCGATGCAGGAACTGGACGACGAGGCGCTGGGCTGGTTCAGCCGTCGCCTGCCGTGGGGCAGCTACGGCATGCTGGCGCGGGCGTCGCTAACCGCGCCGACGCTGGGTGTGGCGCTCAAGCGCTGGTGCCGGCACCACAGCCTGATTGCCGATGACATCGCCTTGAGGCTTTCGGTGACCGGCGACACGGCGCAACTGGCCATCACCGAACTGCACGGGCTGGGCGACTTGCGCGAGTTTTGTCTGGTTTCGGTGCTGCGCAATGTGCTTGGCGTGGCCTGCTGGCTGATTGATTCGCGCATTCCGCTGCTGGGCGCGCAGTTTCCGTTTTCACCCCCCGCACACCGCGAGGCCTACAGCGTGCTTTTTTCCGGCCCCACAGCGTTTGACACCGGGCCAGCCGCGATCCGCTTTGATGCGCGTTACCTGACGCTGGCGTTGCGACGCGACGAACGCGCGCTACAGCACATGCTGCAGCGGGCCTTGCCGCTCACGGTGTTGCCCTACCGGCGCGACCGGCTGCTGGTGCAGCGCGTGCGCCAGGCGCTGCACCAGCACCTGGCGCAGGCGCACAACGCCGACACGCTGGCCGCGCTGCTGAACGTGTCGCCGCGCACCCTGCACCGGCAATTGAAGGAAGAAGGCGCGTCATTGCAGGCGCTGAAAGACGAGGTACGGCGCGCGCGGGCGCTGGAGCTGCTGCTGCGCACGCACCGGCCCATCAAGCAGGTGGCCCAGGCGGCGGGTTTTCAGAACGAGAAAAGTTTTATCCGCGCCTTTAGCGGCTGGACTGGCCAGTCGCCCGCGCAATTCAGGCGTGGCGGACAGGCGCTAGACTCCAGCGATTAATCCTGCCCGGTACGCCGCATGCTCATCGTCATTTTTTCCTGCGTCATGGCGATTGCGCTGACGACACTGATTCATTTTGAAATTCTGAGCGGGCTGAACACCCGGCTGCCCGCGCTAAAGGTTCCAAGCCGCAGCAAATTACTGGTAGTGATTTTTGCGGCTTTCACGGCCCACGCACTGGAAATCGCACTGTATGGCTTTGTGCTTTTTGGCCTGATCCATTTCACCGGCACGGGCAGCCTGAGCGGCGCTGGCAGCTCGTCGCTGGAAAACTGCCTGTATTTTTCAGCCGAAACCTTTTCCTCGCTTGGCTTCGGTGACCTGATCCCGAACGGCCCCATCCGGCTGCTGGCCGGCACAGAAGCGCTGAATGGATTGCTGCTGATAGGCTGGTCGGCGTCCTACACCTATATTGCGATGGAGCGGTTCTGGGGCGTCAGGAGCCAGGACAGCGAGTCCTGAACGACACGACGGGCCGAAATTCCGTCCATATTTTCTAAGACGAGATGCGGCGCGCGCGGGCGCTGGAGCTGCTGCTGCGCACGCACCGGCCCATCAAGAAAGTGGCCGAGGCCGCAGGCTTTCAGAACGAGAAAAGCTTTATCCGCGCCTTTAGCGGCTGGACCGGCCAGTCGCCCGGCCAATTCCGCCAGAGCCGCTGCGGCGTGCCGCCTGAACCGCAGGCTTGAGCTTCAGCGCGGAAAGCCTTCCTGGTTCAGCCCCAGCGTCAGCAGCCTGAGCCGCTGCCAGGCCAGCGCAATCTCGCTGTCCTGCATGCGGTCAAGGTGTACGCGGCTGACTTGCGCCGACTGCGTAAAAAGCCTCTGGCGCTGCGCCCGGCGCGTGGCCGCTTCGAGTTCTGGCCACGCCGGCAGGCACAGCGCCTCGCGGCGCGGCAACGACGCGGCCATGGACAGACCTTTGGGGTCAAAATCAAAGAATGCGAGCGTCGGGCGTGCGTCTGCAGCTATCAATTTTGTAGCCGCATCGGTGCCAAACAAGCCAGGCGCACCGCGAAACAGCGCCAGCGTCGGGCGGCCCTGGTAAAAGTCGGCCAGCCAGCGGTATTCATGCAACAGCAGCAGCGGCTCCAGGTTTTCACACACCAGCAGCACCTCATAAGGCAGGGCCAGCGCGTCCTGCCAGTGCATGGCCAGAAAGCTGCCTGGCGGCGTGACCAGCGCGGGTGCCAGGCCCACCGCCACGACGGCCACCCGCCCATGCGTGACCGGCAGCGCGCCGGTTTTTTCCGACCCGCCATCGGGGGCCTGGCTGCGCGGGAAAGGCGCGGGCGGCGCGCTCAGCGCAAAACTGCGATTGCACAGCAAGTCCGCCGCGTGAGTGAAGTCGGCGTCGGTGTACAGCACCTTCGCGCCGCGCACCACGCCCAGCCCCTGCTGCTCGGCCATGCGGGCGGCCAGGCCTTCACCACGCCGCTCGGCAAACCGCCCAGCCACCAGCCGGCGCAAAAAATCGACTTCGCGCGGATTCACGCGGTTTGCGCCGCCCGCGCCGATACAGGTTTCGGCGCGACCGCCTTGGGATACGCCACCGCGTCGCCAAACGTGTGTGCAAAATGCCCGCCTTCAGCCGGTGCGTTCCTGACCAGCTCCACCCGCATGCGCTGCCCGCGCAGCGCCATGACGGCAAACACCAGCCACACCGCAGGCGTCATCGACAGCGCATCAGCGTCGCCTTCACGCCACGCGGCCAGCGGCACGCCACCGGGCGCGGCCTGCACCTGGCGGGCCAGCCGCTGCAACGCCTGCGCGGCCGGCGTGGCAACCGGCACGCGCGGCGCGTCGACGATGCGCACATAGCGCCGGGGCGGCTGCGCCTCGGGCGGCGCGGACGGCTTGGGCGGCAGGGCGCGCACCAGCGCCTGCAACTCGCTGCGCACCGCCCGGTCGCTGTCCAGCGGCTCGACATGCGCCAGCAGCGGCGCCAGCGCGGCGGCCAGCAAAAAGTCGGGAATCTCGCCGCTCAGATCCGGCTCGATGCCGCGCCAGGTCGGCTGCTGGCGCAGCAGCATGTCGGTGCGCGCCAGCAGCTTGTGCTGCTTTTCCACCTCGCGGATGCTGAAAATCTCTTTGCGGATCAGCGTCTGCATTTCCGACACGCCCTGCTGCCAGGCGCTCAGGCGCGCCAGCAGGTTGCGGCGCAAAAAGCGCGCCAGCTCCTCCATCGCGCGCTCGCTGGCTTCGCGCTCCAGCCGGTCAGCGGCCAGCGCCAGCCGCGCCAGGTCGCCCGCCAGCAGCGTGGTTTGCTGCTGGTAGTAGCGGTTCTGGCTTTTTTTGGCTTCAAGGGTTTTGACGTTGCCAAAGCGCGTACTCATCAACAGGTGCAGCAGCAGCAAATTGCCATCCATGCTGTCGGCGATGTCGAACACCGTCATCTGCAGCGTCGTGCTCAGACTGGCCAGGGTTTCGGTGTCGGCGGCCAGGCGCACCAGTTCGATTTCAGTCCACAGCATATTGAGCTGCGTGATGCGCGGGCCGATTTCGCTCAGGCTCTGGAAGGCCGAGAACAGGTTCAGGTAATCCTGCAAATACTCGCGCAGCCGGGGATGCAGCCGGTAGCCGTCTTCGCCGGCCGGGCGCAGCGCGCTGGCCTGGCGCAGCGCGGCAATCGCCGCTGGCGGCGTTCCGGTGTCGCCAGAAACCACGCCCAGCAGGCTGCTTTCAACCGTCTGCGCATGCCGGCTGAGCGTTTGCAGCACCTCCTTGATGGGCGAGGTCATGGCGCGCTGCCTTCTTTCGATGTGGATTGCTCCGCTGGCGCTGGCGCTTCCTGGCCAGGCGCGTCGCCGTCCAGCCGGGCCTGCGTGTCGATGCGGTCCACCACGTCGTCGTCGGACAGCTGCGCCGTGTTGTCGGCGATAAAGCCGATCAGCTGGTACAGGTAGTCGATCTTGCCCGTCACCTGGTAGCCCTTGCTGGTCGGGTTGGTCTCGACGATGTAGCCTTCATTTTGCAGATGCGCCAGCATGCGTCGTACCCGGTCGATGGCTGAGTCGCTGACGCGCGCGCCGCCGATCTCGCGCATGTCAAGCAAACGCCGCTCCAGCAGCGGCGAGGCGCGCACCGCTTCGCTGATCTCGGACTCCCAGAGCATGTCGCCGGCGTGGATGTGCGGGCTGCGGCCCTGCGACTGGCGCAGCGTCTCCATGAAACCGACCACCGGCTCGAGCTTGCCGCGCACTGCCCGCAACTCGTCGCGCAGCCGCAGCCGCAAGCCCGGCGTGACCACCGCGTGGGCCATGAAAAAAGCGCCGTCTTCGCTCAGGCGCGCCAGCCGGTAGCCGATGGCCGCCAGCCACTCGTCGGCGCGGCGTCGGCTGTCGGCCTCCTGCAGCACGGCAAATTCCTCGGGGTAGCGCATCTCGCAGACAAAGCGGCCTTCGGCCAGGCGCTTGAGCGCAGTTTCAAGCGTTGACATGGCTGTCTCCTTGCACAGGGGTTTCGCAGGTGGCGATGGCCCCGGTTTCCTCAAAAATGCACAGCCTCGGGAAAAACCGCGCCAGCGCCGGATCGACGCTCGGCGAGGCGCTGATCACGTCGATACGGTGCATGTCCAGCGTGTGCAAAAAAGCGCCCAGGTTGTTCGGGTCAAAGCGGCCAATCTCGTCGGTCACCCAGGTCAGGCGCACCGGCGAATCCGCGCCGCGAATCATCTGCACAAAGCCCATCAAAAACATGGCCGTGATCAGCGCCGTGTTGCCATTGGACGAAACCGAGCGGAAATCGGCCTCGTTGCTGATGTTGCGGCGCTTGCCGTTTTCAATCAGCGAGCATTCGAGCCGCACCTGCTCGTTCAGGTTGACGCGCAGCACGCCGTCGGCGGGCAAGATGTCGCGAAAGTCGCGGATCAGCGCCGCTTCGTCGTCGGTGGGCAGGCTGTGCGCCTGGCCGGACAATGCCCCGAGCGCGCCGGCTTGCCCGTGGTGGCGCTCCTGCATCTGGCGCAGCAGCTTCATCGGGCCGAACTGACCCACGCCCGAGCGCACCATCACCGACAAGTCGCGAAAGCGCTCGAAGCGTTCGGTGGCCGACAGCGCCTTTTGCAGCTCGCGGTTAAAGCCCTCGACGCGGCGCTCGAACAGCTCCAGATCGCGCACGAAGTTGCTGGCCACAGCCAGAAAGCCGGCCATTTCCTTGTGCAACTGATCGACGTAAGGCCCGTGCTCCAACGGTTCAAACCAGTCGCACAGCGCCTGCGCCTGCGCGCAGCGCCACAGGTGTTCGGGCAGCGTCTGTGCGTTGGGCAGGGCCGCTTCCTTGAGCTGCAGCCAGTGTTCAACCGGGCCGCTGCGCTGGGTCATGCTGCCGCGCAGCAGGCGGCTGTCTTTTTGCAGCTCGTCGGACTGCTGCGCCAGTTCAATCCTGGCGCGCTCGACGCGTTTTCTCAGCTCGGCGGCGTTCCAGTCGATCTCCAGCGGCGCGGGCGCATGGCCGTCAAACGCCTTCAGGCTGCCTTGGAGCAGGTCTTGCAGAGCGATTTTTTCTTGTTGGCGCAGGTGGCGCTGGCCCTCCAGCGTGCTGGCTTCCTGCCGGGCGCGCTGCGCCAGCGCGTCCTGCTCGGTGTGCAGGCCAGCCAGTCGGGCGGCAATTTCTGCGCAGCGCTGTGCGCGCCGGTCGCACTCCTGGCGGCGCGAGTCCAGCGAGGGCAGCACGTCTTGCCGGAAACGGCGCCAGTCGGCCACTTCATGGCGCTGGCGCGCGATGCCCTCCAGCCGCAGCGCCAGCCTGGTGATGTCCTGCATCAAGCCGGGCAGCCGCGCCGGGTCTACGCCCTGCCCGGCCAGTTCGCGCGCCATGTCGTCATCGACCTGCTGCAGCTCGCCGGCCAGGCGCGTGCGCACGGCGGTTTTTTCCCATTCCAGATGGTTTTCTGCGGCCTGGGTTTCTTCGGCCAGCGCCTTGCGCTGCTGGCGAAAGTCTTCCTGGATGCGGTCTTTGGCGCTGCCCAGCCCGTGCTGTATCGCCTGCTCTTCGGTTTGCAGCGCCTGCACGCGCGCCTGTTTGTCGGCGCTCTCGGCCAGCGCCTGACTGCGCGCTTCGTCCTTTTCCTGATCGACCGCCTTGTCCAGCCGGGTCAGCGCCAATTGCGCATGGTTCAGCGCGGCCTCGGCCAGCGACTCGGTGGCAATCGCTTTGCTCAGCCGGACCTGCGCATGGTTCATGTCGTGGCGCAAGGCCAGCGCGCGCGCCTGCGTGTCCTTCACCGTCGCCATCAGGGCGGCGGCTTCAACTTTCAGCTTGGCGACATGTTCGCGCACGTCTTTCATCTCGACCCACGACGGCACTTCGATTGCGCCCGTGTCCAGCGCCAGCGCGCCGATGCATAGCCGCCCGGTCGGCGGCGGCGCGTCGCCCTCCAGCACGTCCAGCAACTCGGGCTTGAGCTGGGTGCGCGCCAGCAGCGCCGGGTCCATCAGTTTGGCGCTGTCGCTCCACAGCGCCGTGTCGCGGGCACGCAAAAAGGCCAGCAGTGTGCCCACGGGCGGCGACAATTGCGCCTGCACCGCGCCCATGCGCTGCGCGTGCTGGCGCTGCCGGAGTTCGGCGGCCTTGACGTGTTCCAGCGAACCGTCGGCAGTGCGCCTGGCCTTGTCCAATTCTTCGCTGGCCCGCGTCACCGCCTTGGCCGCGTTGTGGCTTTCCTCGTCGAGCCGGGCCAGGTGGTGGGCCGCCAGACGCCTTTTTTCAATCAGTTCGGCACCCGGCAGCGGATGCGCCGCCATCACTTTCAGCTCGCCCAGCCGCGACAGCAACGGGTTGCGCTCGGCAGCGATCTCGGGCAGCCGCTCGGGCAGGGCCAGCGCCTGCACCGCCTGCGCCTGCGCTTCGTGCAGCGCGTCGGTGCGCGCCGCGTTCTGGCGCGCCGCGTCCAGCAGCCGCGCATCAATGCGGCCCAGCTCGCTTTGCGCTGCCGCCTGCATCGCCGACTTGCGCGCCTGCGCGCTGCTGGCGATGCCGCCGCTGGCCGCCGCCAACGTGTCGGCCTCGACTTCCTTGGCGATTTTCTCGGCCTTCAGCGATTCCTCAAACTGCTGTTCGGCCGCCAGCGCCGGGGCGTTGATGGCGTTGAAATGCGCCAGCCGCGCCTGGCTGGCCTGCACTTCTTCGCGCAGCGCAGTCCAGGCTTGCGTGGCCTGCTGCTTGTCGCTGGCCGCCGCCGCTATCGACCCGGCCAGGGCGCTCTGGCACGCCTCGAATTCCGTTTTGAGCCGGCGCTGGCGCTCGCTAAGGCCCAGCAGCTCCTTGTCAGTCTGCCCCAGCGCCGCAGTCACCGCCACGTTCAGCGTACACAGTTCCAGGTGCAGGCCGTTGACGCGGGCGATGCGCACCAGCGTCTTCTCGACGCGGGGCTTTTCGGCCATGATCCGCGCCAGATGGTTGCGGTCTTCCAGCCAGCGCGACACATCGTCGCGGTTGCGCTTGAGTTCGCGGCTGCCAGCGGCCGCATGCGCGTCGCCCTGCGCATCCGAGACGCGCTCGATGACGATGTTTTGCAGGTCGCGAAACGAGATTTTCTCGTTCGCCATGGCGGCGGCGATCTGGTCAAGGTTGTAGAGCGGCGCGGGCCCCAGCGAATACACAGCGGCCAGCCGGCGCAGCTCAATGCCCTCTTTGGTGAGCTGGCGCTCGTTCAGGATGACGCTGCGGTACTGGTTCAAAAACAGTTTGCGGCTGACCTGAAAGCCCTGCGCCTCGACGCGCGCCTTGAACTCCTCGCGCGGCACGAACTGGTTGTGCTCGTCGTAGAAAAATTCCTCCCGGTAGCCGCCGTGGATGAAGTGGAACTGCGCCGCATCCTCGCCCGCGCGGCAGTGCATGACCACGCAGCGCAGGTCGCCGGGCGTCTCGCGCTCGTACTCGAAGGCCACGGCGCTGCTGGCGTCAGGCAGCGTGTGGGCAATCATGGAAGTCAGCCCGGTGCCGCGCAAGATCTGCTGCGGCGTCGCGCCATAGAACAGCGGCAGCAGGCGCAAAAAGGTCGTCTTGCCCACACCGTTGTCGCCCACGGCCAGCACGCCGCCGCGCGGATCCAGCTCGGCCACGCGCCCCGAAGGCAGCCCGTCCTTGGGATTTCGGATGTTGATGGCAACGATGCGCCGAAGTTGATGCGGCATGAAAAATTCTTTCTCTGGGAGTCGGGGCGGCTGAATCAGCCGCTTCGGGGCGAAATTATCGGCCCATTGGCCGCCCGGCCCCTGCCAGGGCTGGCGTTTTCAGCCATTGTGGATAACTGCGCCATTCATTCACAACTTCTGTGGATAAGTTTGTGGATGACTACAGGGATAACCCTTGAAACCCTTAGCCGGTGCGGGCTTCAACAGGATGCCCGAAAAACGGGCACGGTGGGTAACTTGCGCTTTCGGGACGCGTTGAAGGCACCGTCAAACGGCTGACAACAGCCCCGGCAGATCGGCCATGTGCGCAAACAAATGGCGGGCGCCCGCCTGCATCAAGGCCGGGCCTTGTTCGGGCAACGGGCAATAGGCCCAAACGGTAGCGCCAGCCGACACGCCTGCGGTCACGCCGGTTGTCGTGTCCTCAATCACCAGACAGCGCGCGCCCGCCACGCCCAAATGGCTGGCGGCCGCCAGGTACACATCGGGCGCAGGTTTGGAGCGCGGCATTTCCTGGCCGCTGAAGATGCGGCCGTCAAACCAGGGCATCAGCCCGACCTGCGCCAGCTGCATTTCGACCTTGAAGCGGTCAGCGCCGGACGCGCAGGCAATGCGCTGGGCGGTGTGCGCGTGGGCGGCTTCGACGGCGTCATGCGCGCCCGCAATCGCCACCAGCCGCGCCTGCAACTCGGTGTTGCGCCGCGCATAGAACTCGGCCATCCAGTCTTCGGTCAGCGGCCGGCCGGTGTTGGTTTCGATCAGCACGCGCTCGTCACGCACCGCCTTGCCGACAAACACGCGCATGCATTCCTCAGGCGAAAGCGACCAGCCGCTTTCGGCCAGCAGCTCGCGCAGCACGCCGTTGGTGATGGGTTCACTGTCAACCAGCACGCCGTCACAGTCAAACAGGATGGCTTCAAACTTCATTTTTTACTCACTTATTAATAGCTGCTTGCGCCCACTGGTACTGGACTTAAATCACTTTCCGTACTAATTTTCGGAATTTCTGGTCTGAATATCTCAGCAAGCATGGGTACTAGCAGACGATTGCCAAATTCGCTAAGGTGGTTGTTATCGTAATAAAGTGGCCGCCCGTCCTTGGCGCCATAGCAGCGGCCATCGCGGCACAAATAAGGCAATGGGTCGAGGATTTTCACGCCACAACGGTCACGTGCGGCGTCTTGGGCTGCCCAGGTAGAAGCGTGGCGTTGATGATAGTCGGCGAGTGAAATAGAAATATCGCGCGTGCCGCCAAAAACCATGACACGTGACATCGTATTCGGGACATCCACGCCCATTACGGGGATGGGTCGCGTCAAATAAACAGGGCGATCTTTTGCTATTTCGCAGGCGGTCTCTGTCAGATGCTGTGCGTACTCTTGGAGAAATGCAGGCTCGGCGGTGGCGTATGGCTTAGAAAAATAAACTGTAGGAATATTTTTTTGAAGTGGATGCTCACTCTGGCCGACAGTGTATTGGCCATGACGATTGATGATCACCACTGGAATATCTGAAGGCACATGTTTCAGCTCCCGGAGTACCCATTCAACGAAAGCGCCACATTGCCAGTCCATGTTTTTTGTGCTTTTTACCCCTTGCAAAATTGGACATCCGCTTGACGTCCACTCCATAACACCGTCACCAGGATGTTCAGTCGTAGCTGCGGCTGCCGAAACGAGTGCATTGGCGTGACTGTCTCCCATAACAATAGCTCGCAGGCGGGTTCCGCCGAACATGCAGGACGGCGATCCAGCGCCCGTTCCTATATGACAGGTCTCCATACGCGGATTTCTGTTGAGTGCCTCTTGGCTAACGATTTCAATTTCTGGCGAAAACCGCCCGAGCACACCCTCTTTCATCCAAACCAAACCGCCCGGCACCACCACCATTAGTGTCAAAGCGATCAGAACCGACCCGCCAGTGTTGGGCTGAAAGCGCCCCAAGCCAAGGCGCGCTGGCGTTTCCACCAGCGCATACGACAACTGGCCCAGCAGCAAGGTCAATATCAGCCCGGCAGCAATCGCCACCGGATCGGTTTGCCGTTCCGCATACACCAGCGCCACCACCAGCGGCCAGTGCCACAGGTAAAGCGAATAAGACCGCGTCCCCAGCCACTGCGCGACAGGGTGAGCCGTCCATAGCGAAGCGTTTCGCGCCGCCAGCAGCACCAGCGCAGCGCCCGTGACGGGCATCAGTGCGCGCCAGCCTGGCCACTGTGCAGAGGCATCAACCCCGAACAGGGTTGCCAAAATCATGCCGAAACCCACAGCTTCGGCCCAGGCGCGTTGACGTGGTGTCAGACTGAGCATGGGGGCGAAGAGAAAAACCAGTCCGCCTGCGAGCATTTCCCATGCGCGCGTTGGCAGCAGGTAAAACGCGGCCGTGGGTCTCAAGGGCGTTAAGACGATAGACAACGCCAGTGAAGCCGCCAGCCCTGCCACCATAAGAATCGTCAGCGGCTTACGACCCGGCCGCCACTTCCACAGCGCCAGCAAGACCAGCGGCAACAGCAGGTAAAACTGCCATTCCACCGACAGCGACCAGGTGTGCAACAGCCATTTTTCGTGCGAGGCGCTATCGAAGTAGCCCGCTTCCCGCCAGAATTTTCCGTTGGACAAAAAGGCCAGGCTGAACATGGCATGCGTGCCGAGCGCCTTGTACTCAAGCGGCAGCAGAAAAAACCAGCCCAGCGCCAGCAACACCGCGCACAGCGCAATCAGGGCCGGGAGAATGCGGCGGGCTCTTGCCAAGTAGAAAGCCCACAAAGAGAATCCGCCATCACCCCGCTCCAGACCGGCTACGACAATGCCGGTCATCAGGAAGCCGGAGATCACGAAAAACACGTCGACTCCCGAAAATCCCCCTCCAAAACCGGGCAGTCCGAAGTGATAGAAGATGACAGCAACAACGGCCCAGGCACGCAAACCGTTGATATCTGCTCGAAAACGTGAGGATGAAACTGCGTCGTTGGCCATTTACTGCTTATTTGCGCGATGATGAATCGCTATTTTTTGAAGCAAAGTGCGTCCATTTGACGGCGGCAATGCTGGATTTTCAGGGCAGATTATCGCCGTCAACATAAAACCAGCGTCCCGACTCGCGCACGAAGCAGCTGCGCTCGTGCAAGCGCACCGCACGGCCAGACTCCCGGCAGCGGGCGATGAATTCGACTTCGGCGTGGTCTTAGTCGAGCACGCGGTGGGAGCACACTTCCAACTCCAACTATTTGGCGCCGGGTGCCAAATGGCTTGCGCCCGCCAAGCACACATCGGGCGCCGGTTTGGAGCGCGGCATTTCCTGGTCGATGAAAATACGGTTTTCAAACCAGGGCATCAGCCCGACCTGTACCAGTTGCATTTCAACCTTAAAACGGTCAGCGCCGGACACGCAGGCAATGCGCTGGCTGGCGTGCGCGGCTTTACATTGCGTCATGCGCCCGCGATGACCACCAGTCGCGCCTGCAACTCGGTGTGGGTGATGGGTTCGCTGTCGACCAGCACGCAGTCGCAGTCGTAGTCGTAGTCGTAGTCGTAGTCGCACAAGATGTCTTCAAACTTCATTTTTACTCACTTATTAATAGCTGCTTGCGCCCGCTGGTACTGGACTTAAAGCACTTTTCGTACTAATTTTAGGAATTTCTGGTCTGAAGACCTCAGCAAACATGGGTACTAGCAACTTATTACCGTATTCGCTTAGGTGATGGGAATCGAAATAGAGCGGCCGGCCATTTTTGGCACCATGGCATCGGCCATCGGGACACAGATAAGGCAGGGGGTCAAGAATTTTCACGCCGCACTGGTTGCGCGCTGTGTCCTGCGCAGCCCAGATGAAGGCATGGCGCTGGTGGTAGTCGGCGAGTGAAATGGAAATGTCTCGTACGCCTCCGAACATCATGGCGCGTGACATCGTTGTTGGCACATCAACGGCCATCCCTGGAGTGGGCCGCACTAGATATACAGGTCGATTTTTCGCTAATTGACACACCGTGTCTGTCAGATGTTTTGTGAATTCTGTCAAGAAAGCCGGTGATGTAGTTTCATAAACCTCGTTGAAATAAACTGCCGGCTTATTATTTTTCTCCACCCAGGGTCCGTCGTACCCAATGACATAAGTTGTAAAGTTGTTTAGCACTATCAATGGAATATCTGGCGGCACACTTTTTAAATTTTCTACTGACCAGTCGAAGAATTCGGCACACTGCCGTTCTTTATCTGAGACTCGATGCGCCCCTTGAAGGGTCGGGCAACCGCTGTAAGTCCACTCCATCACGCCATCATCCGAACGTAGAGTTGCGGCAACCACAGCAGAAACTACGCCGCTTGCATGACTGTCACCCATCACAATCGCACGCAAATTGGACCCACCATACACACACAAGGGCGATTTGACGCCTGTAGAAGGATGGCATTCTTCCATACGCGGATTTTTATTAAGTGCCTCTTGGCTGACCATCTCAATTTCTGACGAAAACCGCCCGAGCACACCGTCTTTCATCCAAACCAAGCCGCCCGGCACCGCCACCATCACTATCAAAGCCGCAAGAACCGCCCCGCCAGTGTTGAGCTGAAAGCGCCCCAAACCAAGGCGCGCTGGCGTTTCCACCAGCGCATAAGACAACTGGCCCAGCACCAAGGTCGCTATCAGCCCGGCAGCAATCGCCACCGGATCGGTTTGCCGTTCCGCATACACCAGCGCCACCACCAGCGGCCAGTGCCACAGGTAAAGCGAATAAGAGCGCGTTCCCAGCCACTGCGCGACAGGGTGAGCCGTCCATAGCGAAGCGTTTCGCGCCGCCAGCAGCACCAGCGCAGCGCCCGTGACGGGCAGCAGTGCGCGCCAGCCTGGCCACTGTGCAGAAGCATCAAACCCGAACAGGGTTGCCAAAATCAGGCCGAAACCAATCGCTTCCACCCATGCGCGTTGACGTGGTGTCAGGCTGAGCAGGGGTGCCAGGAGATAAACCAGTCCGCCTGCGAGCATTTCCCACGCGCGCGTTGGCAGCAGGTAAAACGCGGCCGTGGGTCTCAGGGGCGTTAAGACGATGGACAACGCCAGTGATGCCGCCAGCCCTACCACCATAAGAATCGTCAGCGGCTTGCGACCCGGCCGCCACTTCCACAGCGCCAGCAAGACCAGCGGCAACAGCAGGTAAAACTGCCATTCCACCGACAGCGACCAGGTATGCAGCAGCCATTTTTCGTGCGAGGCGGTATCGAAGTAGCCCGCTTCCCGCCAGAATTTTTCGTTGGACAAAAAGGCAAGGCTGAACACGACCTGCGTACCGAGCGCCTTGTACTCAAGCGGCAGCAGAAAAAACCAGCCCAGCGCCAGCAACACCGCACACAGCGCGATCAGGGCCGGGAGAATGCGGCGGGCTCTTGCCAAGTAGAAAGCCCACAAAGAGAATCCGCCATCACCCCGCTCCAGACCGGCTACGACAATGCCGGTCATCAGGAAGCCGGAGATCACAAAAAACACGTCGACCCCCGAAAATCCTCCTCCAAAACCGGGCAGTCCGAAGTGATAGAAGATGACAGCAACAACCGCCCAGGCACGCAAACCGTTGATATCTGCTCGAAAACGTGAGGATGAAACTGCGTCGTTGACCATTCAATGCTTATCTGCGCGATGATGAATCGCTATTGTTTTAAAAGCAAAATGTGTCCATTTGACGGCGGCAATGCTGGATTTTCAGGGCAGATTATCGCCGTCAACATAAAACCAACACCCCAGTTCGCGCACGAAACGGCTACGCTCGTGCAGGCGCACTGCACGGCCGCCTTCGCGGCAGCGGGCGACGAACTCCACTTCGGCATGGTCGGCGTCCAGCACACAATGCGAACGCACGTCCAAGCCCAGCCATTTCGCCGCCGCCTCAAGCGTGAGATCGGCGGGGCGTGTGCTGGCATGCCAAGTGGCCAGCAGATAGGGCAGATCGCCCAGAACAAAAGCGCTGTAGCGCGAGCGCATCAGGGATTCCGCGTCGGGGGCTGGCGTGGCGGAGCGCTCGGACACATAGCGGCCACAGCAGTCTAAAAAAGGCAAAGGCTGTCTTTTTGCAGCTTTAGCGCCTGGATGCGTGGAGGCGCGGCCGCACGGGCAAGGTTCGGTCACAGAAATCACCGAACCTCAGTGGGCACAAGCCTCGGTCACTGGTTCTCGCACCCCAATCCGCTCCAGCGCCGCAGCCAACTGCCCCACGGTGCGATCCACGTGGTGCCACTTCTCCAGCCCGAACAGCCCCACGCGAAAGCTCATGAAATCTGCGCCTTCGTCGCATTGCAGCGGCACGCCGGCGGCGGTTTGCAAACCCTGGTCTAAAAATTTCTTGCCTGACTGGATGCCGGGGTCGGTGGTGTAGCTGACGACCACGCCGGGCGCTTTGAAGCCGTCGGCGGCGACGCTGGGCAGGCCACGGCTTTCAAACAATTCGCGCACCTGTTGCCCCAGCGCTTGCTGCTCGGCTTTCACCTTGGCAAAACCATAGGCCTGCGTTTCCTGCATGGCGGCGCACAGGCGCGTGAGGGCGTCGGTGGGCAGCGTGGCGTGGTAGGCGTGGCCGCCTTTTTCGTAGGTTTCCATGATCTGCAGCCACTTTTTCAGGTCGCAGGCAAAGCTGGTGCTGGTGGTGCCGTCGATGGCCGTGCGGGCGCGTTCGCTGAGCATGACCATGGCGCAGCAGGGCGAGCTGCTCCAGCCTTTTTGCGGTGCGGAAATCAGCACATCAACGCCGGTTGTCTGCATGTCGACCCACATGGCCCCCGAGGCAATGCAGTCGAGCACGAACAGTCCGCCCACAGCATGCACGGCATCGGACACGGCGCGCAGATAGTCGTCGGGCAGGATCATGCCGGATGCGGTTTCGACGTGCGGGGCAAACACGACGGCGGGCTTATCGCGGGCGATGGTTGCCTGCACGTCGGCGATGGGCGCGGGTGTCCACGGGGCTTGTGCGCCCTCGCCCGTCTGGCGAGCCTTGAGCACGGTGGACGACGCGGGAATGCTTCCCATGTCAAAAATTTGCGTCCAGCGGTAGCTGAACCAGCCGTTGCGCAGCACCAGCACGGGCTTGCCGGTGGCGAACTGGCGCGCCACGGCTTCCATGCCGTAAGTGCCGCTGCCGGGCACGAGCGCCACGGAATGGGCGTGGTACACCTCTTTGAGGATGCGCGAAATGTCGTTCATCACGCCTTGAAAGCTGCGCGACATATGGTTGAGCGCGCGGTCGGTGTAGACCACCGAAAATTCGAGCAGGCCTTCAGGGTCGATGTTGGGCAATAGTCCGGGCATGAGATTCCTTCAAGGGGATGGTGGGGCAAGTCGGTTTGGCAGCTTAGCACGGGGCATTGCGGGCCATTTTCCACTCCCTCGGCGGATTGCACCGCATACCGGAATCACTCTGTTATTCATAGCAGCTTGCGCCCGCTGCTATTGCGCCAGGTGCCTGTTTGTCTTGAAAAACAGCCTTTTGATGACCGAATAAAGCGGCTGCGCGCCCGCCGACGTTTGCGACCTAGCGCGCGCAGGGTGTTCAGCCCTTTTTGGCCTTGCGTGCTTCGAGCGTTTCGGTCGGTGCGCCCTGCTTTTTCCACTCGGCATAGCCGCCGTCAATGTGGGCGACGTTGCGCATGCCCATGTCCTGCAGCGTCTTGGTGGCCAGCGCGCTGCGCCAGCCGGCACCGCAAAACAGCACGAACTCACGGTTTTCGTCGGCAAACACGGGTTTGAAATACGGCGACGCCGGGTCGACCCAGAACTCGAGCATGCCGCGTGGCGCCAGCAGCGCGTCGACCACCGTGCCGTCACGCTCCAGTTCGCGCGGGTCGCGAATATCGACGATTTGCAGGGCCGGGTCGGTCATGCGGGCCTTCACGTCTTCGACCGTATAGGTTTTGATTTCCTCCATCGCCTCATCGACGAGCTGGCGAAATCCTTTGGTAATGGGCATGGTGTCTCCTTGAATGAGGGGGGGGTGGCTTTACGCCAGTGACCGTTGGATGATGATTTTTTGCACGTCGGACGTGCCTTCGTAAATCTGGCAGACGCGCACGTCGCGGTAGATGCGCTCGACCGGGAAGTCGCTCACATAGCCGTAGCCGCCCAGCGTCTGGATGGCAACGCTGCAGACTTCTTCGGCCATTTCGCTGGCAAACAGTTTGGCCATCGCCGCTTCTTTCAGGCACGGCAGGCCGGCATCGCGCAGGCTGGCGGCGTGCCAAATCAGCTGGCGCGCCGCTTCCAGCTGGGTCGCGCATTCGGCCAGCCGGAAACCGACTGCCTGGTGGTTGAAGATGGCGGTGCCAAAACTCTGGCGGTCTTTGGCATAGTTCAGCGCAAACTCGAACGCGCTGCGCGCCATGCCGACGCTTTGCGCCGCAATGCCGATGCGCCCGCCTTCCAAGCCGCCCAGCGCAATCTTGTAGCCCTCGCCTTCAGCGCCAATCAGGTTTTCAGCCGGAATGCGGCAGTCGTCGAAGTTGACCTGGGCGGTGTCGCTGGAATGCTGGCCGAGCTTGTCTTCGAGCCGTGAGGCGGAATAACCCGGCGCGTCGGTCGGCACGATGAAGGCGCTCATGCCTTTTTTGCCCGCGCCCTTGTCTGTGACGGCGATGACGATGGCGACCTGGCCATTTTTGCCGCTGGTGATGAACTGCTTGACGCCGTTCAGCACATAGGTGTCGCCCTGCAGGACGGCGGTGGTGCGCAGCGACGAAGCGTCGCTGCCGGTGTGCGGCTCGGTCAGGCAAAAAGCGCCCAGCATGTCGCCCTGCGCCAGCGGCATCAGCCACTGCTTTTTCTGCGCGGCATTGCCGTAGCGCATCAAGATCGCGTTGACCGGGCAGTTGGTGACGCTGATCGCCGTGCTGGTGCCGCCGTCGCCAGCGGCGATTTCTTCCAGCACCAGCGCCAGCGTGAGGTAGTCGAAGTTGGCGCCGCCAAATTCCTCTGGCACGCAAATGCCGTAGGCACCGAGCGCCGCCAGGCCTTTGTGCGCCTCGACGGGGAAGTAATGTTCCTTGTCCCAACGCGCGGCATGCGGCCAGAGTTCTGCCTGGGCGAAAGCGCGAACTGCGTCGCGTACCTGTTCCTGGTCTTGTGTCAGCAGCATGCTTGTGTTCTCCGGATCGTGATGAAGGAAATTACCACCCGGCAAACGGACTGCCGTCATGGTTTAAGAACTGGCCCTTGTGGGCAGGCGTCAAGCCCGCGAGCGTGCCGCGCAGGGCGCTCACGCTTTGGGATGCGCTCAATGGCGCGCCGGGTCCACCCAAGTCGGTGCGCACCCAGCCGGGACAAAGCGCCACCAGAATGGCCGCCGGATAGTCGTGCTGCGCTGCCGCCACCGCCATGTTGAGCGCCGCCTTGCTGACGCGGTAAGTCCACGCCTGGCTGGATTCCACGCTGCCGATATGCCCCAGGCCGCTGCTGATGAAGCCAAAGCGGCCCTGCGCCGCCTCGACCATCGGGGCCACTTGCGGAATGACCTGCATGGCGCCCAGCACATTGGTGTGCAGCGTGGCGTCGAACAGTTCGCGCGTGGGCGGTGACAGCGCCGTGCCGGAGGCATAGACGCCGGCGACGTAGAGCGCGGTGTCGATCTTTTCGCCGTCAAGTTGCCAGGCCAGGCCGCTGACGCTGGCCGGCTGGCTCACGTCCACGGTCAGCACTTCGGCCCCCAGCGCCTGCACGCGCAACCGCCCGGCGGCGTCGCGCACGGTAGCAATGACGCGGTCGCCCGCTTCGGTGTACTGGCGAACGAATTCCAGACCCAGCCCGCGCGAAGCACCGATGATCAGCACAACAGCCATGATGATTACAAGCCAAAAAGGCCTGTAGCGCATGTTGGGAGCGCGCTACCAGCTATTATTTTAGGAGCAAACCTAAAAACCTTGCGTTCGGCGGAAGCGGTCTGCGTCATGGCGTGTTGCGGCTGGCGCTCAGAGCACTTCAATGGCAATGGCCGTCGCTTCGCCGCCGCCGATGCACAGCGTGGCAACGCCTTTTGTCAGGCCGCGTGCCTTCAGCGCATAAATCAGCGTGACGATGATGCGCGCGCCGCTGCAGCCAATCGGGTGGCCC
Organism: Polaromonas sp. CG_9.5; assembly: GCF_035984465.1. Lineage (NCBI taxonomy): Bacteria > Pseudomonadati > Pseudomonadota > Betaproteobacteria > Burkholderiales > Comamonadaceae > Polaromonas > Polaromonas sp. CG_9.5. The sequence goes on from NZ_JAXCHR010000018.1 coordinate 36,574, forward strand.
AGTGCGCAAGCGCCGCCGTTGACGTTGACGATGTCGTGGCTCAGGTCCAGCTCTTTCATCGCAGCCATCGGCACCACGGCAAAGGCTTCGTTGATTTCCCACAGGTCCACGTCCTTGACTGCCCAGCCGATTTTCTTGAGCAGCTTGTTGACCGCGCCGACCGGGGCGGTCGAGAACCACTCGGGGGCCTGGGCAAAGGTGGCGTGGCCAACAATGCGGGCCAGCGGCGTCGCACCGAGTTCCTTGGCGGTGGATTCGCGGGCCAGCACCAGCGCCGCAGCGCCGTCGCTGATCGACGAGCTGGACGCGGCGGTGATGGTGCCGTCTTTCTTGAAGGCGGGCTTGAGCGAAGCAATCTTGTCGAGCTTGACCTTGCCCGGCCCTTCGTCGGTGGAAATCACGCTTTCGCCGGCGCGGGTTTTGACGCTGACCGGGGCGATTTCGGTCTTGAACGCGCCGGACTCGATGGCAGCCTTGGCGCGCTGCACGCTGGCGGTGGCAAAGGCGTCTTGCTGCTCGCGGGTAAAGCTGTATTTGGCGGCGCAGTCTTCGCCGAAGGTGCCCATTGAGCGGCCCGGCTCGTAAGCGTCTTCGAGGCCGTCGAGCATCATGTGGTCCATCACGCGGTCATGGCCGATGCGCATGCCGCCGCGCGCCTTGGGCAGCAGATAAGGCGCGTTGGTCATGCTTTCCATGCCACCGGCCACCACCACGTCGCGGCTGCCGGCCAGCAACTGGTCATTGGCCAGCAGCGTCGCGGCCATGGCGGAGCCACACATCTTGGACAGCGTGATCGCGCCTGTGGAGGCGGGCAAACCGCCCTTGAAGCCGGCCTGGCGCGCCGGCGCCTGGCCCTGGCCGGCCATCAGGCAGTTGCCGAACAGCACTTCGTCAATGCTTTCGGGCGCAAGGCCGGATTGCTGGACGGCCGCCTTGATGGCGACGCCGCCCAGATCATTGGCCGACAGGCTGGCGAACTCGCCCTGGAAAGCGCCCATGGGGGTGCGGGCGGCGCCGAGGATGACGATGGATTCAGACATGTTTTTCTCCTTGAAAAATAGCGGTGGAAATGGATGGCGTGGATAGCGTCGCGTCAGTCGGCCTGCGCCGGGGCAGGCATGACGGCGAAGCGTTTGTTCTGCTCATACGGAAACACGTCGAACACATGACCGGCCCGGATGCGCGCCTGGTGGCTTTGCCAGAAGGCGGCGTCCAGCAGGTCGGCGTGATGCTTCATAAACACTTCGCGCACCGCGTCGTTGCCGAGCAAAAAGGGCTCGAAAGTCTCGGGAAACACGTCTTTCGGACCGACTGAATACCAGATTTCGCCGCTCATTTCTTCTTCTTCGTTGCGCGGCAGGGGCACCTTGCGGAACTTGCAGTCGGTGATGTATTCGATTTCGTCGTAGTCGTAGAACACGACCTTGCCGTGGCGCGTGATGCCAAAGTTTTTCCAGAGCATGTCGCCCGGAAAGATATTGGCCGCCACCATGTCTTTGATGGCGTTGCCGTATTCGACCACGGCGCGCTCGATCTGCGCCTGGGCGGCCGGCTGGGTCACGCCCATGTCGAACGCTTCTTGCAGGTAGATGTTCAGCGGAATCATGCGCCGCTCGATGTAGACGTGCTTCAAGATGACTTCCAGCTGGCCGTCGCCATCGCGGTCGCTGATTTCCAGCTGGCTGGGCGCAAATTTCTCGATCTCGGCGATCAGCTCGTCGCTGAAGCGGTTGCGCGGGAACGCCACCAGCGTGTATTCCTGGGTGTCGGCCATGCGGCCCACGCGGTCGTGCTGTTTCACCAGCAAATACTTGCCCTTGATCTGCTCGCGCGTGGTGTCTTTTTGTGGCGGGTAGTAGTCCTTGATGACCTTGAACACATACGGAAAAGACGGCAGGTCAAACACCAGCATGACCATGCCTTTGATACCGGGGGCGATGCGGAACTTGTCGGTGCTGTGCCGCAGATGGTGCAAAAAGTCGCGGTAAAACAGCGTCTTGCCCTGCTTGGCCAGCCCCAGCGCGTTGTAGATTTCGGCGCGCGGCATGCGCGGCATCAGGCTGCGCAAAAACTGCACATAGGCCGACGGAATGCCCATATCGACCATAAAGTAGGCGCGCGCAAAGCTGAACAGCATCAGCAGGTCGTCTTCGCCGAAAAGCGCGGCATCGAGCACCAGTTTGCCGTGGTCTGACTGGCTGGAAATGTCGTTGGCTTCATCCGCCCGTTCGGGCTGTGGCGCGGGCTGGCGGTGCAAGATCGGCAGGGCAAACGCAATCTCGGTAAAGCCATTGATGAGCTTGCCGACCACGTACGCGCCCTTGTTGCGATAAAACAGGCCCGAAAGCACCTGCAGCTGAAAATTGGCGCGCAGCTTGACGGCATTGAGCTTGTGCATCAGCGCCTCGGTGACGAAGCCTGCATCACGTGCCAGGTCTTCAAAATCGCGGCGCAACTCAAAGTCACGCACCAGCTGGACGACGGTGTCCTGCATGCCGGCCAGCGTCGGGTAGTAGGCGCGGTAGGTTGGCTGAGCGGTCGGCTCGTTGTTTTCGATGTACTCGGTGCTGACGGCGGGCCGCACAAAAATGAATTCGTTCTGGAAGTAGTGGCGGTGCAGGATTTTGGTGGTAACCGAGTTGAAAAACGTTTCGGCCAGCTCGGGCTGGTGGTGGTCAACCAGCAGGCCGATGTAATGCAGCTTGACCTGGTGCCAGACATCCATGGGCTGCTCGCCGGCCTTGAATTCTTTTTCAAGCCGCATCACGCACTCTTTGACGCGCAGGTCATAGAACTCGATGCGCTCGCGCTGGGCGCGCTGCTGGCCGTGCCAGTCAGCGGTTTCAAAGCGGTGCCTGGCACGACTCGATTCGGTGCGAAACAGCTGGTAGTGCCGGTTGAAGCCATCCATCATCGCCTTGGCAATGGCGTAGGCGACGGTGGAGTCAAGGCGCTGGGGAAACATGGCGGGCCAGTGTTGAGGTTGTGCAGGCTGCGAAAGTGTTGGACGCGGGCAGCGTTAACGCCGGGTTTCGGACACGCCGGCAATGGCAGCGCGGTACAGGCTGGCCATGCCGTCAAGGCTGCTCAGCGTGATGTGCAGGTCTTGCAGCAACCCGTCCTTCAGGCCATAGACCCAGCCGTGCAGCGTTACGCGCTGGCCGCGCGACCAGGCGTCTTGCATGACGGTGGTTTGCGCTACGTTCATGACCTGCTCGATCACATTGAGTTCGCACAGCATGTCAACCCGCGCTTCAGGCGCTGCCGCCTCAAGCATCGCGGCATGGCGGTCGCGCACATCCTTGACGTGGTGCAGCCAGTTATCCACCAGTCCCAGGCGCGCGTTGGTCAGGGTCGCTTTCACGCCGCCGCAACCGTAGTGGCCGACGACCATCACGTGCTCGACCTTGAGCTGGTCGACTGCAAACTGGATGGTGGACAGGCAATTGAGGTCGGTCGGCACCACCACGTTGGCCACGTTGCGGTGCACGAACACTTCACCCGGGTCCAGCCCGGTGATCTGGTTGGCGGGCACCCGGCTGTCGGAGCAGCCTATCCACATGTACTTGGGGTTTTGCTGGCTTTTGAGGCTGGTAAAAAACCCGGGGCGCTCACGCTCCATTTGCGCAGCCCAGGCGCGGTTGTCGGTGAAGAGGTCTTGAAGAGAACTGGTCATAAAAGTGTCTTGTCGCCAGAGGCCATCACATGGTTTCGGCAAACAGCTCGCGCCCAATCAGCATGCGGCGGATTTCACTGGTGCCGGCACCAATTTCATACAGCTTGGCATCGCGCCACAGGCGGCCCAGCGGGTAGTCGTTGATATAGCCGTTGCCGCCGTAGATCTGGATGCCCTCGCCGGCCATCCATGTGGCTTTTTCGGCGCACCACAAAATCACCGAAGCGCAGTCCTTGCGCACCTGGCGCACATGGTCGGTGCCCAGCATGTCGAGGTTCTTGGCGACGGTGTAGGCGAACGAGCGGCCGGCCTGCAGCACGGTGTACATATCGGCGACCTTGCCCTGGATCAGCTGGAACTCGCCAATGCTCTGGCCGAACTGCTTGCGGTCGTGGATGTAGGGCAGCACGCTGTCCATGACGGACTGCATGATGCCGAGCGGCCCGCCGGTCAACACGGCGCGTTCGTAGTCGAGGCCGCTCATCAGAACCTTCGCGCCGCTGTTCAGGCTGCCCAGGATATTTTGTGCCGGCACTTCAACGTTGTTGAACACCAGCTCGCCGGTGTGGCTGCCGCGCATGCCGAGCTTGTCCAGCTTTTGCGCCACAGAAAAGCCGGGCATGCCTTTTTCAATCAAAAAGGCCGTGACGCCGCGCGCGCCCAGTTCGGGCTCGGTCTTGGCATAGACCACCAGCGTGTCGGCGTCGGGGCCGTTGGTGATCCACATCTTGCTGCCGTTCAGGACGTAATAGCCGCCCTTGTCTTCAGCCTTGAGCTTCATCGAGATCACATCGCTGCCCGCGCCCGGCTCGCTCATGGCGAGTGCGCCGACATGTTCGCCGGAAATCAGCTTGGGCAGGTATTTCTGGCGTTGCGCCTCGGTGCCGTTGCGCTTGATCTGGTTCACGCACAGGTTGCTGTGCGCGCCATACGACAGGCCGACCGAAGCGCTGGCGCGGCTGATTTCTTCCATCGCGATCATGTGGGCCAGGTAACCCATGCCAGCGCCGCCGTATTCTTCACCCACGGTAATGCCCAGCACGCCGAGCGAACCCATCTTTTCCCACAAGTCCATCGGGAACTGGTCGGTCTTGTCGATCTCGGCGGCGCGTGGCGCTATTTCAGCCTGTGCAAATTCACGCACCGCGTCGCGCAGGGCGTCGATGTCTTCGCCGAGCATGAAATTGAGTCCGGGCATGTTGTTCATGGTTGAAATCTTTCTCTGAAAATGATGAAGGGCGCGCGTAAATTAATAGGTTTTGGGGATGGGCGCAATGGTTTGCTGCATCAGCGCACAGGCGCTTTGCTTGCCGTCGGGGCTTAGGTGCAGCACTTCTGCCGTGGTGACAATGATGCGTTTGCCGGCGCGCGTGACGCGGCCCACGGCGCGCAATTCACCGTCCTTGAAGCCGGCCAGGAAATTGATCTTGTATTCAACGGTGGTCACTTCCATGTCCGGAGCCACCTGCGTCAGCGCCGCGTAGCCGCCGGCAATGTCAGCCAGCGCCCCCATGGCGCCGCCATGAAAACCGCCCTGCTGCTGATTGACGCATTCTGAATAAGGCAGCGCCACTTCGCACAGACCGGGCTCGACCCGCACCAGCCGTGCGCCCAGATGCTGCATCAGCCCCTGGCGCAAGAAGCTCGCTTCGATACGTTTGAACAGTTCTGACGGCGCGGTCGGTGCATCCATGAAAAAGCCCTGTGAAATGAGTTAAAAACAAGCGGCTGTCGCATTTTTAATTGACGTTTACGTAAACGTCAATTATGGCCTATTTTGCTTTTTCAGCCTTGACAAGAAGCATGCGGGCTTCTTTTTCATGCGTCCGAAGCTCAGCCAGGTTGGCCTGCAAGTCGACCAGTTGGGCTTCCAGTTTTTTGCGGTGATCGGTCAGGACAGCCAGGAATTTTTTCAGCTGCGGCGCCGTGTCGCGCGGGCTGTCGTAGGAGTCAATGATTTCCTTGGCCTCGGTCAGCGACAGGCCCAGGCGCTTGGCGCGCAGTGTGAGCTTGAGGCGGGTGCGGTCACGCGCCGAATAAACCCGGTTGCGCCCGCCCGGCCCTTCGCGTTCGGGCTGCAACAAACCCATGTCTTCGTAAAAGCGCATGGCGCGGGTGGTCAGATCGAACTCTTTGGCAAGATCGCTGATGGTGTAGGTGGTGGCCATGATGAAAGTAATAAACCCCAACGGCGGCAACGCAAAGCAGGGGCGGACTGTATTCGGAATGAGGGACGTCTATTTTCAATCCAGGGCAACAACAATCTGCAGCTGCCTTGCGGTCTGGCAGACCGGGCTTGCGGCGTCGCATCTGAGCCCTGATTGAAGGGCAAAATGGAATTACGCTTACGTAAACGTCAAATGTAACGCGAATGAAAAAAAGAAGGTCGCTCTGGGCGGCACGCACCCGGCAGCCTGCATTGCAATACAGGGCGCGGGACGTGAAACCTGCAAGCGTCCCGTGCCTGCCCAAACAACTGGCCCAGTGCTGCGCGCAAAAAACTCTTGCGCTAGGCGGCGTTTGCGGCCGCTTGCGGAAGCGCCATGAAAAAACTCGCGCCGATCTTGTCAGCGCTTTCCGCCCACACCGTGCCGCCATGTATCTGGGCCACACGCTTGATGATGGCCAGCCCCAGCCCGTTGCCGGGAAAATCAGCAGACGAGTGCAGGCGTTGAAACGCCGTGAAAAGATTGCCGCTGTAAACCGGATCAAAGCCCACGCCGTTGTCAGCTACCACCAGAACCAGCTCGCCGACCGCTTTGCCGGGCTGCACCCCGATCTTGATCCACGCTTCAGGCTTTTTAGAGGTGAATTTCCAGGCGTTTTCCAGCAGACAGCTCAGGGCCGTTGTCAAAAGATTTTTATGCCCCACCAGCACCAGGCTCTCGGTCATTTCAATGGTGACATTGCGGGTCGGATCGCGCTTGCGCAATCCGGCAATCAACGACTGGCAAATCGGGACGAGGTCAACCGCCTCGACGGCGCTGTTGCGCAGGGGCAGCTGCGCCAAGGTTCGCAAGTCGTCCACCAGCCGGGCCAGCTGGCTGATGCTGGCCTGAATGCGCCGGACATAGTGCCGGCCCTGGTCGTCCAGCACGAGCGAATATTTTTCAGCCAGCCGGGCGGCAAAACCATGCGCCACATGCAGTGAATCCTGCAGGTCACTGGACACGGCCTGGGTGAACGCCAGCAAATCGTTCCTGACGTTTTTGAGCTCATCTTGCTGCGCAAGCAGCGCCTGAGTCAACTCGGTGTTAGCGCTTTTCAGGGTATTGTCCGCAAAGTGACGGTCGCTGAGATCGGCCAGAGTGACCAGCACAGCTTGATGGCCGTCCCATTTGACATGGCTCCAGGCCAGTTCAACCAGCACCTGTTTGCCATCCATTTTTTTTTGTCTGCACAGCCGCATTTCAGACTGGGTTTCCTTGCCGTCTGTACTGGGGCGCAAAGAACTGAGCAGCTCCACGCCCTCGCCTTCGGGAAAGAGTGCGTCCATGCCGAGCGTCATGAAAACCTTGCGCGGAATGCCGTAAAACTTCACGGCCGCCTGATTGACGGCAAAGATGCGCAGCGTCGTCAGATCAAACACCCACATGGCATTGGGGTTGGCCTCAAAAATCAGCTGGTTGTAGCGTTTGCTGTCCTCCAGCAAACGCTGCAGCCGCTGCGTCGAACCGGCTTCGCGCAGGTTGAGGACATAGCCTTGAGGATGCTTTCTGAAGGTGTATTCGAGCCAGTTGTTTTCAAAATTCTGCTGGGCAATAAAACTGTACTGCGCCGAAGTATCCAGCGCCTGCTGGGTCGATTCCTGATTCTGTTCTGCTATTTCCTGAGACACAACATCCCAGATGTCAAAGCCCGACACCGCCGTCAGAGCACTGTGCAAAAACTCAAGCGCGCGGTCGTTGGCGTCCAGGATGCAGCCTTTTTGGTCCAGCAGCACGATGCCGTCCAGCGTCATATCCAGAAAACCCCACCCCTGCTGAATTGATGGCAGGACGGAGCTGGCGTCCTGTTGGCAGGCATCTGGCGAACTGCCTTTCGGATTTATCCTGAACTTGTCCAGGAAGCGGCTCATGGGTTACAGACCGGCATCATGTTTTCAACACTTGCAGCAGACCGTTAACGCCATTTAGCGTTGGCCATGACCAAGGCGGTGATGTAGCCTTGCAGCCAATCAAAGTTGACCGGCTTTTGCACCAGTCTCGCCTGCGACGGAAGACCGCCCCGAGCAGCAATCGCATCGACATGCATGCCACTGATCACAATGATCTGCATTTGTGCAAGCTGCTGGTTGCGTTTGATCGTCCTGAGCATTTCAATGCCATCTACCCCCGGCATGGACAAATCGGCAATCAGCAGATCCGGGCGCATGCTCGCGATATCCATCAGGGCATCAAGCGCCGATGACATCCAGGTGCAATCGACCGGCAAGTCCCATTCTTCAAACTGACACCGGTACAAATCGCGCGCAGCCTCGTCATCCTCCACCACCAGCACGCGCAGACGGTGCTTGGGATGAACATCGGCACGCGAGAGCTGCGGGCTGTTTTTGGCCATGTAGGTATTGAGGGAATGCAGGGCAATCCGGCGGTGTCCTCCCAACGTTTTCCACGCATCGATTTCACCTTTTTCAACCAGCGACTGGACCGTAGCAACGGACAGGCCCAGCACCTTGGCCGCATAGCTTGTGCCGCAGTAATCCTCGCTGGAAAAATCGGCTGCGGTTATGGCCGCTTCAAATGACTTGGGTTCACGCAACATTCACGGTACTCAAAAATATTAAATATGTCACAAATGTAATCTTAAACAATTTGACGAATTTTAACGATATGCAAGAAAAATTAACACATTCAAACGGGCAAACCAGCAACGAATCACACGCTTCGTCTTGAGCGCGGCAAGGTAAAAAAGAAAGTAGCGCCGCAGCCGGGTGCCGAATCAGCCCATATGCGGCCACCATGGCGCTTGATGACGCGGCTGACGGTTGCCAGCCCAATGCCCGTTCCGGAAAACTCCGAAGCCGCATGCAAGCGCTGGAACGGGTCAAAAAGCTTGTCGGCATAAGCCATGTCAAAGCCGGCACCGTTGTCCTGCACAAAAAATACTGGCAAACCGGCAGCATCGAATTTTTGGCCAATGCGGATCTCGGCCTGTGCCGGTGCCAGTTGCGAAGTGAACTTCCAGGCATTGGCCAGCAGGTTTTGCATCACCGCCCTGATGAGCCGCCCGTCGGCCTCGGCCAGCAGGCCATTTTCAATATGCACCGCTACCTGGCGCTCAGGCTGTCGCTCCTGCCACTCATCCAGAAAACTGCGCGCCATGGCCGACAAATCGACTGGTTCTGTGCGCAACTGCGCGCGTGCTACCTGCGACAGCGACAGCAAATCTTCAATCAACTGGCCCATCTGCGCCACGCCCGCCTGGATGCGTGACAAATAATGCGCTACTTTTTCTCCCACATCGTCCGTGAGTTGGCCCGTCAGCTGCTTGGCCAGCAAGCGGCTGAAGCCGTCAACGGTATTGAGCGGTGAACGCAAATCATGGGAAACCGAATAGGAAAAGGCTTCAAGCTCCTGGTTTGACAGGCGCAAGGCAGCCTCGATGGCCTTGATTTCTGTAATATCAGAATCAATAGCGACCCAGAAATTTACATTTCCCTGATTGTCAAGCACCGGCGAGGCCCGGTGAGCCATGGTGTGGTAGCTGCCATCTTTGGCTAGCAGACGCCGAATGCCTGCATAGGTGGACTGGTTCGCGCTGGCAATTTTCCAGTTGGCCTTGATGTCGGCCACATCGTCAGGATGAACGGCAGCAAGCCATTGGTAACCGGTCCAGTCCTTGAGTTCACCGCCCATCAGGTCGAACCAGGCGCGGTTGAAATAGGTTGCGGCCCCGTCCGGACTGGCAGTCCATACCGTCTGCGGCGCCTGCTCGGCCAATGCCCGGAACAAGGCTTCCTGACGCGCCAGCGCGACGGTAGGCTCAGCCACTTTTTGCTCCAGCCCGGCATTGAGTTCACGCACTTCTTCCAGCAGCCGGGAGTTTTCTATGGCGGCAGAAGCCAGGTTGCCCAGTTCCAGCGCGACGTATTCATCCTGCTTGGTGAATTCACCGTCATATTTGTCGGACAGCTGGAGCAAGCCGATATTTTTGCCATTTCGCCCTCTCAAAGGTACGGCAAGCCAGCCGCGCATGGCGGGATGCTTGCCGGCATAGTGGCCAAAGCCGCGCCAGCGGGGATGCGCTTCCAGCTCAGTCTGTGTCATGCGGACCGGGCGGTTGTTTTCGCAGACCATGGCATAGATGCCACTGCCGTCCGCCAGATCCCTCAAGCCGCGATAAGCGGCATATTTTTCAGACAGCGACAGCGCATGAATCGTCTGCAAGTGATTGCCTTCCCCGCTCAGGCTCACCACGGCCTGGTGGGCACCAATCACGCCGCGCGCCTGCTCGGCAATTTCCTGCATCGTGCCTTCCAGCGTCTGGTGCCAGGTAATGGCCTGGGCTGCATCTGCAGCGCGCTGCAGGGTAAACAGGTAATCCTGCACGTCCTTTTCGGCCTTGTCCTGGGAGGTTTTGTCCAAGGCGACAACAAAGCGGGCAGCCCGGCCGGCATATTGAATGGGTTGGGACATGGTCTCGACCGAAAAAAGGGAGCCGTCCTTGCGACGATCCTGCCACAGGGATTTTTTGCGCGATGGATTGTCTAGCCACTGGCGCAGGTGTTCATGCTCAGCGTCCGGCCGAATGTCAAAAATCGTCATCGTCATGAACTCTTCAGCCGAATAGCCGTAGGCCTGAACGACCGCTTGATTAACGGCAAGATAACGCGTGGTGGCGATGTCGTACACCCACATCGGGACTGGCGCCGATTCAAACAGCGCCGCGTAACGGTGTTCGCTTTCGATCAGGGCCTGTTCGGCCAGTTTGCGCTGGGTGATGTCCCGCTCCACCGCCACCCAATGCGTGAACCAGCCTTGTTCATTGGCAATGGGCACGATGTCGAGTTCGAGCCAGAACTCACTTCCATCCTTGGTGTAATTGACCAGCTCGGACCGCACGGGCTGCCAGTTTCTCAGCGCGGCCCCGATTCGATCCAGCTCGGCGCGATCGGTTTTGGGGCCCTGCAGAAAACGCGGCGACTGGCCCCGTACTTCATCGCAGGTGTAGCCGGTCTGGCGCGCAAAAGCGTCATTGACGAACACGATACGGGGTCCTGGTTCATCAATCGGCTCGGCTTCGGTGATCATCACAATATCGTTCAGGCGGGAAATACAGGTTTCAAGCAGGCGCAAGTGTTCCTGCGCATCGTGCTGTCCGGTAATGTCTTGCAGCACGCCCACCAGCCGCACCACCTTGCCATCTTCAAGTAGTGCGCGACCTTGCGTGCGAACCCAGATGCGTCGGCCTTTTGCCGTGACCAGCGGCAACTCCATATCCCAGGGCGTTGCCTCCTGCAGGGCGGCCGTCACGGCAGCCCTGATTAGCGGTTGCGCCTCAAGGTCATAAAAATCCACCTCATCCGTAAACGTGATGCCCAACGAAGGGTCAAGCTCATGGATACGGAAGGTTTCTTCAGACCAATACCGCGTCATGCTGGCGACCTCCAGCTCCCAGCCGCCAACTTTGGCCAGTGCGCCGGTTCGGTTGAGCAACTCGGTGCTTCGGGCGATGGTCAGCTCGGCATTTTTTTGCTCCGTGATGTCCCGAACCAGGCCGGTGCAGCTGAGCGGCGTTTTTGCGTCCGGGCCAAAATGAATCCGGCCAATCATGTGAACCCAGCGCACATCGTCCGACCGGTTAAAAATGCGAAACACGATTTCAATCGGTTTGCCGGATTGAATCGCCGCCTTGCGGGCTTGTTCAAAGATGTCACGGTCAGGCAAATAAACGCCGTTTAAAAAGCTCCTGTAGCTGCCATCAAAGCGCAGGCGGTTGATGCCAAACATCTTGTACATATCATCAGAGAACCCGATCAGTTCTGTGGCGAAGTCCATCTGCCAGTAACCGATGCACGCCAGGCGTTGCGCATCCTGTAATTTTTCCTGTGTGGCCGTGCTGCGCGCCAGCTCAGCTTCAAGCGCCAATTGATTCGCCTGCATGGCTTCGGCCATGCCGTTGAAACTCATCGCTGTCTGCGTAAATTCGTTCTGCGCATCTTCGGACTTCAGCGCAATGCGTACACCGAGCCGCCCCGCCTGAAACTGACGCATGGCCACCAGAATTTCAGCAACGGGTTTCACAATGACGCGGCCACCCAGCATCCAGACGATCCAGCCGCCAAAAGCGGCGACCAGCGCCAGCGCCATGTAAACCAGCGTCAGCCGCTGGCGGGCCGGCGCGAGCACCTCGTTCTTGCCCACGCTGACCGCCACAAAAAAAGGCGAGTCTGCGGATGTGCTGGTGGGCTGAAATGCATAAATCTGCGCTATGCCCGTCGCATCAGTGCCCTCGAATGCCTTGGCAACGCCCGCTTTAACCGCCGCCTGAAGGTCTGGATCAAGCAGTTTTTGACCAACGGTTGACGGATTTTGAAGGCTGGCGGCCAGCACAATCCCCTGGCGATCCGTGATGACAACGTGCATGCCCTTGGGCAAGGGCGCAGCAGCCACGGACTTTGTCATTTCTGTCAGGCTGATCGCAGCGAAAGCCACGGCGCTGATGTTTCCCTGCGGGTTGACGACGGGCTGCGCAAAGACAACAACCGGTTTTCCCGTGACACGCCCCTTCAAAAAACCACTCGCCACAAAACCCTGGCGCGCAATGACTTCTTGAAAATAGGAGCGGTCCCCCGCGAATTCGCCCGGACGCCCCCCGATGGCGTGACAGCGCATATACCCGTCAAGACCCACAATGCCGAGATTGACATACCCCAGCGCCTGCGAGTTCAGAACCTGCAAGTACTGCTGGCAATCTGCATCTGTCCCCTTCTGCACGACCGGCGTATTGACAATGGCGGTCAGTATCTGCCGCGCAGATTCGGCGACTCGCTCCTGATTGGCTGCAACCAGCGATGCGGAAAATTCCAGATTTTGTGTAGCCTGGCTGACGGCTTTGCCGGATGTCAGTACAGCACCTACAACGGCCAGCCCAAACAGGGGAACGATGGCCGCCAGCACCAGCATGACCAGGCGAGTGCGTAGCGTGATGTCAAACTTCATCGGATCGAGCCTTCAAACGGAAAAACAGCCAGCGGGCAGCAACAGATAAAGGGCTGAGCCAACCGAACGGCTAGCTAGCCGTAGCGTCAAACAGCCGCCAGAGATTGATTCACATCCAGCCAGTAAGCCTGCAAACGATTGACCTTTTCGGTGAAATCGATGAAGTCCACTGGTTTGCGGACAAAGCTGTTGGCCCCACTCTGGTAGCAGGCCGCCATGTCGGAGTGCTCGCTCGAAGAGGTCAGCATGATGACCGGCACTAACGCCGTCAGTGGATTTTTTCGGACGCTGCGCAGCACGTCCAGCCCGGAAAGCTTGGGCAGCTTCATGTCGAGCAGAATAAACGAGGGCTGCCTTTGTGTGTCGCGGCCCGCATGCTGGCCTTGCCCGAACAGGTAATCCAACGCCTCCACACCGTCCCGGGCCACGGCAATTTCGGCACGAGTCCCCGACTCTTCCAAAGTCAACACCGTCAGCTCCAAATGGTCTGGGTTGTCTTCAACTACAAGAATCAGCTTGTCTAACATGTATCTCTTCCCAAAGTGAGAGTCAAATTGTAGGGATTTTTAAAGCCCGCACTATTGCTGAATAATTTCAAAAATTGCTTTTATTTTCAGATTCAGTGATTAATTTACATTTTTGTGCTCTATTTACACCCAACCACTTCGTCCTTAAGCTGATTGCGCAGCGCAGCATAGTCGGGTATGACGCTGTGCACGGTGGCCCAAAATCGCGCGCTGTGATCCATTACCCGAAGGTGGCTCAGCTCGTGGACCACCACATAGTCGATCACCTCCAGCCTGAAATGCAGCAGTCGCCAGTTCAGCCGTATCGCCCCGCTGGCACTGGCGCTGCCCCAGCGGGTGGCGGCGCTGGACAGGCTGAGTTTGTGCCATTGAACATTCAGTTGCACCGCAAAATGATTCAGCCGGCGGGTAAACAGCGGGCTGGCTTGCTGCATCAACCAAGCCTGAACGGCGCGCTCGATCTGCGTGGCCGAAGCGTCATCGGAAAGGCTGAGGTGCAGGGACTGCGCAGCGTCAGCCCCGGCCAGCGCGGCATGCAAAGCACCGTGTGGCTGACGGCTGTCAAGCACTACCCGCACCGGCTCGCCCAGATAAGCAAAGACAGCGCCGCCTTTCCAGACAATCCGCGCAGCATCAAGCCGGCTGCGACGTTCACGCGTTTCCTGCAGTTTTTTCAGTATCCAGCCGGACTTTCCCTGCACGGACAAATCAATCTCAAGCAACGGCACCCATTGCGGTGCGCTGACCGACAGCCCTTCAGCGCCTACAGAAAAACCGATGGTGTTGCGTTTTCGGCGCTTGACCTCAAACGCCACGGCTTGGCCGTTAAGCAACACTTCACGCGTGGCGCGCGGGTGGCGAAAAGCGGTGGACGCCAGCGGTGCAACAGGCGCTATGTTTTCTATAGCTATTTGCGCACGTGCAGACTGCACAAGCGGCACTTTTGGCACTGAATCTTGCGTTTTACCCGCGCTGGGGTGTTGGGTGTCAGGCGCTAAAGCACCGGACGCCGAAAAATCAGGCACAAACTGCAAAACGCGTTTCGCCATGGCGGTTTTCAACGGGTTGGCGGTCACCCAACGCGATTCAGCCGCGCACTCTGGCGGGCTTTTCACTCTGGCCTGCATAGGCTTCGGGGTCGAGCCGGTGCATTTCGGCTTCGATCCAGGCTTCGACTTCGCGCATCAGCTCGTCGGGCTTGCGGCCCGCGCTGGGAATCGGCTTGCCAATCGAGATATCGACAATGCCGGGCGTCTTGATGAAGGCCTTGCGCGGCCAGCATTTGGCCGAGGTCACGGCAATCGGAATCACCGGTGCGCCGGTCTCAATCGCCAGCCGGGTGCCGCCCGACTTGTACACGCCTTTTTGGCCGCGCTTGATGCGCGTGCCCTCGGGAAACATGATGACCCACGTGCCTTGCGCCATCAGCCGTTTGCCCTGCGCCACGACCTTGCTGAAAGCCTGCGTGCGCTGGCTGCGGTCAATGTGAATCATGTCCATGCGCGCCATCGCCCAGCCAAAAAACGGAATGTAGAGCAATTCTTTCTTGAACACATAGGCCAGCGGGTGCGGCATGATCGCCGGCATCGTCAGCGTCTCCCAGGTCGACTGGTGCTTGACCAGCAACACAGCGGCGCTTTTCTCGCCGGTCGGCAGATTTTCCATGCCGGTGATGCGGTTCTGGATGCCCAAAATGGCCGTGCCGCTGCCAACGGCCAGCTTGAGCCAGCGCGCGCACATCCAGTACATCGTGGTGCTGTTGACAAACAGCGAAGCAATGACGACAAACAACGCCCACGGGATGACGGTCAGGATCAGCCACAACATGTGCAAAACAGAGCGAATCAGGAGCATGGCAAATTTTCGGCGGTTGGATGAAGGGGAACGGGCGAAGCAGATCTATTGCGCTGCAAACCTGCCTGAAAAGTGAAATTTACAGTGTTTCAGGCCTCTTGCGCATACGGGGCGGGCGCAAGCAGCTACTTTTTTTATAGCAATCACAGCGCCAGCTCAGCTTCGCGGACCAGGATGAAATCGGCAAAGGCGGATAAATCCTGATGCACCAGCGTTCCGGGCGGCAAGTCTTGCGGCGGTGGCAAGCCCCGGTATTTTTCGGATTTTCCGGTCAGCACCAGATGCGGCTCGCAGCCGGCTGCCGCGCCCGCCTGCACGTCACGCAGCGAGTCGCCCACGGTGGGAACGCCTTTGAGCGGCACGCCAAAGCGCAGGCCGATCTGCTCGAACAGCCCCGGCTTGGGCTTGCGGCACTGGCAATTGTCTTCTGCCGTATGCGGGCAGTAAAACACCGCATCCATGCGCCCACCCTGCAGCGCCAGCATCTTGAGCATCTTGGCATGCATGGCGTTGAGCGTGCCCACGTCAAACAGGCCGCGTCCCAGTCCGGACTGGTTGGACGCAATGACCACATGCCAGCCGGCATGGCTGAGCCGCGCAATCGCTTCGAGCGCGCCGGGCAGCGGCAACCACTCCTCGGGCGTCTTGACGAAGTCGTCGCTGTCGCTGTTGATGGTGCCGTCGCGGTCGAGAATGACAAGTTTCATGGAGGAAGCCATCAAGGTGAACGGGTCGTTGGAATCGCCTGCCAGGCGGTCACGAACCGGCCGCTGAAGCGCCCGGGCGAGAACTGCAGCGCCAGCGTATCGCCGGGTTTCAAGGGCGCGGCACGCACATCGTCAATCAACAGGCGCTGCGGGATTTCCAGGCTGGCTACTTGCAGCACCAGCTCGGTGCCGCCCAGGCTGCGCAGGCTGGGGGGTTTGAACTTGCTGGTCACCACGCGGGCCTTAACCGGGGCGGCGGACGGACTGGCCGATGTGCGCGCGTCTTGCAAAAACAGTCCTTGCTGGTTGAAGTGCCGCTCCAGCATCGCGCCGCTGCCCGCCAGCCACAGCAGCAGCCAGACAGCACCAATCGCCGGCATGACCCGCTGCCAGCCCAGCCGGTAGATGACGACAGCCGCCACGACGAGCAAAGCCAGCACCACGGCCACCGGCCAGAGCAAGTCCGCCAAGCCGGTCGTGGTCGAGACCGGAACCAGTGCCAATGCGGGAATCGTGCTCTGGCGGTCGTCGGCCAGTTGCACCAGCCAGCGCACCGCCACCATGAACGCGGGCGGCCCAAAGATCAGCCAGGCCGTGCGCTGTGAAGTCCAGCCAGCGGGCACGCCCGTTGCGGCAGTGTCAGGCGTTGCAGGCATCACGCGGGTTGATTCGCGGTTCATGGGGTCAGGCGTCGGCACCGACAGTTCAAGCCACCAGACGCGACAGGTCAGCCACGCGGTTCATGGCGTCATGCAGGCTTTTGAGCAGGCCCTGGCGGTTCAAGCGCAAGTCCAGTTCTTCGGCATTCACCATCACCCCGTCGAAGAACGCATCGACCGGCGCGCGCAGCGTCGCCAGGGTTTGCAGCGACGCGGTGTAGTCGCCCGCGTCAAACTGGGCATTGGCCTGGGGAACCACGTCTTTCATCGCGGCGTACAGGGCGATTTCAGCCGGTTCCTTGAGCAACAGTTCGCTGACATGCGCGTCCACTTCCTGGGCTTTTTTCAGGATGTTGCTGATGCGCTTGTTGGCAGCGGCCAGCGCCGGCGCTTCGGGCAATGCGGCAAAGGTGCGAACGGCGGCCAGGCGCTTGGCGACATCGCCGAGGCGCTGCGGTTTTTGGGACACGACTGAATCGACTTCCTGCGCGCTGAAGCCTTGCTCGCGCAGGGAGCCGGCGAGGCGGTCGTAGATGAAATCGGTCAGCGCCACGGAGGTGTCGGTGATCTTGTCACCAAAAACCTGACCGGCATCGCGTACCAACGCACCCAAGTCCAGCGGCAGGTCTTTATCGACCAGCATCCGGATCACGCCCAGCGCATGGCGGCGCAGCGCAAACGGGTCTTTGTCGCCCGTTGGCAGATTACCGATGCCGAACATGCCGACCAGCGTTTCGAGCTTGTCCGCCAGCGCCACCACCACGCCGGTCATGTTGCGCGGCAACGTGTCGCCGGCAAAACGTGGCTTGTAGTGGTCTTCAATCGCGTCGGCCACGTCAAGGCTCAGGCCGTCATTGAGCGCGTAATAACGGCCCATCGTGCCCTGCAATTCCGGGAATTCGCCGACCATGTCGGTGACCAGATCGGTCTTGGCCAACAGTGCGGCCTGGCTGGCTTGTTCTGCCAGCGCATCTCCGCCGAGTTGCTGGCCAATCGCCTTGGCAATCGCCCTTACGCGCTCAACACGCTCGCCTTGCGAGCCCAGCTTGTTGTGATAAACCACCTTGTCCAGCCCCGCCACGCGCGACGCCAGCGTCTTCTTGCGGTCCTGGTCAAAGAAGAACTTGGCATCGGCCAGGCGCGGGCGCACGACGCGCTCGTTGCCGCCAATCACGGCGCTGGCGTCGTCAGGCGAGATGTTGCTGACGACCAAAAACTGGTTTGTCAGCTTGCCCTCGGCATCGAGCAACGGAAAGTATTTCTGGTTCGCCTTCATGGTCAAAATCAGGCATTCCTGCGGCACGTCGAGGAACTCTTTTTCAAACGTGCAGACCAGCACATTCGGCCGCTCGACCAGCGCCGTGACTTCGTCCAGCAACGCGTCGTCGTCAATCGGCATCACGCCGCCGCCGACTTCCGTGGCGGCTTCGGCCAGTTGGCGGGCGATTTCGGTTTTGCGGGCAGCAAAGCTGGCAATCACCGCGCCGTCAATTTCCAGCGTGGCGGCGTAGCTGTCGGCATCTGCAAACACCACCGGGTCTACGGCGGCTTCAAAACGGTGGCCATGCGTGAAGTTGCCGGACGTCAAGCCCAGCACATTAACCGGCACGACCGTGCTGCCATGCAGTGCAACCAGACCGTGCGCCGGGCGCACAAAGTTCACGCTGGTCCAGCCGGGCAGTTCGCAGTCGGTTTCCAGCTGGTAGCTCATGACCTTCGGAATCGGCAGCTTGGCAATCGCCTCTTCCAGCGCTTTTTGCAGGCCAACATCGAGCGTCGCACCCGTCACCAGGCTGTCATAGAACAGCGCTTCGGCCTTGCCGTCGGGCGCGCGCATCAAAGCGGCGACAGCAGCCACCGGGTCAGACACATCGGCCCCCAGCGCCTGCAGTTTCTTGATCAGCGCAGGGCTGGCCTGGCCCGAGGCATCCAGCCCGACCGACACCGGCATGAGCTTTTGCTGCACCGCCTTGTCGTCAGCCTTGAGCCCAACCTGGCTGATGTGCGCAGCCAGGCGGCGCGGCGAAGCATAGGCCGTGACCACGGATTCAGCGGTGGCCAGCCCCTGCGCCCTGAGCTGCTCGGCCAGCACGCCGGCAAACGCGTCACCGAGTTTTTTCAGCGCCTTGGGGGGCAGCTCTTCTACAAACAGTTCAACCAGAAGGTTTTTCGTCGTCATTTCTCAGGCACCCTTCTTGGCTGGTTTGCTGGTTTTTCTCATCTGTTCAACCCATTCGCGCGGCGCCAGCGGGAAACCCAGGCGCTCACGGCTTTCGTAATAGCTTTGCGCGACCAGGCGCGACACATTGCGGATGCGGCCCATGTAGGCGGCGCGTTCGGTCACGCTGATCGCGCCGCGCGCGTCCAGCAAATTGAAGCTGTGCGCGGCCTTGAGCACTTGCTCGTAGGCCGGCAAGGCGAGTTGCTGCTCGATCAGGTATTTGGCTTGCTTTTCATGCGCGGTGAAGGCGGTGAACAGGAAATCGGTGTCGCTGTGCTCGAAGTTGTAGGTCGATTGCTCGACCTCGTTTTGCTTGTACACGTCGCCATACGTCAGGCCTTCGGTCCACTGCAGGTTGTAGACGTTGTCCACGCCTTGCAGGTACATCGCCAGACGCTCCAGGCCGTAGGTGATTTCGCCAGTGGCCGGTTTGCAGTCAATGCCGCCAACCTGCTGGAAATAGGTGAACTGGGTCACTTCCATGCCGTTGAGCCAGACTTCCCAGCCCAGGCCCCAGGCGCCCAGCGTCGGGTTTTCCCAGTCGTCTTCGACAAAACGGATGTCGTTTTTCTTCAGATCGAACCCCAGCGCTTCAAGGCTGCCGAGGTACAGCTCCAGAATGTTGGCCGGTGCGGGTTTGAGCACCACCTGGTATTGGTAATAGTGCTGCAGGCGGTTCGGGTTTTCGCCGTAACGGCCATCTTTCGGGCGGCGGCTGGGCTGCACGTAGGCCGCTTTCCAGGGCTCGGGGCCAAGCGCTCTTAAAAAAGTAGCAGTATGCGAAGTCCCCGCGCCGACTTCCATGTCGTAGGGCTGCAAAAGTGCGCAGCCCTGGTCGGCCCAGTAGGTCTGCAGTTTCAGAATAATTTGCTGGAAAGTGAGCATAAGAATGGGCCGTGGCAAAAAACGTGTAGCCGCCTATTATCGTCACCCCCATAAAGAAAACCCCCGGCACAAGGCGTACCGGGGGTTTTTGCACTTTCAGTGGGCCGGTTGACGACCCCAGCCCTGCCTGCGCGCGGACGGCGCGCAGGCAGGCGCGTTTCAATATTCCCAGAAAATGCGCTGCAGTTCCTTGGTGTCGCTGGTCTTGGTCAGGGCGACCATCGCCAGAATGCGGGCCTTTTGCGGGCGCAGATCGTGCGCAACGACCCAGTCGTACTTGTCATCAGGCTGCTCGGCATTGCGCAGCACGAAACCGTCCGGCACGCGCGCACTGCGGATCACGATGGCACCATCGGCGCGCACTTTTTGCAGGTAAGGCACGATGCGGTTGGCCACGGAGCCGTTGCCGGTGCCGGCATGAACCAGCGCTTTCACGCCGCTTTTGCCCAGTGCTTCGATGGCAGTAGGCTCGACGCCTTCGTACCCCATGGCGATGCCCACGTTGGGCAGCGAGGTGATGGTGTCGATGTCGAACTCGGAGTTCATGGTGTGGCGCTTGACGGGGGCGCGGAACCAATAGTTCTTGCCTTCCACAATCATGCCCAGCGGGCCCCACTGGCTGGAGAACGCGTTGGTCTTGATGTTGATGTTTTTGCTCACATCACGACCGCTTTCGATGGTGTCGTTCATGGTCAGCAACACGCCCTTGCCCACGGCGTCCTTGCTGCCGGCCACGGCCACGGCGTCGAACAGGTTGAGCGCACCGTCAGCTGACAACGCCGTACCGGGGCGCATCGAGGCGACCATCACGATGGGCTTGCTGGTGCGCTCTACCAGCGTCAAGAAGTAGGCGGTTTCTTCGACCGTGTCGGTGCCGTGGGTGATGACGATGCCGTCCACATCAGACTGCTTGGCCAGTGCCGAAACACGCTTGGCCAGCGTCAGCAGGTTGTCGTTGGTCAGGCTTTCCGAGGCGACCTGGAACACCTGCTCGCCGCGCACATTGGCCACGGTGGCCAGCTCGGGCAGACCGGCAATCAGCTTGTCCACACCGACTTTGGCAGCGGCATAGGTGGCGCTGTTCAGTGCTGACGCGCCCGCGCCCGCAATGGTGCCGCCGGTGGCCAGAATCACGACATTCGGCTTGGCGGCTTGCGCCATCGCCAGCGAGGCCATGGCGGCCAGGCCCAGCCCGGCCACGAGTTTGGCGATTTTCAATGGCAAGTGTGTTTGCGTTTGCATCAGGTGTCTCTCAAAGTTTTTAAAGGGGCCAATGGAAATGGCGCTTGTTGAATGCCCGGCCTTGACGCCTGAGCGTCAAAGGTCGCTCATGGTAGTGAGGGCCGCCGCTCAATGGCGATGCATAATTTGGGCCCAGTTGTGCCTGAAACTCACACCCTCCTCCTCCCGCGTACCCCTGCCCGACCGCCATGAACCTCAGGCAACTCGAAGTTTTCCAGGCTGTCATGCAAACCGGCAATATGAGCGCGGCTGCACGGCTGATCTGCGTCACCCCCTCGGCGGTCAGCAAAACCATCGGGCATACCGAGCTGCAGCTGGGCTACAAATTGTTCGTCCGCTCAAAAGGCACGCTGGCGCCGACGCCTGAGGCGCGCGTGCTGTTTGAAGAGTCCGCGCTGATCCACCGCAAGCTCGACGAGCTCAGGCGTATTGCCGTCAACCTGCGCCAGAGCGAGGGCGGGCAGGTGCGGCTGGCGGCCCTGCCGTCCATCAGCCACGAGTTTTTGCCGCTGGTGCTGGAAACGTATTTGGCGCGTTATCCGCGCGTCAATCTGGAGGTGCGTACGCTGCATCAAGACCAGATGGTCGAGGCACTGGTGACCCGCCGCGTGGACTTTGCGCTCGGGTTTTATGCCCATCCGCATCCGCTGGTGACCAATACCGCCTTGGTGAGTGGCACGCCGTACCTGGCCGTCCGGTCTGACATCTGGGCACGTGCCCTGCGGGCGCGGCGTCAAAATCCCATGTTGTTTTTGAACCGCATGCCGCTGGTCAGGCTGGTGGGTGAAGACCCGATGTGCCAATCCATTAACGCCCTGGCCAGTCAGCTGGAGCACACTTCAACGGCCAGCCTGCAAGTGCATACGTCGCGGCTGGCGCTGGAGCTGGTCAAGCGGGGCATGGGCTGGACGGTGGTTGATTTTCTGACGGCGCGCAATCTTGACAAGTCCTCCATCACGGCGGTGCCGCTGCCTGACTCTGCCCCGATTTCACTGCAAATGTATGTGGCGGCCAGCACGCCGCCCAGTCAGGACGCCTTGCGTATGGTGGGCATGCTGCCGGATTTGCTGCAGCAGATGATGGCGCAAAGCCCCGCGCCCAGCCGCGAATGAATCAGCGACGCCGGCCCGCAAACGCCCCTGACGCGATCACAAGCCCCAGCGCCCACAGCGGCCACAGCCCAAACCGGCCCACCCACCAGGCGTAGGGCGTGACGCCGCTGCGCCCCTGCACGTCGCCCACCAGAGCGCCCCGGGTGTGGCGTGGCAATGAGTGCGTGACTTCACCGCGATGGTTGATGATGACCGTCGCGCCGGTGTTGGTGGCACGAATCATGGGCCGGCCAAACTCCAGCGAACGCATGCGCGAAATCTGCAAATGCTGGTCAATGGCCACGGTGTTGCCAAACCAGCCAATATTGCTGACATTGACAAAAATCGTCGGCGCTGAGGCCGCATCGACAAAACGCGCGCCGAGTTCTTCGCCAAACAAATCCTCATAGCAAATGTTGGGTGCCAGCCGCTGGCCCTGCCAGTCAAACGACGGCTGGCCGACCGCGCCGCGATTGAAGTCGCCCAGCGGAATATTCATCAGCTTGATGAACCAGTGAAAACCGGGCGGAATGACCTCGCCAAAAGGCACCAGATGGTGCTTGTCGTAACGGTACGGTGGGGGCGCGGGCTGGCCAGCTGCAGAGGGCAGCGCGGGTTTGAAACCCAGCACCGAATTTGAATAACCGGTGTTGTAGTCCCCGAGCGGCAAACCAATCAGCGCGGCTTGTGTGCCGGTGGCAAACCTGGCCTGCAACGCATCCCAGTAACCCTCGGGCAATTGCTGCGGCAGCAGCGGCAGCGCCGTTTCGGGCGCAACCACCAGCGCGGTTTTGGCTTCCCCCAACTGCTCGCCATACCAACGCAGCGCCGAAATAACGCCGGTGCCACCAACAAATTTTTCATCCTGCGGAATATTGCCCTGCAGCAGCGTGACCGACAGAGGTTTGACCAGCGCCGGGTCAGCCTCGACATCCGCGATGTTGAAAACCGGCAGCCACGCCAGCAGCACGCTCAGCACGGCAAGCGCCCCGGCGCTGACCCAGCGCGTTTTGGTGGCAAGCACGCAAAACGCCAGCCAGGCCGCGACCCACGCCGCCATGAACGTCAAGCCATGCACGCCGACCCAGGCCGCCAGCGGCCGCGCCCAGCCGTCGACATGGGCGTAACCGCCCTCGCCCCACGGAAAACCCGTCAGCAGCCTGACCCGGGCCAATTCGGCCAGCAGCCACAACGCTGCAAAAACAAGAGCACGCAGCGCAGGCCGGGCAGGCGCCAAGGCCACAAACAGCCCCGCAGCCGCCGCGTAATACAGCCCCAGCAAGGCCGACAGCAGCACAATAGCCGCCACCGTCAGCGGCGCCGCCAAACCGCCATAGGTATGCAGCGAAATGAACAGCCACCAGAAGGTGGCGCACATCATGGTGGTGGCAAACAAACTGCCCAGACAGGCGCCGCGCTGCCATGAACGCGCGCCGTCCAGTTGTCCGGCCAGCAAAGCCAGCGCCAGCAATTGCAACCCGCCTGCGGGCTGGCCCTGCACCAGTCCGACTACCGAGCCGAAAGGAAAAGGCCATGCCATGCTGGCGGCATGAAAGCATCCAGCAATTAAAACAATAGCGATTTGAAGCAGCGTGAGCGAATGGGCGGCCGATTTCTTCGCCCGTGGAGCGCCCCCTGCTCCGTAGTGGGCGGTCGAGGCCGCTTTCATGCGGCCAATCGGCTGCTCATGCAGCAGGTCACGGGCGTCACGACCGTCACGCAGCAGCGTCTGTCGCGGCGAGGGCGGCGGGCGATACCTTGAACCAGCGCACCGCGCCGCCCTTGGTGTGCAGCACGGTGAACTGCAGGCCGGCCAGCGCGTAGTGTTCGCCGCGCTTGGGAACGTGGCCCATTTCGTGCGCCACCAGGCCGCCAATGGTTTCAAAGTCGGTTTCAGGCAACTGCACGTCAAACGACTCGTTGACGCGTTCGATCGAGGTGTCGCCGTTCACGCGGTAGGTGTGGTCGGTGAGGCCGAAAATATCGCCCTCGTCTTCGGCAATATCAAACTCGTCCTCGATTTCTCCGACGATTTGCTCCAGCACGTCTTCAATCGTGATCAGGCCGGCCACGCGGCCAAATTCGTCAATCACGATGGCCAGGTGATTGCGGTTGTCACGAAACTCGCGCAGCAGCTCGTTCAGGCCCTTGCTTTCCGGCACAAACACGGCCGGGCGCAGCAAGGCGCGGATATTGAGTTCAGGCGCGCGCTGCAGTTTGAGCAAATCCTTGGCCATCAGGATGCCGATGATGTTTTCTTTTTCATCCTCAAAAACCGGAAACCGCGAATGGGCGGTGTCGATGATGAGGTGCAGCAGTTCATCAAACGGCGCATCAATGTTGACCAGATCCATGCGCGGCGCGGCCACCATGACATCGCCGGTCGTCATGTCGGCCATGCGGATCACGCCTTCGAGCATTTCGCGGCTTTGCTGGCCGATGACATCATTGTCCTGGGCTTCCACCAGGGTTTCGATCAACTCGGCTCTGGAGTCCGGGCCGGGGTGGAGCATTTCAGCGAGCTTTTGCAAAAAGCCGCGCTTGTCTTCCGTTTTGGAAGAACGACTGGGAGGAACATCGGACACGTGAGGGCGGTCGGTAGTGGAGAAGCGGCCTAGGATAGCTTAAATTTTTGACGCTGCGCAGGCGGGGGTAACCCGGATGCGGTGGATTCGAGGCTGTCAGTCTTGCCGGCAGATGCGGCTGGATTCCCGCTTGAGCGGGAATGTCGGCACACAAGCCAAGGCCAGCTCCCACCCGGCGGACGGGAAGTTCCCCGGCAGCAGGGGCCGCGAAACCGGCTTTGCCGGGCCGCAGGCGCAACACTACTCGGGAGGCAGCGAACCCCACGCAGAGGGAAGCGTGGGGACTTTACATCCTTGAGCGGTCGCGGCTGTCGCGCACGCCTTGCCGGACTTCCTGCAGCATCGCCAGAAAATTCCAGAACTGCCTGGCCTGCACTTTCAGGCGGTAATCGGTCTGGGCAATCTGCTCTTCGAGCAGTTCGCTGACGCGTGAATCCATGTCTGCGGGCAGCAGCGTGAGATAGGCTTCGCTCTCGGAGCCGTCGCGCACCACCGTGGCACCGGCCTTGCGGGCAATCGTGAGCATGGCGGTGTTTTCGCTCAGCGCGTGGATGAACATCATCTCGACGCCTTCATTGCGCGAATGCATCACCGCCCGGTCGAACAGGCGGGCGCCGTAACCCCGGCCACGCGCATGGGCCAGCACCGAAACGCCAAATTCTGCGCAGCTTTTCAGCTCGGGATCGGTGGAAAAGGCCAGATGCGCCATCGCAATCAGCTCCAGCCGGCGGTTGTAGATGCCGAAGATCTCGTCGCGCTCAAAATCAAGCCCATCGACATAACGCCTGATCTGCTCGTCGTTGGCCGAATAACCAAAGCGCAGATAACGGTCTGACGGGCTGAGTGCCAGCAAATGCGCGGCAATGCGCTCGCCGTGGCTGGGCCCGATGGAGCGAATCGGAACGATGACCGACGACACGCGGGGCGGTGCAGCTTGACGCTGTGCGCTGTCCTGTGCCGGCTGGCGGAAAAAGTCCCGGCCTGCCTGGAAGGATGTTTTTAAGAGAGTTCCCGGATTAACCATGACGCCAATATAAGGGTTATCCCTAGATAAATCACTCTATCGGGGAAAATCCCTGCGACTGCAATTTTGACAAAATCAAGCATTAAAAATGGCTTCTGCGCAGTACCCACGCCAACAAGCAGCTATTTAATCAGTAGCAGTTATGAGGCTCTTTTCGTCAAAAAATGTTGCAGTGCAGCAACGTCATCTTTGCTTTTCTGCCGTCCCTGTAAGCCACCGCCCGATTTTCACCGCTGTGACCGCGAATCCGTACGCCGCGTGGGCATTTGGCAAGGCCCGGCGAGCGGCTGAAGCGCTTGCGGCCGGGTACGCGCTTGAATGGATCAGCAGGCCGGCGAGTCGGTCTGCGCCATGAAGTCTTGAAGCGCCTCACAGGTCTTGCCGGCAAACTGCATGATGCCGGTGACCTGACTGGCAGCGTCTGCCGGCGACTGGCCTTGCAGGCAGGACTGCTCCAGCGTACTGCACGCCCCGCTCAGCGCCTGGGCGCCGACGTTGGAGGCGGCTCCTTTCACCGCATGGGCGGCGCGCGACAGGGCGGCGCTGTCACAGGCCAGCAAAGCGCCCCGAATATCTTCAAGGCGCTGGGGCATTTCCTTGGTGAAAAGCGCCACCACTTCGCGCGTCATGCTGCGCGCGTCGTCGTCAAACTCCCGGAACTGCTCCAGCCGGCCCCAGTCCATCAGCCGCTGTTCACAATTCAGGTCATTTAGGCTTGTTGCGCAGGCTGCTGTTGCGTCATCAGCTATTGTTTTAATAGTGTCATCGGCTTCGGGCGGATGGGCATAACGCATCAGCGATTCGGCCAACTCGTCAATCCTCAGCGGTTTGGGCAAAAAACCCAGCATGCCGGCTTCCAGACAGCGCTGACGGTCTTCTTCAAGCACCGAGGCGGTCAGCGCAATGATGGGCGGCGCGCACTTGCCGTGGTTGCTGATGATGAGGCGGGACGCCACGAAGCCGTCCATGACGGGCATGTTGGCATCCATCAGGATGGCGGCGTACTGGCGTGGCGTCTCGCCGGTGCCGGTGCGCAGCGACGCTGCAACGCGCTCCACCGCCTCCTGACCGTTCAGCGCCGTGGCGGCTTCGTAGCCGAGTTTGGTCAGCATGGCCAGCGCAACTTTCAGGTTGATGGCGTTGTCATCGACCACCAAAATGAACTGGTTGCGGGCGGCGACCAGCGCCGGTTTTGCTACGTTTTGTATAGCGGCTACCGCAGACGTGACGCGCGCCAGCGACTCAAAAAGCTGGGATTGCCGGTAAGGCTTGAGCAAGCGCACATCAAACAGCCGCGCCTGCTCGCCGCTGGGCATGGTGCCCGAGGTCAGCAGCACGATGGGCGTGTCGGGCGTGCGTTCGCGCAGTAGTGCGGCAAAGGTCTGGCCGTCCATGTCGGGCATGTGCATGTCGGTCACGACGACATCGACCGAATTGGTCTCCAGCCAGGCCAGCGCTTCGGCGGCGCGCTCGAACAGCACCGGCTCCATGCCCCAGCGCCTGAGCTGCTTGTCCAGAATACGCAAGTTGACCAGCGTGTCGTCCACCACGGCGGCCCGCTTGCCGGCCAGGCTGACCATGTGCAGCGAAGACAGCATGGCGACTTCCGGCGCGTCGGTATGGCCGAGCCGGGCGGTGAACCAGAAAGTCGAGCCTTCGCCAGGCACCGACTCCAGCCCGACGGCACCCCCCATCAGCCCGGCCAGCCGCTTGCAGATGGCCAGCCCCAGCCCGGTGCCGCCGTATTTGCGGGTGGTGCTGGCATCGACCTGGACAAAGGACTGGAACAGGGCCGCCTGGCGATCCGGTGCAATGCCGATGCCGGTGTCCTTGATGCGGAACTCGACCAGCGCGCCTTGGCAAGGACTGAAGTCTTCAAGCACATGGGCTGAAACGACGACCTGACCTTTTTCGGTGAACTTGACGGCATTGTTGACCAGGTTCAGCAGCACCTGGCGCAGCCGCGTCACGTCGCCGCGCACCCAGCCGGGTAGCTCGTCCCCGATGTCGACCAGCAGCTCAAGCCCTTTTTCACGGGCGCGCGGCGCGCCGATGTCGCAGGCCTCTTCAATCGTTCCGAGCAGGTTGAGCGGCTCGTTTTCCAGCTCCAGCTTGCCCGATTCGATTTTTGAAAAATCAAGAATGTCATTGATGACGCCCAGCAGCTGGTCGCTGGAGATGCGCATGGTGTGGACATAGTCGCGCTGCTCGGCGTCCAGCGGGGTGTCGGCCAGCAAGGTGGTCATGCCTACCACGCCATTGAGCGGCGTGCGGATTTCGTGGCTCATGGTGGCCAGGAAAGCGGCCTTGGCACGCACCGCGCCCAACGCCTCTTCACGCGAGGCGTTCAGCTCGGCGGTGCGGCTTGCCACCCGCGCCTCCAGCGTGTCGTTGGCCTCGTGCAGCGCCAGCGTTTGCACCTTGACGGCGGCACGGCTGCGCTTCAGCTCTTCGGCGCTGTCGTGCAGGGTTTGCGAAAGTTGCCTGACTTCGGCGATGCGGGCATGTCGATGAACCGGTGGCACCTCGGCCCGCGCCAGCTGGGCAGCTGCTTGGCTCAAGCGCTTGAAATGCTGACTCAGGCACCACGCCAATGCAATGGCCAGCAAGGCGCCCAGCAGCAGGATCAGCCCGGTGACCAGCAGCGTCTTTTTCAGTGCCGCCTGCGCACCGGCGGTGAAGTCGCTCTCGGGCGCCACCACCACCAGACTCCAGCGCACGCCCACGCTTTCGCCAAAAGGCTTCAGCGCCACCATCAGCGTGTCGTCAGCCATCGCAATGCGGTGCAGGAAAGACACACGCTGCACGCTGGACTCCAGCATTTTCCCTAGACTCGGGGCGGCTCCGGTATAGGCGCGGCGAACCAGGGCGTTAAGGCTTTGCAGTGGCTTGTGGCGCTGCAGATGGTCGGGCGGACCGGAAAAAAGTTCGTCGCCGGTCGAGCTGGCCACCAGAAAACCCTGCTCATCAACCAGAAAAACCGCGCCATGCGCGCTGATGCGCATACCCTGCAGCATTTCGCCCAAGTGCTTCAAGGGCAAGTCCAGGGCAAACACCCCCAGCGCACCACCACCGTCGCCGCCATAAACCGGCTGCGCCAGTGCGATGCGCAGTTGCCGGTCAGTGGCCGAGACGGTCACTGGCGTAAAAGTTCGCCCCTTTTGCGCTATTGCGGCCTGATACCAGGGTCGTTGGCGCGGCTCATAGCGGTCGCGCCCGGAGGGTTGGGGCTGCCGTCGGTCGCCGGGGTATTCGGCCCGGAAGAGCTGTCGTCCTGGGTCGCCCGGCTTGCGCTCGCCCACCTGCACCACGCTGACAGCGTCTTGCCTAAAGGTTTCAACACCCCTGTATTCGCCGTGAACATTGCCCAGGTAGATGCGGGGAACTTCAGGCGTCATGCGCGTCAGGGCAAAAGCAGTTTGCTCGAACAATGCCGGCGTCTCGATCAACTGGCGCGCCCGCAGCACGGCAGTGGCATCGGGCTGGTCCTGCACCAGGCCGTTCAGCATGACATGGGCTTGCGCCAGATGGGCTTCGGTATTTGTTTTGACCCGCTGCGCCACGTCTTCAATAATTTTTTCCGCCAGCATCTGCGCGCTTTGCAGGCTGCTGCGGTACAAAAACCAGCCCACGGTCGCCGCAGGCAGCAGGGCAAACAGCAGCAGGCTGGTAACCAGCACCGTTCGCAGCGAGAAAGTTCGCACGGGCTGCTGCGGGCCAGCCTTCATGTCAGGCCCAGGATTTCCAGCGTATCCATGGGATTGCTTCGTCCCGGCACCTGAACCAGCGCCCGTTGACCGGTGCGAACCGCCCCGGTCACCAGCCGCACCGCCTGCACGCTGGCCGCCACGGTCCAGTCCAGACGCGGTTCACCTTGAAACAACTTCAGCGCCGCTGCCACGGTGTCGCCCACGGGCGTGGTCTGGCCGGTGCGGCTGATCAGGCCGTCCAGGCTGGCAAACGTGACCGGGCCGCTGTGCAGCGCCACGCCGAGCGAAAATTTTGGCAACCGACGTTCGGCAAAATGCTTTTGCACATAGGCATCGATGCGCCGGGTTGCATTGGCCAGCCCCAGCGCGGCACGCACCGCCCGCAGGCCATGATTGACGGAATGGGTATCTGCCGCATCGACAAACACGCACAGCATGCCGGAGCCCACAAACTGCATGGTGTGCGCGCCAAACAGATAGACGGTGTCGCCCACGCTGCTGTAGAGCTGCTGCACGATTTCGCTGAACTCGGTGCTGCTCAGGGTTTGCGTCCACAAACCATAGTCGCGCATGTCGGCATACAGCACCGTGGCGCTGGCAAACTTGTGCTGTTCCTGCGCCGGACTGCTTTCGGGCCACTGCTCACTGAGCGCCTGGACCATGCGCTTTTCGTACAGCGCGCCGATCTTTTGGCGCTGGTCGTCAAGCGCGATCTGCACCGCCTTGCCAACGCCCTGCGTGCGCATAAGCTCGGCCCGGTCGCGTTTGTTCAACTGCGCACTGACTGCTTCGCGCAACTCCTGCGGCGCAAAAGGCTTGGTCAGGTAGTCGTCTGCGCCAGTCGTCATGCCTTGGCGCATGTAGCTGCGGTCTTGCAGCGAGGTGAGCAAAATCACGGCAGTTTCGGCCAGCGCGTCGTCGTTGCGCACCTGGTCCAGCACCTCGAAGCCGTCCACAAACGGCATCTGGACATCGCTGACGACCAGGTCGGGCTTGTGCTCACGAATCAACGCCAGCCCTTTGGCGCCGTCTTCTGCAGCCATGACCTGGTAGCCTTCTTTTTTTAGCACCTGGCTGACCAGCAGGCGGGTGCCCGCATCATCATCAATCACCACGATCAAGGGCATAAAAACGCTCGCTATTTCTGAAGTTACCTAGAGGCAACGGACACGGAAGCAGCAGCCCCGGCAGCCCATGACGCCGTCGAAAACAGGCTTGCACCCTCCACGCCGGAAAATCCATGCGCAGAATGACAAACACTGAAAACCCCAATTGTCACAAAGAATTTGCTTATTTTGCGAGATGTTGCAGACTTTATGCCCAGCCGCGCCGTCATGAAACGCCACGCCAGCCCGAAAAAATGATCACGCAGGGCTTTCTTCCAGCAAGGCCAGCGTTTCCTGCATGACCTGCGGCACAAACGCCAGTTGCACATGCGCCACACCGCGAATCAGCCGGTTGCGCGCGCCGGGCAGCGTTGCGGTCGAGGCCGGAAAAACGATGTTGTCGCAATTCGAATACCAGCACGTGAAAATCGCCGGGCGACCCGCAGGCATCTCATGGTCGAGCTGCGTTTGCCAGTCGGACAGCAGGCGCATCTGGCGGCCATTGTGGCCGTGGCCAAAACGCGCCAGCCAAGTGCCCCGGTGCGGGGTGCCTATCGTCACCACATGATGGACACGCGCGTCGGCCTTCATGCGTTTGAGCCAGGCTCGCGCCACCAGGCCGCCCATACTGTGGCAGACCACGACCGGCGGCTGTCCGGTGGCATCGGTGACGCGCCGAACCGCGTCTTCAAGCAGCGGTACATAGTCGTCAATCGAGCAAAAAATCGGTTCCAAGTTGACCGCCACGAAAGCATGGCCCGTGCCCTCCAACTGCCTGAGCCACGGCGTCCACAAGCCGCGATTGCAAAAGAACCCATGGACAAAGACTACGCCACGGCGGCCCTGCACTCGCGCTGGCGGCGACAGCTGATCCGGGCAAGCGTTCGGGCGAAAAGGCTGACGCCAGCAGAATACCTGCGGTGCAATCAAGGTTTCACCCCACCACGCGGCCAGCAGTTCACGCCAAGTGGCTTGGGGTGCGGGGTCGCTCTGGTTCACCCGCCTGAGGAGTATGAATTCAATAGCAAGAAACACTGAGTAGCCCAGAGTTATCGCTATAAAACCAGCCAAAGCCAGCACGGGCTGGCTTTGGCCGAAATACAGCAGCCAGCCGCAAGCGGCTCCCACCAGCGACAGCGTCATCAAGCGTTGCAGGGATGCCAGCATAGATAGCGACTGCGGTCGTTCAGGCCAGCACGACGTCGCGGCCCGTCAGTTTTTTGGCCAGGTTTTGCGCCAGCCTGTTCACTGCGCCATACACCGACAGCTGCGGATTGGCGCCAATGCTGGTCGGAAACAGCGAACCGTCATGAATCGACAGATTCTCCAGCTGCCAATGCACACCATCGGGCTGCGTCACCCCTTGCGCTTCGGTGCTGGCCATGCCGCAACCGCCCATGACATGGGCGCTCACCATCTTGAGCAGGCGCGGCTTCATCGGCAGCGCCAGCACCGCCGCGCGCGCCTGCGCCCACGAGGTGTAGGGCGCGGCCATTTCATGCAGCGGAAAAACCTGCTTCGCGCCCGCCGCAAACTGGATTTCCATCATCGACAGCAGCGCCCGGCGCGCACCGTCCATCACATAGTCGCTCAGCGGATAGTCGAGCACAGCAGAGTGGTCACCACGCAAGCCCACCTTGCCGCCCGGTGCCTCATCATGAAAACCATCGCGCAGCAGCGCCAGCAGCGTGTGGTTGTGCGGAAAAGAGGTCAGCAAGTCATGCTGCCCCTGACCGAAACCCGGCACGGTGGAGGCAAAAATCAGCGGATGCAGCGGTGGCGCTTCGAGCTTGTAGCCCATGACGCCGTCAACCGGCTGGGTTTGCAGAAAATGATCGGTGTAAATCGACTGGGGCGCGCCGCTCCAGGCTTCGACTTTTTGCGCAAATACGCTCGACGACATCACCACCGGATGCAAAAAAGTCCGGGTTCCCAGCCGGCCATGCGGATCAGGCGCGCCCGAGCGCAACAACACGGGGGGCGAGTTGATGGCGCCACCCGCCAGAACGTAATGTTTTGCTACTATTTTTATAGCTGCTTGCGCCCGTCCAGATTGCACAAGCGCACTGTTTGACTCAATATTTCGGCAAATCAGCGCCGTCACCTTGCCGTTGGCCAGCTCAAACCGCTCGGCCCGCACTTCGGTCAACAACTGCGCCCCCAGGTCCAGCGCAGCCGGAATCGTCGTGACGAGCATTGACTGCTTGGCATTGGTCGGGCAGCCCAGACCACACGAGCCCAGGTTCCAGCAGCCCTTGACGTTGCGCGGGATGACGGCAGACGCAATGCCCAGTTGCGTGGCACCACGCCGCAGCAATTCATTGTTTTCGTTGGGCGCAGCCAGCCACGGCGTGATGTTCAAGCGCTGCTCGGCCTGCGCAAAATAAGGCGCCAGCGCTTCCGGGCTGTAGCTGCTCAGGCCGAACCGGTCTTGCCAGAACTTGAGCGTGGAAGGCGGCGTGCGAAAGGAACTGGTCCAGTTCACCGTGGTGGAGCCTCCAACGCAGCGGCCCTGCAAGATATTGATCGCCTTGTCTTCGGTCTTGCGCGCGGCGCTTTCCTGGTAAAGCGAAGGGTAGGCCTCCGATTCCAGCTGGTTGAAGTCGGTGCTGCTCTTGAGCGGCCCTTCTTCAATGATGACTACCTGCAGCCCAGCCTTGGCCAGCAATTCAGCCGTGATGCCGGCACCAGCGCCGCTGCCAATGATGGCCACATCGCAGACGATTTTTTCTGCAACGGGCCCCAACGCGCCGCCCGAGACTTTCCAGCCACGCCTAATGCCGTCTTTGATGGGGTCGTTCAATTGACTCATGGGGTTCCCGTTCGTGCAAAAAAGGCAGTTCAGATTTTCAGCGGGCCGGGATAGCCCAGCAAAGACCAGGTAGCTGCATCGGCAAAATACGCACCCGTCGCAATGTCATGCAGAGCGCCATAGGCCTGCTGGCGCAGGGCGAGCGCAGACAGCCGCATGTCCTGCAGCGCTTGCTGCAAGTCAACCACCGAAGCTTGCGCCCAAGGCTGGCGCAGTCCGGCCAGCGCAAGTCGTCCGGGCGCACTGGCCAGCACTGACAGCAATTGCGAAAGTTCGGCCTGCGCGTGCGGCGGCAAAGCCTGCACCAGGGTATCGACCCGGCTAAGCAAGCCATCAAGCGCCACCTGACGCGCAACCGCTTCCTGCGGCAGGCTCTTGTCAAGCACGCCCCGACCGATAGCCGAAAACACGTCGCGCCCAGCCGGAGACAGCGAGGCGTTGACTTGCAAACCCGGCTGCCACCAGCTTGCCGCACCGCCAGCAACCAGCATCACCGCCGCAGAGGTCAGGCCCAGCTTGAGCAGTGTTCTTTTTTGCATGGCGCGAAGTTTCTCATGGGACGAACGGTTTCTATAGAGCGCCGTCTCTAGCGAGTCTGGCTACACTTCCAGCTTGTATGGACTCAACCGCACAAAAAATACAGGACGCGCTGCAAGTCGTGTCACAGTTTCGGCAGCAGCATGCGAGCGACCCGGCATTGGCGCAGGCAAGCACCGAGATCAAGCGCTTTCAGGCACGCCGCTTTGAGGCCACCTACGCCGATCTGCTTCACAATCCGCGCTACCAAGCAGCAGCTTCTTTTTTTCTGCATGAGCTGTACAGCGACAAGGACTACGCCCAACGCGACCAGCAGTTCGGCCGCATTGCCAACACCATCGCCCGGCTGTTTCCGCAAGCTGTGGTCAATACGACGGGAGCGCTGGCAGAAGTCCATGCGCTGACAGAAACGCTGGACGACAAAATGGCACGCTGCTGGATGGCAGACGCTTCAGCCGCACCGCAAGATAATGAATGTGATCGCTATATCCGATGCTGGCGTCGTTTGGGGGACAGAGCTGCCCGGCACCATCAGCTGGAGGTCGTGCTGCAACTCGGTCAGGAAATGGACCGCCTGACGCGCATGCGCGGGCTGCGAACCCTGCTCAAGATGATGCGTCGCCCTGCTGCGACGGCGGGTCTTAAGTCGCTGCAGCAATTTTTGGAAACCGGGTTTGACGCATTTGTCCAGATGAAAGGTGCAGACGAGTTCCTGAAAAAAGTTCAGCAGCGTGAGTCGGCATGGATAGGCGCGCTATTCGACGACGATGCAGTCACTTGCCGGACTAAATTGGCGAATTTGCTGGCAACTGGCGCGACGCATTAGGACAAGCCCGCTAAGGTATCGACAGCAAAGCTTGCCAGGCCGAAAGCATTCTGGGTACGCGGCCACCGGATATTTGGGTGAAGACTCCTTCGTGCACGGCGACCATTGCGGTTGGAATGCGTTCAAACGCAAGCCCTAACTGAGAGTTATGGTTGCTGTGGGCGACGACCAGCACCGGGATGTATACGGGGTCGAGACAATATGCAAAGTCTTGCAGACTGCCTCGTCTTGGTACCGACGCCATGCAGCACAGCTGCGCAATCCCACCTTGCACTGTGAGCGCGCCGTGCAGGACGAGCGATTGAGCCCAGACATCCAATGGGTCTGGCACGCCAACTGGCAGGTCTATGGGACCGACAAGGTCTGGAAGCAGATGAACTGTGAAGGCACTGCATTTGCCCGGTGCACGGTCGAGCGGCTCATGCGGCGTCTGACCTTGCGTGGAGTGCGCCGAGGCAAAGTGGTGCGAATTACGGTGCCTGACACCTCTGCACCGCGCTCGCTGCACCGGGTCAACCGGCAATTCAAGGCAGATAGATCAAAACAGCTATGGGTATCGGACTTCACTTATGTGTCCGCCTGCCAAAGCTGGCTGTACGTGGCCTTCGCCACGGACTTATTTGCCAGAAGGAATGTAGGCTGACAGGTCAGCAGTAAGCGGCTCGTCATGGCACCTTGACCAGGCTTGCCGAAATATGCTGCGGGTTAGAGAAGAGTCAGTCCGCAGGCTGCCAGCGATGGGGCAGCAGCTCGTCGATGCGGCTGTTGAGGTGGCCAGGCAGTCGTGTGAGCACGTCTTTCAAGTACGCCCACGGGTCCAGGCCGTTCATCCTGGCTGATTGCACCAGGCTCATGACGACAGCGGCGCGCTGGCCGGCGAGCTCGCTGCCGGCGAACAGCCATGCTTTTCTTCCCATTGCCCACGGACGCATGAGATTTTCAATATGGTTGTTGTCGATGGCCACGTTGCCATCGACCAGGTAGGCCGTCAGCGCCGTCCAGCGGTTCAGGCTGTAGTTGATGGCGCCGGCGATGGCACTGCGGTCGGGCACGCGCTGGCGCTCCAGACGCAGCCAAAGATGGAGTTCCTCGCAAAGCGGCCCGGCCCTGGATTGCCTCATTGCCAGACGCTCGTGCTCGGGCAGTTCCCGGGC